>CAJFVL010000001.1 GCA_904420465.1 uncultured Clostridium sp.
GGAGGCCAGCGGCACCGGCAACATGAAGTTCATGATGAACGGCGCCCTGACCATCGGCACCCTGGACGGCGCCAATGTGGAGATGCACCAGCAGCTGGGGGATGAGAACATCTTCCTCTTCGGCCTGACCGCCGACCAGGTGGCCGAGCGCAGGCGTCAGGGCTACCGCTCTCTGGACTATTACCAGCAGAATCAGGCCATCAAGCGGGTCATCGACCAGATCTCCGCCGGCTTCCGGGACAAGGTGACCTACACCGACCTGACCAACCGTCTCCTCTTCGGGGCGGGGGGCAGCCCGGCCGACGAGTATATGCTGCTGGCCGATTTTGACAGCTACTGCGCCGCCCACCGCCGTTCCCTGGAGGTCTACGCCAACCGGCTGCGCTGGAACCAGATGTCCCTCATCAACATCGCCCGCTCCGGCATCTTTGCCGCCGACCGCTCCATCCGGGACTACGCCCGGGACATCTGGCACGTCCCCACCCGTTAAATCAAAACAACACAATGCCGCTCCAGGCCATTGGCCTGGAGCGGCATTTTTGTAAACATCTCTCAGCGCAAGATGCGGCGGACGATACTCCATTTTCCCTCAGTGTAGGGATGATAGCGCATGGACAGGTCAGGCCAGCTCCCCTTCTTCACCACACTGCGGTAGTGGGTGAAGGTATCAAAGCTCGCCTTTCCGTGGTAGCTCCCCATTCCCGAGCTCCCCACTCCGCCGAAGGGCAGGTGAGAGGTAGCCAGGTGCATAATGGTGTCGTTAATGCAGCCCCCGCCGAAGGAGCACCGGTCCAGCACCATCCCCTCCGCCCCTTTGTCCCGGGTAAACAGGTAGAGGGCCAGGGGCCGGGGGCGCTCCCGGACAAAGGCTGCCGCCTCCTCCAGCTCCTCAAAGGTCAGCACGGGCAAAATGGGTCCGAAGATCTCCTCCTGCATAACGGGAGCCTCGGGGGACACCTGGTCCAGCAGAGTGGGCTGCAGGAAGCGGCGCTCCTCCTCTCCCCCGCCCCCCAGCCGGATATTCTGCCCCTCCAGCAGGGACAGCAGACGGCGGTAGTGCTTCTCGTTGACAATACAGGGCATCTGGCTGTAGTCGCCCCCGGGGAAAAACTCCTCCAGCGCTTCCTGATATGCTTTGACAAATTCCTCCTTGCGGGCACTGTGGATCAGCAGGTAGTCGGGGGCCACGCAGGTCTGGCCCGCATTGAGCACCTTTCCGAAGGCAATGCGCCGGGCGGCCAATCGGAGGTCTGCGCTCTTGTCCACAATCACAGGACTTTTGCCCCCCAGCTCCAGCGTCACCGGGGTCAGGCGTCGGGCCGCCGCCGACATCACTTCCTTTCCCACCGCCACACTGCCGGTGAAGAAAATATAGTCAAATTGTTCCTCCAGCAGGGCCTGGTTTTCCGCCCTGCCCCCCTCCACCACGGTAATATACTCCTCCGGGAAAATATCCCCCACCAGCCGGGCAATGGCCGCGCTGGTGGCAGGCGCATAGGCCGACGGCTTGATCACCGCGCAGCAGCCCGCCGAAATGGCCCCCACCAGGGGAGACAGGCAAAGCTGAACGGGGTAGTTCCAAGGGGACATGATCAGCGCCCTGCCATACGGTTCCGGACAGATGAAGCTTCTGGCCGGGAAAAGCGCCGGCGGCGTTCTGACCCGTCTGGGCTTCATCCAGCCGGCCAGATGCCTCCTGTGGAACCGGATCTCCTCCAGCACCAGCCCCGTCTCGCAAAAATAGCTCTCCATGGGCTGCTTGTTCAGATCCTCTCTCAGCGCCCGGGCAAGCTCCGCCTCCCGGTCCGCCAGCGCCCTCCCCAGCCTTTCCAGCGCCGCCAGCCTGGCCGGGAGCGGCCTGGTGGCCCCGCTGTCAAAATAGGCCTTCTGCCGGGCCGTCAGTTCTGAGCCTTTCACACGCCTCTCCCCTCCGCAGGCCGCCGGGCGGCCCGCCTGGTTTTATTGAACATAGTATAGTCCATTCTGCCCCCGACTACAAGCCGGCCCGTTTAACTTTTCGTTTTCCGCCTGATGCCGTCCTCCCTCCGGCATGAGGAGGGAGGACGCCTCATAGAAATAAGACAAATCTTCATTTGAAACGGAGTGGGATTATGAAAAGCAGAAGAAAACGGCTCTGGCTCCTTCTGACCCGAAAGAAGTGGTGGACCGCCCTGGCCTGCCTGCTGGCCGCGGCGGCTATGTTCTATGCGGTAAACTTTCCGGCGGTTGTGGGCGTCTCCGCCTCCGCGAGGCAGCTTCCCATCTACTGCGTCCAGCGGGACCAGAAGCTGGTGTCCATCAGCTTCGACGCCGCCTGGGGCAACGAGGACACCCAGCAGCTCATCGACATTTTGTCCCGGTACGGCGTCACCGCCACCTTCTTTGTGGTGGGGGACTGGGTGGACAAATACCCCGAATCGGTCAAGGCCCTCCACGACGCGGGCCACGAGGTGATGAACCATTCCAACACCCACGCCCACTACCCCCAGCTGTCCGCCCAGGAGATCACGGCCGACCTGGAGGCCTGCAACGACAAGATTGAGGCGGTCACCGGCGTGCGCCCCACTCTGGTCCGCCTGCCTTATGGGGACTATGACGACAAATCCATCAACGCGGTGCGTTCCATCGGCATGGAACCCATCCAGTGGGATGTGGATGCGCCGAACACCGCTTCAAGCCTCCGCAGCAGAAAGCTTTCCGCCATTCTCCGCGGCAGCCGGTCGGGCGGTCCAGGTCTCCTGGTTTTCGCGCCGCATCCAGACTTTAATATTTTTTGTCATTTATATAATTTTCTTAATAAATGAAAGCTAAATTTCATAATTATTTCAAAAATATTCTGGACTTCCAAAAAATAGGTTGCATTGCCCCAGGTAAATGCAGTACAATAACAATGTCCAGTAGCTACACCCAGCGCAGCCATACCTAATATGGAAAGATATGGAGGAATTTGAAATGAAGAAAACACTTGCATTGGTTCTCGCTACTGCCATGACCCTGTCCCTGGCTCTGTCCGGCTGCAGCACCAGCACCACCGGAGGCTCCGCATCTTCCGGCGGAGGCTCGTCCTCCTCGGGCGGCGGCAGCTCTGTCTCCTCCAGCGGCAGTGAGTCCGGCCTGACTCCCAAGGACGGCGGCACCCGCCTGACTTTCACCACCGGCGGCGAGACTGGCACCTATTACGCCTTCGGCAACGTCATCGGCAACAAGGTGGGCGACCTGACCAGCACCTCCATCACCACTGTGGCCTCCGGCGGCTCCGCCGCCAACATCCAGTCCATGGACCGTGGGGACGCCCAATTGGGCTTCGTCCAGTCCGACGTCATGGTGTATGCCTATAACGGCGAGCGCACCTTTGCCGAAAACGGCGCGGTGACCGGCTTCTCCACCGTAGCCAACCTGTACATGGAGCAGGTCCAGATCGTCACCCTGGACCCCGAGATTAAAACCGTGGCCGACCTGGAGGGCAAGCGGGTCTCGGTAGGCGCCGCCGGCTCCGGCGTCTACTTCAATGCGGTGGATGTGCTGGGCATCTATGGCCTGGACATTGAGGCCGACATCACCCCCACCTATCAGGACTTCTCCAACTCCGCCGAGGCTCTGAAGGACGGCCAGATTGACGCCGCCTTCATCGTGGCCGGCGCTCCCACCACCGCCATTACCGACCTGGCTGCGGGCCGTGACGTCTATCTGGTCAGTCTGGACCAGGAGCACATTGACGCCCTGATCGAGTCCTCCCCCTACTACAGCGCCAACACCATCTCTCAGGATGTGTACGGCACTGCGGAGGACTGCACCACCGTGGCCGTGGGCGCCGTGGTCATCGCCCGGGACGATGTGTCCGAGGCCGATGTGTACAACTTCCTGTACGGCACCTTCGAGGATATCCCCAACCTGTCCCACGGCAAAGCCGCTGAGCTGGACCTGGACTTTGCCGCCTCTGTCACTTCCATCGGCTATCACCCCGGCGCCGTGGCCTACTTCGCGGATAAGGGCATTACCGTCCCCGCCAAGTAAGCTTCCGCTCCCGGGCAGGGCGTGCGGCGCAGATGTCTGACCGGGCGGCCTTGGAGGACTTTCCCCCTGGGCCGCCCGGTTTTATCAATCCCGGGGAGCACCGCTTCCTCGCTCCCGGGACTGCGCGGCCGCTGGTCCGCGAGCCAAACAGGAGAAACGGGAGAAAGGAGATCTTATGGAACCCAACGACAAGGAGAGAACCGCAGCGTCTGACACAACTCAGCATATTGACGTCGACGTCGGCACCATGGCCGACGTGGAAGCGGTCATGAAAAAATATGACCGTGAATCCAACACCCGCATCTGGGAGGGGAAGCCCGGCCTGGTTGTGCGTATTCTCGGCATTGCATTTTCCTGTTACTGCATTTTCTCTACACTGAAAGGCTGGCCCACCCTGGCTGAGCAGAAGCTGAACATCTTTCTGGGGCTGATCCTCATCATGGGCTATCTGCACTATCCCATTCGGAAGGGCCATGTCAAGGTCAATTCCCTGCCCTGGTACGACATTGTCATTATGCTGGTGGGCGCCTTCCCCTTTTTCTATTTTGCATATAACGCCAACGACATCATCTCCAAGGCAATTGCCACCACCGATGACATCCGGATGGTAATTCTGGCCATTGTCGGCATCCTGGCCATGATGGAGCTGTGCCGCCGCTGCGTGGGACTCCCCATTCTATGTGTGCTGGGGGTGCTGCTGATCTATACCTTCAGCAATGTCCGCTTCGGCAAGGCCATTTACGACCTGTTTTACTCCACCTCCGGCATCATGGGCACCCCCGTCAACGTCTGCCAGAAGTTCATCGTGGTGTTCATCATCTTCGGCGCATTCCTGGAGCGGACTGGCATCTCCACCTTCTTCATCAATCTGGCCAACTGCCTGTGCGGCTCGGCAGCCGGCGGCCCGGCCAAGGTGGCCGTCATCGCCAGCGCGCTGGAGGGCATGGCCTCCGGCTCCTCGGTGGCCAACACCGTGGGTTCCGGCTCGGTGACCATCCCCCTGATGAAGCGGACCGGCTACAAGCCCGAATTTGCCGGCGCCGTGGAGGCGGCCGCCTCCACCGGGGGCCAGATCATGCCCCCCATCATGGGCGCCGCCGCTTTCCTGATGGCCGAGTATATGGGAATTCCCTATATCACCGTGGCCGTCAAGGCCATCCTGCCCGCTGTGCTGTACTTCACCGGCATCTATATCGCCGTCCATCTGGAGGCCAAGAAGCTGGGCCTGCGGGGGATTCCCCGCAGTGAACTGCCCCGTTTTACCAAGCTGCTGCCCAAAATCTACCTGCTGATGCCCCTGGTGGTGCTGGTGGTGCTGGTCTCCGGACAATTCCGCACCATGCAGTGGGCCGCCTCCGTGGCCATCCTGTGTGCCGTGGCTGCCGGCCTGCTGAACAATGTTGTGAACAAGGCAACCGGCATCAGCGAGCCCAGCGAGCAATTCACCGTCGCCAAATTCTTTGACGCCCTGGAGGCGGGCGGCAAGAGCTCGGTCACCGTGGCTGTGGCGTGTTCTGTGGCCGGCCTGATTGCCGGCTGCATCACCACCACCGGACTGGCCTCCACCCTGATCACTGCCATCGTCAAAATTTCCGGCGGGCAGGCCATTGTCGCCCTGTTCCTCACCATGGTGTGCTGCATCGTTCTGGGCATGGGCGTACCCACCACCGCCAACTTCTGCATCATGGCATCCACCTGCGCCCCCATTCTGATCGACAACCGCATCGGCATCGAGCCGATTGCCGCCTATTTCTTTGTGTTCTACTTCGGCATCGTGGCCGACATCACCCCGCCCGTGGCTCTGGCCGCCTATGCCGGCTCCGCCATTGCCAAGTCCTCGCCCATGAAGACGGCTCTCAACGCCACCCGATTGGCCATCGCCGCCTTCATTGTGCCGTATATCTTCGCTTTCAGTCCCACTATGCTGTTTGTGTTTCCGGAAGGCACCTCCGCCCTCTTTGAGGTCCTTCAGGTTATTCAAATCTGTATCAGCTCCTTCCTGGGGATTTTCGGCGTTGCCACCGCACTGAACGGCTTTTTGTACCGGCCCATCAATCCTCTGTTCCGCGTCATTCTGGCTGTCGGCGGCGTCGGCATGATGGTCCCCGGAACCATCACCGACATCGTAGGCCTGATTTTAGTGGGCGGCGTCTATTTCCTGCAGCGCGCAGGAGCCAAAAAGGCAGCTCAGGCTTGAACCAATCTCATTCAAAAACAGACGGGATTTTTATGATCCCGTCTGTTTTTTCGCGCCGTCCCGCAAGCCAAGCCTGCCCCGACTCTATGGGTCAAATCAGCAGGGCCTTTTCAGGACAAAAGGACCTGCTATACATTCCAGCAAATACTTACCGTCTCTCCTTTCAGACGGATGGATCGGATCAGGTTACGGGCCACCAGTTTTTTCCCCTCAAAATCCAGTCCCCGAAAATCAATATGCCCAACCAGTGCAGCGTTCAGATTTCTCTCCCGCTCCGCCAGCAGTTCTCTCCTCTCCCGGTCCAGCCGGCTGATTTCTTCTTCCAGATACCGGGCGGTAAGCACGCCGCCCGCGGCAACAGCTTGAACCAGCCGTTCAATTCTCTCGTCAATCCGGGACAGCCTCTCTTCCCACTCCTGCCCGCCCTCATCCGGGAGGCGTTCCGGCGGACACTGGTCCAGCAGCTTGACAATCTCCTGTTCCACCGCCTGCTCCAGTTCCCTGAGGTCAAGGGAGTGCCTTGCATTACAGACGCCCAGATTGGACCGTCCGCTGCACAGCAGATAATATTTTTGGTCAAGCAGATTGATTTTGATGGCATAGCCGCAGTCTCCGCACTTCAGCAGTCCGGACAGCCAGCTGTGCCTGCCCGCCGCGGACCGGCTGATCTGCCGGTTCCGCTCCAGCTTCCGCTGGCAAGCCAGCCAAAGTCCGCCGGGAACAATTCCCAGATGGTTGGCCAGTGCCAGGTGCTGATCGGCTGATACTGTGTACTTTCCCCGGCTCCGGTCCCGCTTTCCCACCACGTTGCAGGCAAAGGCGCCCTGAAATTCCCCCGGGGCCTGGGGGCACCGCACTCCCTTGGAGGCAAAATACCAGTACACATCTTCATCCGCCATAACATACAGTGGGTTATGCAGGATGCGCGACACCGCCGCACTGTCCCAATTTTTGCGTCTGACGCCCGGGATGTCCCGGTCCGTCAGCCAGCGGGCCACAGTGCCCAGGGACTGCTCCGGCTGTATGTAGCGCTGAAATATTTGGAGGACATCTTCCGCCCGGTCGGTGGGAACCAGAGCAGATACCCGGCGGCCCTCCGGATCTGTCACCTTTCCCAGCCGGAACCCGAACGGAGCCGGGCCGCCGGGCCACGCCCCCAGCTGAAAGCGATGATAATAGTTGTCCCGGACGCGTTCCGCCGTGGTCTCCCGCTCCAGCTGAGCGAACACCATGATAATGCTCAGCATGGCCCGTCCCATGGGGGACGATGTGTCGAATTTTTCTGTGACAGACTCAAACTGGACCCCCCGGACCTCCAGCTGTTTCCAAACCTGACTGAAATCGGAGAGGGACCGGCTGAACCGATCCAGCCGATAGACAAAAATTTTTTGAATTCTCCCTTCCATGACATCCTGCATCATCCGCTGAAACGCCGGGCGCTGGATATTTTTCCCGGAAAAGCCCCTGTCCTGATAGATTTGACGTTCGTTTCCGGCGGCCGCGGCGCACAATTCAACCTGGCTTTCAATTGACAGGCTGTCCTTTTTGTCCAAGGACTGACGGGCGTAAATTGCATTCATCGCCTCCAAAGACCCTCAGGAACCACATTGGGCAAGCGTGCACTCCCCCTGGCGGCGCCGGAGCTCCGCAAGACTCCGGCGGTGAATCTCCCGGATGCGCGCCAAGCGCTCCGAATCACATTGTGTCTGAAACACATGCTCAATTTTCATAACGGACTGAGCCTCCTCTGCCTGTACTCCCTGGCTATCCTATGCAGAGGCCTGTACAGGCTATGACAGGCAGCAGCTCGAAAATTGCCTGGCCGTTTATCACCTTCCTCTTCATTAATCCGGCACGCGGCCATGCGGCTCCGATACATCGAGCCGGCGCGGCAGCCTCCGTCATTGAGCATCCCAGAGCTGCCGGCCTCTCCATTTCCGCCCCTTGAAGGTGTTTCCCATGGCGACAGCCTGGACTGGAAAGAAATCCCTGCGGACGAGATTGTCTCCCGGGTCACAGGCAAGGTCCAGCCCGGCTCCATTGTCCTGTTCCATAACGCCGCGCTTCACACGCCCGAGGCACTCCCCACCATTTTGGAAACCCTGATTCAGAACGGCTATACCTTCGTCCCCATCTCCCAGCTCATTCTCTCCAGTCCATACACCATTGACCACACCGGCCGGCAATGTCCGGCATAACACGCTTTTGACAAGCTGCAGCCCGCAGCCAAACTCCCCAGAGCCTCTGCGGGGAATCCGCGGTGAGAAGCTTCCGCTCCGCAGCCTCCCATTGACAAATTACCATTTGCTCTCCCGGCTGGCCGCGTCTTACGGCACATTAGATCCGACCAATACCGACTTAACCATTCTCCTATTGTTTGAATGACGAAACTCTCTTGACAGCCCGGCCAGTAGATTGTATATTTTTTATATCCGGCTCCGGCCATACTGCTCCTGCTGATCCGAATCAGAGTTGGCCAGAGCGGTGCAGCTGTCTGTCTCCAGGGGGCTGAATCCATTCTTCCGCAACACATAAGCGGACAAAAAGAGGGAATTGTCATGTCAGAAATTACAAAAATGCTCGCTGGCCACTCTATCCCAAAGGTGGCCAAAGTCCGCCAGACCTTCAACAATGACGTGCTGGAGGATGTTGAGGGGACTCTTCTGCGGGGTCTGGAGGAATCCTGCGCCCCCATCAAGCCCGGCGCCCGCATCGCCATCACCTGCGGCAGCCGGGGTATCGACCAGTATGTCCTTCTGATCAAGACAGTGGTTGCCTTTGTCAAGTCCAAGGGCGGACAGCCTATTCTGATCCCCTCCATGGGCAGCCACGGCGGCGCCACCGCCGAGGGTCAGACCGAGGTGCTCCGCCGCTACGGCATCACAGAGGAATCTGTGGGCGCCCCTGTGGTCTCCTCCATGGAGGTCAAGGAGATCGGCCGCACCCCGAAGGGCCTGCCCGTCTACATCGACAAGAATGCCTGTGAGGCCGACGGCATTATCCTGGTCAACCGCGTCAAGCCCCACACCTCTTTCCGCGGCCGGCATGAGAGCGGCCTGCTGAAGATGCTGGCCATCGGCCTGGCCAAGCAGAAGGGCGCCGAAATGACCCACTTCCTCCGCTTTGAGAACATGGCGGAAAATATCATCGCCGTGGGCTCTATCGGAGTTGAGAAGCTGAATATTCTGTGCGGCGTGTGCACGGTGGAAAACGGCTACGGCCATGTGGCCGAGCTTCATGTGCTCCGCAGAGAGGAAATTCTGACCAAGGAGCCCGAGTACCTCCAGTCCGCCTGGAAGCGGATGCCCCGGATTGCGTTGGATACCATCGACCTGCTGGTGGTCAACGAGATCGGCAAGGAGATCAGCGGCACCGGCATGGACACCAATATTATCGGCCGCTTCCACACCCAGGCCGCCTCCGGCGGTCCCGAGACCATAAAGCTGGGCGTTCTCAATGTCACCGAGAAATCCGAGGGCAACGCCAACGGCATGGGTCTGGCCGATTTTATGCCCAAGCACATGTATGACGATGTGGACTTTGAGGCCGTGTATGTCAACACCCTCACCTCCACCGAGCCCAACAGCTCTCGGATGCCCATGGTGCTGGCCAACGACCGAGAGGTTTTCCAGGCCGGCGTCAAGCTCTGCGGCCAGATTAACGAGGATGACGTCCGCCTGGTCATCATCCGCAGCACCAAGTATCTGGACGAGGTCTATATGTCTGAGGCCGCGGTCAAGGCCGCGGTGATGCCTGTGGAAGTGGTAAGCGACTATCAGGAGGTTCCCTTCGACGAAAACGGCAACCTGACCCTGTTCCGCTGATCCCATATTCAACCCCAGTCTGTCTTTGACTCCATGGCCCCGGGACCTCTTCTCGGGGCCATCTGTTTCCTGAAACCAATTTACCGAAAGGAGCGCGGTCTCATGCAGCGCAGATGTCTTATGGTCAACCCCAAGGACACAGTGGTCATGGTCCTGGAGGACTCCAAGCGCGGGGACACTGTCCAAACTCCAAAGGGAGAAATCACCCTGCTGGAGGACGTGGAGTTCGCCCACAAGGTCAGCATCGTCCCTCTGAAGCAGGGGGAGCCGGTTATAAAGTACGGCGAGGAGATTGGCTACATGCTGGCCGACGCGCCGGCCGGCACCTGGATTCACAACCACAACATGGGCTGCGACCGCGGCCGGAAAAAGGAGGCGTAATCCGATGAGCCATACATTCATGGGCTATCCCCGTCCGGACGGCCGGGTCGGGGTGCGCAACCATCTGGCCATTATTCCCTCGGTTTTTTGTGCCAACAACGTGGTTGAAAAGGTGGCCGCCCAGGTCCCCGGTGCCATTCCCATGCCCCATGCCGTGGGCTGCGCCCAGGTGGGAATGGATCTGGAGCTTACCGCCCGCACCCTGACTGCAATGGCCTGCCACCCCAACGTGGGGGCCGCTGTTGTCATCAGCCTGGGCTGTGAGCGCTTTGATCCCCAGGAGATGGTGGAAGCCGCCAGGGCCATCGGCAAGCCGCTGGCTCTGTTCGTCATCCAGCAGGAGGGCGGCACCACCAACACCATTGCCCGCGCGGCGGCCAAGGCCAAGGAATTCAAGGCCCAGCTCGACCGGATGGAGCGGGTTGCCTGTCCCCTGTCCTCCCTGTTCCTGGGCACCAAGTGCGGCGGTACCGACGCCACCAGCGGTCTGGCGGCCAATCCCGCCGTGGGCAATCTGGCGGACAGGCTGGTGGCCGAGGGCGGCAGCGCCATTCTCTCCGAGCTGAACGAGCTGCTGGGCACCGAAAAATTCCTGGCCCGCCGGGCAGTCAGCCCGGAGGTGGCCCGCAAGATCTATGATGCCGTCTATGGAATCGAAGATGTGCTGCGCAGCGGCATTGACCCTGATCTCCCCGCCAAGCGCAACCACCTGATCTCCCGGGGAAACTTTGACGGCGGAGTCAGCAGCATTGTGGAAAAGGCCCTGGGCGGCGTTCACAAGTCGGGCACCTCTCCCATTGTAGATGTCATCGAATACTCCGCTGCTCCCCCTGCCGGGGAGCACGGCCTCTTTCTGATGAACTACGAGAGTCATGACGGTGAGGTGGTCACCGGCATGATCGGATGCGGCGTCCAGTTGGTTGCCTTTACCACCGGACGGGGCAATCCCACCGGCTTTCCCATCGCTCCGGTGCTGAAAATCACCGGAAACGCCAAGACCTATGCCAGCATGGCGGAAAATTTCGATTTTGATGCCAGCCCCATTATCTCTCAGGGCGTCAGCGTGGAGGAGATGGGGGAGGAGCTGTTCCAGCTGGCCATCCGGGTGGCCAGCGGCGAGCTGACCTCCGCCGAACGCATCGGCGGCCGGGAGCTGTTCTGTGTGGGCCGCCGCCACGGCTATCAGAAAAAGAGCCGGGAGGAACTGTGGGCCGGACACGAATGTGATTTCCCCTACTGACTCAGAGCGCCTGCTTTCCATCTATCCGGCCGCCTTACAGGCGGCCGGATTTTTACTTTGAATCGGGGACAAGCGCGGCGCCATTTTCTCTTGACAATGTGACAACCTGTATGTTATATTAGGGTTGTCACAAAGATTTACTTGCCATACTTTTAAGAGAGGCGTTTTTATGAACCACTCCCCCAACCCTCCCGTTTACTCTCAGGTCGCCTTTGACATCGCATCCAAAATTGTCTCCGGAGAAATCAAGGTGGGGGAACGCTTTACCGGCCGCTCCCTGATGGGCTCCCAGTACGGCGTCTCCTCCGAGACCATTCGCCGGGCCATGCGTCATCTCAGCGACATGGGAATCATCTCCATCCAGAACAACGTGGGCTCCACTGTGCTCTCCCAAAAGCGGGCCATGGAATATGTGGAGCAGTACCAGGAGGACAAGGACCTGCGGGCCTTGAAGGCGGACTTGAGGGAGATGATAGCCCAGCGGGATGCCCTTAATGAAAAAATCAACGACACGGTTCAGCGCATCATCGACCTGGGCGAGCGGTTCTGGCGCAGCGACCGGCTGCGCACCTACGAGTGGGAGGTCTCTCCCGCCTGTCCGGCCGCCGAACACAGCATCGGGGACCTCCAGTTCCGTCAAAAGACCGGAGCCACCATCGTTGCCGTGCGAAAGGGCGAAAACATCCTCCTCTCCCCTGATCCTCAGACCGTTCTCCACAGCGGCGATATCCTGGTGGTGGCCTGCGAGCTGGACCAGATTGAAGCCGTCTCTGACCTGCTGACCAAGCCCTCTCATGAAAATAGCACAAATTTTTCTCCATCTGTTTTTCCCTCGACAGCAAATTGATCCAATTTTTGCTTGACGGGTGACAACCCATGTGATATAGTAAGGTTGTCATCTAGTTTTCAAATTACCCCCTTGGGGATTCAGAAAGGAGCATATTATGAAAAAGTATTTGTCCGCACTCCTGGCCCTGGCCATGCTGCTGTCCCTTGCCGCCTGCGGCGGAGGCGGCTCCTCCTCCGGAGATTCCGGCAGCTCCGGCGGCTCCCCGGCGCCCCAGGAAAAGACCTCCATCACCTTTGCCGACGTGGGCTGGGACTCCATCAAGCTGAACAACGCCCTGGCCGGCCTGGTGGCTGAGGAGGTCTTTGGATACACCTGGGAGGAGACCCCCGGCTCCACCCCCATCTCCCACGAGGCGCTGATGGCCGGCGACGTGGACGTCCACATGGAGGAATGGACGGACAACATCGCCGCCTACGCCGCCGATCTGGAGGCCGGCCGCTTTGTGGAATTGGGCGTCAACTTCAATGACAACTACCAGGGCTTTTACATCCCCCGGTATGTGGCCGACCAGTACCCGGATCTAAAGACGGTGAAGGATCTGGCCAACTATGCCGAGCTGTTCCCCGACCCGGAGGACTCCTCCAAGGGCATCATCTACGGCGGCATCACCGGCTGGGAGATCACCGAGATCATGGAGAAAAAGGTGACGGCCTACGGCCTGGATGAGTACTACAATTACTTTGTCTCGGGCAGCGACGCGGTGCTCAGCGCCTCGATGACCGCCGCCTGGGACCGGCAGGAGCCCATTGTGGCCTACTACTGGGAGCCCACCTGGCTGCTTGGTATGTACGACTTCGTCCTGCTGGAGGACGACCCCTATGACCCGGAGACGTACCAGGACGGCATCGGTGCCTGTCCCGCCGTCACCGTCACCGTGGCGGTGAGCAACGACTTTGCCGCCTCCAACCCGGAGTTCTGCGAATTCCTGTCCAACTTCTCCATGCCCTCCGCCATCATCAGCGAGGCGCTGGCCTATATGCAGGAAAACAACGCCGACTATGCCGCCGCCGCCCGCTGGCTGCTCACCGAGTCCCACCCCGAGCTGATTGACGAGTGGCTCACCGCGGAACAGGCCGAGACGCTGCGCGCCGCCCTGTAACCCCCCTCTCCCCGCAAAACCAGACATGAACCGAGGTGCAGACCATGGAATGGCTGTTTGAATTTCCTGATATTTTGTCGCCCAACCTCACCGCCATTGACAACGCGGTGCGCGCCTTCGCCGTCTGGGCCGACCCGGTGCTCTCCGCCATCAGCGGTGGGATCAGGGGCATGGTCAACGGCATCAACTTCCTGCTCAGCCATATCCCGTGGTTCCTGCTGGTTCTGCTGGTGGTGCTGGTGAGCTGGAAGGCCCGCAAGCGGCTGCGCACCGCCATCCTCTACGGGGTGCTGTTCTCGCTGGTCGGGGCGGTGGGCTACTGGGAGATGATGCTGGTGACCCTGTCCATCGTCATCGCCAGCGTCATCATCGCCCTGGTGCTGGGCCTGCCCATCGGCGTGCTGTTGTCCAGCTCAGACCGGGCCAACCAGATCGTGCGTCCCGTGCTGGACACCATGCAGACCATGCCCGTCTTCGTCTATCTGATCCCCGCCCTGCTCCTCTTCGGCACGGGCAACGCCCCGGCCGTCATGGCCACGGTCATCTATGCCGTGGTCCCCTCCATCCGGCTGACCAGCCTGGGCATTCGGCAGGTGGACAAGGAGGTGGTGGAGGCCGCCATCGCCTTCGGCTCCACCCGGAGTCAGGCCCTGTTCAAGGTCCAGATCCCCCAGGCCCTCCCCACCATCATGACGGGCGTCAACCAGACCCTGATGATGGCCATGTCCATGGTGGTCACCTGCTCCATGATCGGGGCCCGGGGCCTGGGCATGGAGGTGCTCAACGCCGTCAACCGCATCGAGATCGGCCGGGGGCTGTTCGCCGGCTCCTGCGTGGTCATCATCGCCATCATTCTGGACCGGATGACCCAGGGCTGGTTCTCCAAGGACGACCAGCGGCAGAAGAAGGCGGACGTCGCCCACGACATGACCGTGGGCCGCATCCATAAGTGAGCGAGGAGGAGACTGCTATGGATCAGCAAAACGACATCATCATCCGTGTGGAGCACGTCTCCAAGCTCTATGGAATCAACAAGAGCGAGGCCACCAAAATGATGGCCGCCGGCTCCAACAAGGACGAGGTCTATAAAAAGACGGGCTGCACCGTCGCCCTGTGGGACGTGAATCTGACCATCCCCCGGGGAAAGATCTTCGTCATCATCGGCCTGTCCGGGTCGGGCAAGTCCACCCTGGTGCGCTGCTTCAACCGCCTCAACCGCCCCACCATGGGCAAGGTGTTCTTCGACGGCCGGGACCTGTCCGAGCTGGACAAGAAGGAGCTGCTGGAGTTCCGCCGCAGCAAAATCTCCATGGTGTTCCAGTCCTTCGGCCTGATGAGCCACCGGGACGTGATGGGCAATGTGGCCTACGGCCTGGAGGTCCGGGGCATGGCCAAGGCCGAGCGGGAACAGAAGGCCATGCAGGTCATCTCCATGGTGGGGCTGGAGGGCTGGGAGCACCAGAGCTGCGAGCAGCTGTCCGGCGGCATGCGCCAGCGGGTGGGCATTGCCCGGGCTCTGGCCAACGACCCAGAGGTGCTGCTGATGGATGAGCCCTTCTCCGCCCTGGACCCCCTGGTGCGTCAGGACATGCAGTTCGAGCTGCTCCAGATCCAGCGCAAGCTGCAAAAGACAGTTATTTTCATCACCCACGACATGGACGAGGCCTTCAAGCTGGGAGATACGGTGGCCATCATGCGGGACGGCAAGGTGGTCCAGGTGGACACCCCCGAGGGGATGAGCGCCCACCCCGCCGATGACTATGTCCGCAATTTCACCGGCAGCGCCGACAAGTCCAAGGTGTTCTCGGTGCGCAACATCATGATCACCCCCACCAGCATCGCCCGCATCACCGACGGCCCGGAGCACGCCATCCACGAGATGCGGAAGAATGCCCTGTCCACCGTCTATGTCGTGGATGACCGGCTGCGTCTGGCCGGCATCCTCACCATTCGGGAGGCGGTCCGCGCCCTTCAGGAAGGACTGACCATCCAGCAGGTGATGGAAAAGGATGTCCCCACCACCACCCCCGACGTCATGGTGTCGGACATCATGCCCATCGCCGCCGAGACGGTCTACCCCATCGCCGTGGTGGACAGCGACGGCCAGCTGCAGGGCATCGTCACCAAGGCCAGCGTGCTCTCCTCCCTGGTCTGATCCGCTCCAAACAGTAGAAATTAAATCATTTATTACCCGGAGTCTATCTGGCTCCGGGTAATTTTTTTATTTTTCTCTCTTGGTGCACGCCGCCGGGCACCTTTTTCCCTTTCCCCGAATAAGATGCAGGGAGGGATCTGTCAATATGTGGAGCATCTTTGTTGACTACTGGGTCCAGTGGGTCTGCGGCGGGGCGGCGGCTCTTTTGTGCGGAGCCGCACGCCTTCTGCACCTGCGCCTGAAGCGGGCCGACAGCCGGCAGCAGGCTGCTGAGCGGGGTATTCAGGCGCTGCTCCGGGACCGCATCCTCCAGGCCTACTACCACTACGCCGAGCGGGGGTGGATCACCCTCCACGGGCTGGAGAACGTGGAGGCCCTCTACCGGGAGTACCGGGCCCTGGGCGGAAACGGTGCGGTGGTCAAGCTGGTGGAGGACCTGCGGTCCCTGGACGTCCGGGACAAATAGAGGAAGGAGGTGATTGGATGGAATTTGGCATTGCGACGGTGGCCGCCATCACCGTCATCTGTTATCTCATCGGTCTGGTGATCAAAGCCCTGCCCTGGGACGGCAGCCGGTATATCCCCATCCTATGCGGAATATCCGGAGGCGTGCTGGGGGTGATCGCGCTGTACCTGTCTCTGCCCGACTTTCCCGCCTCCGACCCGCTGACCGCGGCGGCGGTGGGCATCGCATCGGGGCTGGCCGCCACCGGAGCTGATCAGATTTTCAAGCAGATGTCCAACAAATGAGAGAAAGGAGCCATTTCATGAACACCAAGGTGATTTACGACATTTTTCTGACCTCCGCAAAGAACCATTGCACCGACCTGGCCGTCCAGGCCCTGCCCATGCTGCTCCACGACGCCCGCACCGGCGAGCGGAAGTACACCGACGAGCAGACCGACCTGGAGCAGCTGCACCGGGACTACGAGTCCATCGCCGCTCAGGACAACCAGCTGTGCCAGTTCATCGGCCGGCACTACAAGGCCCTGGTGGACGCCTACCAGCTGGGGGACCGGGCGGCCTTCGACGCCGTGGCCGCCCAGTGCGAGGCGGCGGACCGGGAGGCGGAGGAACATGCACAGTCCCAATCCGGCAAGGAGGTTGAAGCAGACGCCACATGAATCTCCACAAACAGCTTTTTACCGAGAGCGACTGCTACCGGGCGGGCCGGACCATCGTGCCCAGGGGGGTAATGGTCCACTCCACCGGGGCAAACAATCCCAACCTGCGTCGCTATGTGGCTCCCAACGACGGCCTGCTGGGGGAGCCCTCCCTGCGCCACTGGAACCAAAGCGGAATTTCCGCCTGCGTCCACGCCTTCATCGGCCGGCTGGTCGACGGCACGGTGGCCTCCTACCAGGTGCTGCCCTGGACCTGCCGGGGCTGGCACGCCGGCGGAGCGGCCAACAACACCCACATTTCCTTTGAGATCTGCGAGGACAATCTGGAGGACGCCGGTTATTTTCAGGCGGCGTACCGGGAGGCGGTGGAGCTGACCGCCTATCTCTGCAGGGAATACGGCCTGGACCCCCTGGCCGACGGGGTGGTCATCTGCCACAGCGAGGGGCACCAGCGGGGCGTGGCCTCCAACCACGCCGACGTGATGCACTGGTTCCCCAAATTCGGCAGGACCATGGATGACTTTCGGGCCGATGTGGCCCGGGAATGGAAGGGAGAGGACACCGTGACCCAAGAGCAGTTCAACACCATGATGGAGACCTATCTCCGTCAGCTGGCCGAACAGGGGCCCAACAGCTGGTCCCAGGCCGCCCGGACCTGGGCCGAGTCCCGGGGCATCATCAGCGGAGACGGGAGCGGAAATCTGGCTTACCAGAAATTCTGCTCCCGGGAGGAGCTGGTCCAGGTTCTGTACACCCTGGACCGGACAAAAGCAGATTGAGCAGAGGCCTCCCCTTTTCCAAGGGGAGGCCTCTTGTCTGTTTTCTCATGTGTTGGCCGGGGTCTGGTCCGCCCCCTCCTGGACGGGTGCCTTCTTTTTCCGGCTGAAGATGTGACTCAGGTTGTCAATGACCGAGTAATACACCGGGGTAAACAGCAGGGTGATGATGGTGGAGATGCCCATGCCGCTGATCATGGTGATACCCATATCGGACATCATCTCGTTGGAGTCCCCCGTTCCCAGGGCCATGGGCACCATGGCCAGAATGGTGGTCAGCACGGTGATGAGCACGGGCCGGACACGGAGGGGACAGGCGTGGAGAATGGCCTCCTCCCGGCTCTCCCCCCGCTCCCGGCGGGTGTTGATGTAGTCCACCAGAATGATGGAGGCGTTGACCACTGTGCCGGCCAGCATGATGATGGACACCAGCGAGATCATGGACAGGTCCCGCCCCGTGATGGGCAGGGCCACCAGGGCCCCGGAGAAGGCTACCGGCAGAATCAGCATAACGATAACCGGCATGATGAAGGACTCAAACTGGGCGGCCAGCACAAAGTAGACCAGGCCCAGGGCCACCAGCAGGGCCAGCAGCAGGTCGGTAAAGCTCTCCATCATCTGGGAGTAGCTGCCGGTAATCTCGGCGGTGTATCCGTCCGGCATCGAATACTGATTCAGCAGCTGCTGAATCTGAGCGGTGATTTCAGTGCTGCTCCCGCTCACCGTATCGCCGGTAATGGTAACCTGACGGGACTGGTTATAGCGGGTGATGCTCTGAGGCGCCTGCACAATGGACACATCGGCCACCGCGGACAGGGGCACCGTCCCCCCGTATGGGGTGGACAGAGCCATGGAGCGCAGCGCATCCCGGCTTTCAGCCGCCCGGCCGTCTCCCTGGACCACCACATCCAGCTCCTTGTTGTCGATGGTGACCGTGGTGGCCGTGGTGCCTGTGAGCTCAGAGCGCACCGCGGCGCCCACGGTGGCGGCGGTCAGGCCGTACTGGGCGGCGGCCTCCCGGTTCATGGTGATCTGCACCTGGTCCACCTGCTCAGACACAGAGGTGGTCACATTGACGGCGTCAGGCAGCTGCTCAATCTGTCCGGCCAGGTCCCCGGCAATCATAGACAGGGTATTGTAGTCCTCTCCGGTGATTTCCACGCTGATGTTGCTGCCCCCCATCATGGCCGTCATGTCAGAGGCGTTCACTGTGATTTCACAGCCTGCAATGTCCTGCAGCTGGCCCCGCAGGTCGTTGGCTACTTCCTCCGAACTGCGCTCCCGCTGACTTTTATCCACCAGATTCAGACTCATGGTGGTGGACTCCGCGCTGGCTATGTAGTACATGCTTTCCAGCTCGGGGACCTCCCGCTGCACAATAGCGGTCACCTGGTCGGCGATGGCCGCTGTCTCCTCAACCTCAGAGCCGATGGGGGTGCTGATGCTCACGGCCACAGTCCCCTGATCCATGGCGGGAATCAGCACCATGTCGGTGGACATGCAGGCCGCGCAGAAAACCACAACCATGGCCACTGAAATGGCCATTCCGGTTTTCAGATGGCGGACAAAATACCGCAGCACGGCCAGATAGGCGGCGCTCAGCTTCTCCTTCCACCGGGCCAGCCTCTGCCGCAGGGCGCTGGGCTTCCGCCGGGCGGCCTTCTCCGCCTGACGGCGCAGCTTTTCGTCATCCAGCAGCAGGTAGCACAGCAGAGGCACCAGGGTCAGGGCGATGGCCAGAGAGCCCAGCAGCAGGAAGGCGATGGTCAGGCAGAAGTCCTTGAACATCATTCCCGCCAGTCCGCCGGACAGGCCAAGGGGCAGGAATACCGCCACGGTGGTAAAGGTGGAGGCGGTTACCGAGGTCAAAACCTCCTTGGTTCCCTCCACGCAGGACTCCATCCGGCTGTGCCCCTCAGCGGCATAGCGGTAGATGTTCTCCAGCACCACCACCGAGTTGTCCACAATCATGCCCACGCCCATGGCGATGCCGCCCAGGCTCATCATGTTCAGGGTCAGATCAAACACATTCATCAGGGCGAATACAGCCAGGATACACACCGGCATGGAGATGGAGATCGTCATGGTGGCCCCAAACCGGAACAGGAACAGGAACACCACCGCCGCTGCCAGCACCACGCCCAGAATGATGTTTTGCACGGCATTGTCCACCGACAGGTTGATATACTCGGAGGCCAGGTAGGCCACCATATAGTCAATATTGGAGTTCTCCGCCTTCAGCTCCTCCAGCCGGGCCTCCACAGCGTTGGAGGCGGACACCTCGTTGGCCCCGGACTGCCGGGATACCTGGAGGATAACGCAGGGGGTGTCCCCCACCTTGGCCACCGCGTCCGGATCACTGGTCTCCAGATACACATCGGCCACCTCATTGAGCCGGACAGTGCCCCCGGCGGGCAGGGGCAGCAGCATGTTGGCCACCTCGTCCACCGTCTGGAACTTGGCATCGGTGGTGACGGTCAGGGTCTTGGTGCCGTTCTGCATGTCGCCGCCTGGGTACAGCAGGTTTTCGGCAGCCAAAATCTGAGAAATATAGGAGTTGGACAGGCCGAAGCCCGAGGCCCGGGTCGGGTCCACGGCCACGGTGACCTGCTGCTCCACGCCGCCGCTGATGGTCACCTGGGCCACGCCGTTGATGCGCTCCAGGGCGGGGGCCACCGTGTCCTCCGCCAGGGCCTGGAGGGAGGCCAGGTCATCTCCCATCAGGGCCACAATGGCGGTGGGCATCAGGTCGCTGATGTTGATGTTGACGATGACAGGGTCAATGGCCCCGTCCGGCAGGCTCACCTGGTCAAACTGCTCCCGCAGCTTGGTGGCCGCGATGTCCAGATCAGTGCCCTCCACATAGGTCACCTGGATCTGGCTGACGCCGTCGGAGGAGGTGGAGGATACCTCGTCCACACCGGACACCGACATGATGGCCGACTCCAGGGGACGGGTAACCAGCTCCTCCATATCGCTGGGGCTGGCCCCGCTGTAGTAGCAAAGCACCACGGCGGCGGGATACTCCATGTTGGGCAGCAGGGACATCTGCAGCTGGGAGCTGAACACCGCCCCAAACACCGAGATCAGAATGACCGCCATCAGAGTGGTAACCCTGTGCCTGATACAGAATTTTGCAATATTCATGGGGCGTTATTCCTCCCCGGAGACCACCCGAACCTGGTCCCCATCCGCCAGATAGGCCTGGCCCACCGTGACCAGCTGCTGCCCGGCCGTCAGGCCGGAGGTGATCTCGGTGACGCCGTTTCCGGTCAGCCCGGTCGTCACCTCCACAGAGCGGGCGGTACCGCCATTCTCCACCACAAAGACGTGCTGGGTGTCGCCGCTGGTCAGCAGGGCCTCGGTGGGCACCACAATGGTATCCACCGACGTCTCGGTATGGAAGGTGACGTCGGCAAACATGCCTGAGAGCAGTCCGGTCACATCCTCCGGGACGGACAGGGTCACCTGGTACAGCTTGGTCTGTGCATTGGCCGCCTGCTCCACCGCGCGGATGGTGCCGGTGAAGGTCAGGTCCAGGGCGCTGACTGCCACATCCGCGGTGTCGCCGATGTTCAGCTTGGGGACCAGGGCCTCGGAGACCGACACCACCACCTTCATCTGGTCGGCTCCGTCGATCACAGCCACCGGCATGGAAGCGGAGACATATCCGTTTTCCACGGCGGACAGGGAGACCAGAGTGCCCGAGATGGGGGCGATCACATTGCCCTGGCCGTCCACATTCTCCAGCACGGCGCTGAGCTGCTCCATATTGGAGAGGTAGCTCTGCATCCCCGCCTCCAGCTGGGACAGGGTGGACTCCCGGGTAGCCCGGGCCGTCATCAGCGTCAATTCAGCCGAGTCAATCTCCGCCTGGGAGGCGGCGCCGATCTCAAACAGGGCCTGCAGATCGCTGAGGTTCTTCTCATACAGGGCGATCTGACGGTCAAAGATAGCCGCCTGATCCTGATAGCTCTGAACAGCCGAGTTGTAGCTGATGCTGGCCGCCTCATAGGAGGACAGGGTGCTGGCCAGGTCCAGGGTGCACAGAACCTGCCCGGCCCTCACCTGATCCCCCGCGTCCACATAGACGGCAGTGCATTTGGCTGTGGTGGCCACGAACACGCTGGCCTCGTCGTCGGCTGCCACCGAGCCGGAGACCGTATTCTCCGCCGAAATGGTCTCCGAGGTGACGGTTTGCACCTGCACCGCCACACCGGCGGGCTGTGCGTTTGACTGGTCCTGGCTGCCGGCCGGGTCCTCCTGCCGGCTTCCGCATCCCGCCAGCGTCAGCAGGGCAGCCGCCAGCGCAAGGGACAAAATCTTTTTGTGATACTGCATGGATGGTTCCTCCTGATCCTCAGCTCGCGCTTACATTCAAAATGCCATATTCCACCGCCCAGCGGTAGGTGTTGTAGGAAGAAAACAGGTTAATGGCGGCAGTATCCACCGCTTCCTGGGCCGCCGCCACGTCATCCTGCGCGGTCAGCAGGGCATTTTGGGAGATGGAGCCCTGCTCATACTTCATCTGGTCCACCGCGTAATTGCTCTCCTCCACGGCCAGCGCGGTCCTGGCTGCGTCCAGCACCTGTTTATAGTCCTTTACCTGGTTGTACAGGGTGCGGAAATTGGTCTCAAAGTTCTGCACGGTGGCGTTATATGTATACTGGGCGGCCTGCCACTGGTGAAGCGCCATCTGATACTCATAGCTGTTCTGGTTGCGGGGCGCATCGTTGAAGGTCTCCTTTGCGTCATCCAGTGTCAGCTTGGCGTCATACAGGCTGTAGCTGGCCTCCTTGGCGGCAGCCAGATCCTCCTCCAGGTTCATGGCCTCCAGCTGCTCATCCGTCACCTGAGGAAGAGCGGTCAGCGTCAGCTCGCTGGCCAGATCGGCGCCGATCATCTGCTTGAGCTGGATCTCAAAGTTCTCCCTGCTTGTGTTCAGCGACTGCTGGCTGCTGATCAGCGCGGTACGGCCCGCCCTGGCCTGCTCCAGCGCGAGGGCGGACACCTGCCCCAGCTGATAGCGCAGCTCCACCTCCTGGATGCTGCGGTCCGTGGAGGCCAGGGTGCGGTCCAGCGCCCGCTCGTTGATTCCCACGCTGGCCAGGACAATGTACAGGGCCTCTCCCGTCACCACCAGCTGATTCTGGGTATTCTCCAGCTGCCAGACCAGGTCGGCGTTGTCCTGCTGCAGGTCGCCGTCCTTGATGGCGTCAAAGGAGTCCCGCAGGGCGTCGTACTGGGCGTCCAGGGAGGAGGCCATGATACTCCCCATCCCGCCCATCATGGGATTGGTAATCATTCCCCACTGGATGCCGGCAATCTGGTTCAGGGCCTCCCGGTAATCCTCCGCCATGTCCTCATAGTCGATGGACTCAATGGACAGAATATTCTCCTCCAGCGCCAGCAGACTCAGGTTGTTCTCCCGCATCCGGCGCTCCAGATTCTCAAAGCTCACCGTCCCCGCCGGGTCTGGTATGTACTCCTCCTCAGGGGTCTGCTCCGTTCCGCCATCCCCCTGGCTCTGCGTCTCCTCCTCATCCGTCTGTCCCTGCAGCTCGGCTGCGAAAACCGTGGCCGCGCACAGCGTCAGGGCCAGGGCTGCGGCCAGCAGCCGCCTCCCGATTTTCTTGTTCAGCATGGAATTCCTCCTTTTTCTTCCATTGTGCTCCCGTATTTAATGATCTGGATTCGGCCCTGAAGCAGGCGCCGCTGCTCCTCCCGCTCCTCCGGCCGGTCCAGCGTCTCCATAATGGCAACTGCCAGCGCCGTCACCACCAGGAAAAAGACATTGTTCACATACTCCTCTCCCTGCTCCCTCAGCTGCGCGGACTGAATCCTGCTCCGCGCCACTTCGTTCAAAAAGCACCGTCTGTCGTCCATCAGCCACTGCAGATCCATGCTTTTATTCAGCTTCATCACCTGAATACAGCGCCGAAGAGTTGGGTCCGTGCTGCCGCTGCGGTTGATAAACCGGTCAAACGCCGCCACCGGAAGTGAAAACAGATCGCCGCCGATCTGCTCCAAAATCTCCTGCAGCACTCCCTGAAAATACTTCCTCATATCCCCCAGCAGATATCGGAACAGCTCCTCCTTGTCCGCAAAATACTGGTAAAAACTTCCTCGTGGTATACGAGCCTCCTGAATAATCCTGTTGATCGAGGCGCTGGCAAAATTCACACTTGTAAATTCTTCCCAGGCGGCCTCGGTCAGCCTCTGGCGCTTCTCCTCCGGCAGCCGGAAAAATGTGCTGGTCGGCATGGTACTCTCCCCCAATTATGACACCTTGTCATCATGACAACCTGTCGCAAATTATACACGGGCATTCCAACCCTGTCAACCACTTTTTCAGTTCCTTTACAGTTTCAAAACCCGCCCCCATGCTTTGCCGGGATGCTGTCTCCGGGGAGGAGAAGCATCCTCTGCCCCGCCCTTTTCCGCGCGGGTGCGCCTTTTCGGCTTTCCTATTTTTTTGTGTTCTTTTCCTCTTTCACGGGCGGTTCCCGGCCAGTCCGCACACAAAAAGTTGAGTTTAAATTGATTTTTCCGTTGCACAATATCCCAGGAGAGATTATAATAGAATCAAAGGGGGACCTCCCCGTGTTTTCCCAAACATTACGGAGAGGAGGAACTGCTGTATGAGCACGCATCACTACATCATTCCCGATGTGGATACCGCTGCGCCTGCTCTCCCGCAGTCCAAATTGCTTTACATCACCACGTCCCGGCACAGCAGCGATTGGAGCCATACTCTTCATACCAACATCTGCTCCGAGCTTTTTTTCATCACCGGCGGCTGCGGCTGCTTTCAGGTCCAGGAAAGCAGCTTTCCCGTCTCTGCCCACGATCTTGTGGTGATCAACCCCGGTGTTCCCCATGCAGAGAGCAGCCAGTCTGCCAGCCCCATGGAGTACACAGTTCTGGGTGTGGAGGGTCTGGACATTTTTTCCGACACGGGCAGCTATGTGCTGCTCCATCTCCGCCCTGACTGGGAAGAGCTGATGAGCTGCCTGCAGCTCATCCTTCGGGCGGCCAAGGCCGCCCGGCCCAACCTTGGCGCCGTGTGCCAGCGCCTGCTGGAGATCATCCTGCTTCGCCTGCTGCAGGTGGAAGCCTTCTCCCTCTCCCCCGAACAATCCAGCCGCAGAAGCATCTCGGAATGTGAAGTGGTCCGCCGGTATATTGACCACCATTTCAAAGAAAATCTTACCTTGGACCAGCTGGCCGCTGTCGCCCACATCAACAAATTTTACCTGGTCCACACATTCCGAAAGGAATTCAACACCACGCCTATCAGTTATCTTATCGTTCGCCGGATTCAGGAGAGCCGTTTTCTGCTTGCTGAAACCGATCACCCCCTCTCGCAGATCGCCCAGCTCCTCGGGTTTTCCTCCCTCAGCTACTTCTCCCAGAGCTTTCGCCGGCTGGAGGGGATCAGCCCGAAAGAGTACCGAAAGCGCCACCGGCGCTGAAGCCTTCCCCCGACGCTCCCTGTGGAAGCGGGAGACCTGCGGCGGGAAGCGGCCGCCCCGCTCCGGTTCAAGGCACGCTCTTTGTTCCGGAGCATTTTCACGCCCTTCCGCATGCTCTCCGGCCGGCAGGCCAAGCCGGACTGAGCGATCAAAGGCACATATTTTATTCCTTCCTCCGGTCAAAATAGGGCTGCAAGGCCGATCTATTTTCTCCGTCAAGTTTATCTCTATTGTTTTCTCACGGGAAAGGAGTCCATTTTATGTCCATTTTAGTCAGCGGCGGCGCCGGTTATATCGGCAGCCACACCTGTGTGGAGCTTATCCATGCGGGCTATGATCTGGTTGTGGCTGATGACCTGGTCAACGCCAGCCCCGAGTCTCTGCGCCGGGTGGAACAGATCACCGGCAAACCCGTCCCCTTCGTCCAGACCGAGCTGTGCGACCCCATTCAGGTGGAGGAGCTGTTTCACCGGTATCCCGACATCCACGCGGTCATTCACCTGGCCGGTCTGAAGGCGGTGGGAGAGAGCGTGTCCAAGCCTCTGGAGTATTACACCAATAACCTGATGAGCACCCTGGTCCTCCTCAACGTCATGCGGCGCCATGGAGTAAAGCGCCTCGTCTTTTCCTCCTCCGCCACGGTCTACGGCGTCCCCTCCAGCGTCCCCATCCGGGAGGATGCTCCCACCGGCGGCACCACCAACCCATACGGCACCAGCAAGGTCTTTCTGGAGCGTATTCTCACCGACTGCTGCGCCGCCGACCCCGCCCTGAACGTGGCCCTGCTGCGCTACTTCAACCCCATCGGCGCCCATGAGTCCGGCCTGATCGGGGAGGACCCCAACGGCATCCCCAACAATCTGGTGCCCTATATCGCCCAGGTGGCGGTGGGCAAGCTGGAAAAGCTCCACATCTTCGGCGGCGATTACCCCACCAGGGACGGCACCGGCGTGCGGGATTATATCCATGTGGTGGATCTGGCCCGGGGCCATGTGGCCGCCCTGAAAAAGCTGGAGGAGAACTGCGGCCTGTTTGTGTGCAACCTGGGCACCGGAGTGGGCTGCTCCGTGCTGGACGTGCTCCACGCCTACGAAAAGGCCTGCGGCAGAACACTGCCCTATGTCATTGATCCCCGCCGCCCCGGCGATGTGGCCGAGTGCTACGGAGACCCCACAAAGGCCTGGGAGGAGATGGGCTGGAAGGCCCAGTACGGTATTGAAGAGATGTGCGCATCCTCCTGGAAGTGGCAGTCCATGAACCCCAACGGCTACCGGAGCTGACCCGGCGCAAGAAATATGCCCCGCCCTCTGGCGGGAGAAGGAGAACAGCATGAACAAACCAGTCCTTGTGGTCATGGCCGCCGGCATGGGCAGCCGCTACGGCGGCCTGAAGCAGGTGGACCCGGTGGGGAACCACGGCCAGCTGATCATTGACTATTCCATCTATGACGCCCGCCGCGCCGGCTTCGAGACGGTGGTGTTCGTCATCAAGCACGAGATTGAGGACACCTTCAAGGCCGCCATCGGCGACCGACTGTCCAGGGTGATTGACGCAAAGTACGCCTTTCAGGAGCTGTCCGACCTGCCGGAGGGCTATGCGGTTCCGGAGGGCCGGGTCAAGCCCTGGGGCACCGCCCACGCTATCCTGGCCGCCCGCCGGGTGGTGGACGGCCCCTTCGCCGTGGTCAACGCCGACGACTGCTACGGCCCCGAGGGTTTTCGGGAGATCTACCGGTATCTGGAGTCCCACCCCGACCGCCCCGGCTGCTATGAGTACGCCATGGTGGGCTACCAGCTGGGCAACACCGTCACCGAGCACGGCCATGTGGCCCGGGGCATCTGCCAGGAGAACCGGGAGGGCTACCTTTTCCGGGTCACTGAGCACACTCACATCGAGAAGGATGGAGCGGATGCCCGCTTCACCGAGGACGGCGGGGCCACCTGGACCCACCTGCCCGGTTCCACCATTGTGTCCATGAACCTGTGGGGCTTCACTCGCAGCTTCCTGGACGAGGTCCAGGCCCGCTTCCCCGCCTTTTTGGACCGGGCGTTGGCACAGGACCCACTGAAGGCAGAGTACTACCTTCCCGGGGTGGTCACCCAGCTTCTGGAGGAGGGCAGGGCCCGTGTCAAGGTGCTGCGCAGCTCTGACAAGTGGTACGGCGTGACCTACAAGGAGGACAAGCCCCAGGTGGTCCGGGCCATCGCGGAAAAGACTGCCGCCGGGCTCTACCCCGACCGGCTGTGGCCAGTCTGAGGCCGCTCTCCACATTTTCTCTCAAATACAAATCACCTGGCCTGTTTATCTGAAACAGGCCAGGTGATTTGTATTTGAGAGATAGGATAGATCCAACTCGTCTGTTCAGGGTCTCTCCCGACTTTACAGCGGGAACATACCAGTGGCCACAGCACCGATACAGAATGCCACAAACATACCCAGACCCCAGCGAATCACAATCTTTTGTACACTGATCATGTCCTGGCCGGTGAGGTTAAGCGCTACATAGAAGGAGCCCACCAGCGGACTGCACATGTGAATGGCTTGCCCCATGATAGAAGCAATGGCAATATTCACACTGCTGAACCCGTACGCATATCCGGCTTCCGCCAAAATTGGCAATACACCGTAGTAGAAGGAGTCCACCGACAAGAACCAGTCGCCGGGCAACGAGATAAGGGCCAACAGTGCAGGGAAGTGGTTACCCAAAGCCTGAGGGATTAGTTCAGACAAGTGGTGGGCTATGGCGTCAGAAATTCCAGTGCCGCTCATGATACCTACCAGCACTGCGGCAGCGGCCATCATAGCTAAGGTAGTGACGTATTCATAGCCTTTGGTCTTGACTAGTTTCATCTGCAGAGCGGAGTCACTCCAATTAACCACCAGGGCAACACCGCAGCCAATGGCAAAGGTGACATTGGCGCTGAGCAGACCGCTGACCAGCAGTACCATCAGAACCAGGGTGAGGATCAGGTTGAAGGCCCACAGCTTGGGGCGGCGCTGAGACAGCTCCTCCTCGCTGAGTTGACGGCGAAACTCGTAGCTGCCTTGGCTTTGAGAGACATCTACGACACCCAGGCGCTTGCGCTCCCGCAACCCAAAGTAGGCACTGATTAACAGCACGTAGACTGCACCACAAATCATACTGGGCAGCAGAGAGCGGAACATCACGTCTGAGGTCAGGCCGGTGGTGACCATTGCCCGGACAGTGGGGCCGCCCCAAGGCATCATGTCCATAATGGAGGCCGATAGGATCATGAGGCAGCACAGATACAGCTTGTTGATCTTCAGCAGATCATAGATGGGGACCAGAGCTGTGGCACAGATGATATAGGTGGTGCTTCCATCCCCATCCAGAGCCACCAGCATGGCCATAATTGCCGTGCCCACCAAAACCCGAAGCGGGTCACCATGGACCACCTTGACCACCTTATCTACGATAGGGTCAAACAGTCCAGCAGCAAACATGAGTCCGAAATATGTAATTGCAAACAGCACTGTAGTAAAGGTTCCTACAATATTCGCGATGCCGTCTCCAATATAACCTCCCAGCGCAAAGGGGCTCTCTCCATTGTGAATACAGGCGATGATTCCGAACACCAGAGGGATGAGGATCAGTGCAGAAAATGCGCTCATTTTCTTTGTGATGATCGTAATCATGAGGACAAGGATCATCAGATAGCCTATCAAAGCCAAAGCTGACATACAGGCCCTCCTCACTTATATTTATTTATTTCTGTTACACGATGGGCAACCTTAGTCGCCGAACACATCATCGATAATCTCCACGCCTTTTTTCTCCAATGTTTCTACGACCCACTGTCTTTTTGTGTTTCCGGCCCGGGCAGCTTCTACTTTTCCGGCATCTGCTGCCGCAAAGGGAATGGCGGCCTCCAAGATCTTGGACGCGTCCTCCCGCGGGATGATAATCACTCCGTCAGAGTCGCCTAGCACGATATCCCCAGCTCTCACCGCAATGTTGCCTACTGAGATGGGGACATTGATCTCGCCAGGTCCTTCTTTATACGGACCACCTGGAGTTGAGCCGGTGGCATAAAGGAACATGTGCTCCATCTGAGACAGTTCGTCCACATCACGGATAGGGCCGTCAAGTACGATGCCTCGAATTTTTCTGGTCCGCTCTGCATAAAGAGCCATAATAAGTCCCATCAAGGATTGTGAGCGGTCTCCCTCATTGGATACGATGACTACATCATTCTCCCCAGCCAGGTCTAAGGCTCGGTGAAGTAGCAAATTATCTCCTGGGCGGGCTTTTACTGTAAGGGCAGCGCCCACCATAACGGAATCTTTCGGGCGGTTAATCAAATGGATCTCGCTGCTCAAGGCGCAGGAACGCCCCATTGTGTCTGCCACATTGGCCGCCGGCAATTTTCGAAACTGTTCCATCACCTCTGGATCAGGAAGCTTCCTCTGCAGGAAAATGCGGTTACCTACACTCATAGCAATACTCCTTTCTAACTGGAGCGGCCGGGGCTATTCCCGAACCAGCTTAATCAAATTATTTTGATTTGGACTCCATTTGTTTGTGGACAGATACAAATTGCCCTGACTGTCTCCCGTGATGCCATGGATCCGGAAAAACTGACCTGCACCTGCCGTTTGTCCAACCATTTCCAGGCTCTCCAGATCAATCAGCGTAATTCCGCCATCCAGTTCCCCCACATATAGATAGTCGCTGTCAGCCCAAATCCCACCTGCTCTGGACATTCCGCCCTGAGTAACGGCCATCAGCTCCCCAGCTCGGGTGAACATCTGGACCCGGCAGTTTTCTCGGTCCGCTACCCATACCCGCTCAAAGCGGTCGATCAGCACTGCGTGGACGATGCGGAAGGAGCCTGCCCCCTCCCCCGGGCTCCCCCAGGAATCCAGATAATTGCCCTGGGCATCAAACCGGTGGACTGCACAATTCCCGTATCCGTCCGCAGCATAGTACATTCCGTCTCCCGCCATAATCATGCTGCAGGGACGGCAAAACGGAGTCCCCCGCTTCTGGATGCTGTCCAGGCGCGCCATCGCCTTAGGATCATTGCACCAAGGATGCTGGCTGGGGTGCTTCCCCTCTTTTTCCATAATGGTATAGTAATCAAACTGATATCCACTGTCGCCCGGGACCCCCATTGTCCCAAATGTGCGTATCAGTTCTCCCTGAGGGGTGACCTCTCGGATAATATGGGCGCTTTTGTCCGCATCTGCCACTAAAAGCGTTCCTTTTGGGGTATATACCACGCTGTGGGCCTTCACAAAAAGCCCCTGTCCAATGCTCTTGATCCACCGTCCCTCCTGATCCAGTACGATGACCGGGGCTTCGCTGCGATCCGTTGCCGCATAAAGCAGCCCATCCGCGCCCCAGCAACTGTTCATGACATGCACACCCTCTAGCTCAGTTGGCCATTTTGCCCAATCTTGACATACACGGAATGTAAACGGCCCCAAGGAAAATGGATCTGTCAGCGTCTGCACACGAGACCCCAAACAGAATATCTCCTTCATCTCGGTTGCTCCTTTCTTGTCAGACAGCACACTTCTTCCTGGCCAGGAATTGTTTTCACTGCTACCTCACACAAACCATGCGTCATTTTATTCAATTTTTCCCGTCTGACGATGTAATTTTATAATAAAATAAATAAAAAATAAATCACGACATTTATTCATAAAACCAAAAGATTTTTCTTGTCCTTTTCACTTCCCTCCTGTATAATGAACATCAAGGAAGGGATACAGCGATGAACTTCACCAACCTACACTACTTTGTCACCGTAGCGGAAGAGTTGAATATCTCCAGAGCCGCACAAAAATTGTTCACCTCACCTCAAGCACTCAGTGAACAAATCCGCCGCATGGAAAGCATCTATGATATCAAATTTTTTCAGCGAACGCCCAGATTGCAGCTCACTTACGCAGGTGAGCGATTTCTTCGCTTTGCCCGCCATGTACTGGAACAGGAAAAAGAGCTTGCAATCGAGTTGGATGAAATCAGCTCCCATAAGCGCGGGAAACTATCCGTCGGCTTTACTGTATTTCTTCAGCGCGCCATCGTCCCTAATCTCCTTCCCCGCTTTCACCGAGAGAACCCTTATGTAGAGCTGGATATCCAGACGGGCCAGTCCAAGCCTTTAGTCCACAAGCTTCTAGAAGGGCATTTGGATCTATCAATATGCAATTTCAGCGGGGACCTGCCACCCGGCATTAAAGTGGATCAGACCTTTCACAACCGTTTCTGCATTGCCATTCCAAAATGTTTTCTGCTCAAACGTGGCATGCCCACTGACGCAGAAAGGCTGACACATGCTGATTTGTACACTCTGCTTCAGGAGGAGCCCCTGCTGACCAACATCTCCGGCACACAGAGCCGGCACTTGACCGACCTTTACTTGGACAGTCTTGGCCTCAGCGCCGCCCCTCTGATTCAGCTCAATGAGATGAACAGCCTGCTCCATCTCTGTGCCGAGGGGATGGGTATTACCTTTACATTTGAGGTAACAGGGACGATCTCCCTTGCCGTGAAAGACTTGCAGTCACAGGTGGTGCTGGTCCCGCTGCGAGATTACGATGACCGCAGTAAGGTATATGTGCTTCATAACGCAGACCGTTACCTAACTTGGACGGCCAGGAGATTTTTGGATCTGCTGTCCACATGTGACTTGAGCCTCTCCCCTGTTTCACCGTCAACATAAAAACGTCATATATAAACAAAAATCACCTGCAGAGTACCCTCACTCTGCAGGTGGCTTTATAATTGAAATTGTCTCTTCACCGCTCCTGGAAGGCGAAGCACCGCTGGCCGAAGTAATTGAGGCAGGTGAACAGCCCGTTGCCGCAGATCAGGGTGATCTGTCCCTGCCACCGGACCAGCCACTCCCAGCCCAGCCTGGGGATGGCCCACTGGGCCAGGGGCTGGGCCGCCCCATAAGCCAGCAGGTAGCACACCGCAATGTTCAGGGCGAACCGGGCGGCGTCCCGGCCCACGTTTCCCTTGCTGTGAAAGCTGTACTTCCGGTTGAAGTAGAAGCTGGAGACGCTGGCAATGACAAAGGCCAGGGCGCTGGAGGCCCAGTAGCCCAGCCCGGCCCAGGAGTACAGCGACAGCTGGATGGCCAGGCTGAGCACCGTGTTGCCCAGTCCGATAAGGAGGAACCACCGCAGGCTGGGCTCCAGCAGCAGCCGCCCCAGCTTTTGAAACAGGCCGCTCACTCCCTGTCCTCCAGCGTCCGGAACAGGTTGAGCCACAGTTCAAAGTTCTGCCGCTCCTTCTTGATGACCGTGTCCAGAATCAGCCCGCAGCAGAAGGTGAGCAGCCCGCCCACCGCCAGAAAGCCGGCCACAATCAGGGTGGGGAAGCGCTCCACCAGTCCGGTGTCCAGATACTCAAAGAATACCGGGACAAACAGCACGGCGGCGGCCACAATCAGCACCAGGGACACCACGCTGAAAAAGGCCATGGGCTTGTAGTCCTTGACCAGCCGGAAAATGGTCACCAGCACCCGGGCCCCGTCAGAGTAGGTGTTCAGCTTGGACTGGCTGCCCGCCGGCCGGTCCCGGTAGTCCACCGGCACGTTGACCAGCCGCAGGTTCTTGTCCAGGGCGTGAATGGACATCTCGGTCTCAATCTCAAAGCCCTTGGACAGCACGGGGAAGCTCTTGACAAACAGGCGGCTGAAGGCCCGGTAGCCTGTCATGATATCCACGATGTTCCCCCGGAAAAACCGGTTGACCAGTCCCCGTACCAGCACGTTGCCCGCGTTGTGGAAGGGCCGCTTGTTCTGGGTGAAGTAGGTGGAGGACAGCCGGTCCCCCACCACCATGTCCGCCCCCTCCAGCAGCACCGCGTCGGCCATCTCCCGGGCGCTCCCGGCGGGGTAGGTGTCATCCCCGTCCACGATAACATAGCACTGTGCCTCAATGTCCCGGAACATGGTGCGGATGACGTTCCCCTTCCCCTGCCGCCGCTCCCGGCGGACCACCGCCCCCGCGGCCCGGGCGATGTCCCCGGTGCCGTCGGTGGAGTTGTTGTCGTAGACATACACCACTGCCTCGGGCAGGGCGGCGCGGAAATCCCGCACCACCTTCTCGATGGTGGCCGCCTCGTTGTAGCAGGGGATCAGCACGGCGATCTTATCCATGGGACTCCTCCTCGCCAGTTTGTCGTTCTCTCAGCGCCCACCAGGTGAAGGCCAGCAGCAGGGGGGTAACCGCCATCAGAGGCAGGGCGTAGCGCACCAGCCCGTTCACCGGGGACACGCAGCACACCGCCAGGGTAATCCACAGGGGAACCGCCGCAGCCAGCGCCCGCAGCCGCCTTTTCCGCAGCAGGGCGGCGGTACACAAAATCAGGGCCCAGGAATGGGTGCCGGGGGCGTTGAGCAGCAGCAGACCCGGGATCTCGCTCCACAGCCGGCCGAAGTAGTCCGCCGCCGACGCGGCCTCCGGAAAGGCAAAGCCCACCTCGATGCCGTACCTGGGGTCCTGTGTCATAAAGTAGTTGCCCCCAAAGACCCCGTAGCGGTAGCCGGGCAGGAAGTAGCCGAACATGCTGTTCAGGGTGGCCTGGAGGTAGGCGTCCGGGTGCTTCAGGCCGCAGTCGAACCACAACTCCCAGTAATCCTTCATGGTCTCCGGTGTGCCGTGATAGGTATTCTTCACCGTGTCGGCCACCCGGGGGTCGTACCAGTCCCGCACCGTCTCATAGTCCAGCACGCTGTCGATGACGGCGATCTCCTCCGCCGTCAGCTCCTCTCCGTACATGGCCACATACCGGGCGGTCTGCTGGAAGGGCAGGCTGTACATCTCCCGGCTGGAGCCGGGGGCCACTCCCAGGGCGGGCAGAAGCAGCTGGTTAAAGCACCAGCAGACCGCCAGAATGCCCACACCCGCCCCGGCCGCTGCCAGTCTGAACCTTTTCCCTCTCAAAGCGGCCGCCAGACACAGCAGGCCGGGCGCCACCGCATAGAGGCCGTTGTTGCGTAGCAGAGCACAGGCCAGCCCCAGAAGAACCAAACCCGCCCACAGTCCAGGTCCGCATCGCCCCTTCCGCTGAAGGACACACACCACACACAGACAGAAGCCGGCAAACACCCCATAGAACAGGGTGTCCTTCACCACCATCTGGGCGTAGGCCCCCCAGGAGGGCACCAGGGCATAGTACAGCAGAGCCAGCCAGAAGGGCAGTTTTTGCCCGGTCATCACCCGCACCTGGACGCAGATGGCCCCAAAGACAGCAGCGCATACCGCACTCTGAAACAGCACATAGAGAAAAATGCCCACATCCAGGCTCCACGCCTTTCCCAGCCCCACAATCCAGCCCATCAGCAGGGTGGAGAACCAGGGGTGGTGGTTGGTGGCCTCGGTCTGGCCAAAGAACTGCCCCAGCTGCCACTGGGCGTCATAGGTCAAACTGCCGGGATAGCACAGCGCCAGATAGGGCAGCCAGCACACTGCCAGCACAGCTAATGCGACCCAAAAGAGCTGGCGCCGCTCCCGCCGCCGCAGGGGTCGGGGTCTCCTCTCTTCCGCCCGCCGGTCCAGGCGATGGAACAGGGCGGCGGTCAGCAGATAAAAAAAGACGCCGTATCCCAGCAGCATGAGCAGGGCCACGATCCGGCACAGGGGGGTGGCCAGCAGTGGGTCCCAGCTGTCGGTCAGCTCATAACTCTGCCCCACCAGCAGAAACAGGGAAAACAGGACGGCCGCCACAGCCGCACCGGGCAGGAAAGTTCCTTCGCGCTTGAGCAGTCTGTGGTAGAGCAGAACCAGGGCGGGGACCAGGACCAAAAAGACCGCCTGCTCCCCGTCCACAGCCCCCATCAGGTCATTCAGGACAGCCGCCGCCCCCGTAAGAGCGCGCTCCTCCTCCGTCGGCCGGAAGGGCAGGGCGGACAGGTCCACCGACAGGGCAAAGGAGGTCAGCAGGGCCCCAGCCCCACAGAGCAAACAGCGGCGCAGTCCGGGCACATCCCGGCCGCTCTCTGCCCCCCGTCCGCCGCCCTCAGCCTGCTCCATATCTCCCTCCGCCATGGTCTCCCTCCTCTCTCAGCGCTCCTCCAGGTCATCCCAGCCGTCCCACTGGTCACAGGGGACAAAGGTCAACGCAACATCCCAGGGGACCTCCCGGTAGATCAGGTAGGAGAGGTCCCCCTTCCACTGCTGCTCATTGCGGGCAAAGCCGGGAAATGGTACCAGCGGCAGCGTCACCTGCTCCGCCCCCGCCGCCGCCTGATCCCGGCCGTACTCCAGCCGCTGGCGGAACACCGCATTATTGCAGTAATAGATGACGATCAGGGCACAGGCCGCGCCAAAGGCCAGCACCCGAATCCAGCTCATGGGCCGCAGCCCCTCCTCCCGGAGCCCATCGTACAGGGACAGGGCCGCCAGGGCCAGCACCACATAGCTGGGGAAAAAATACCGGCTTCCGCTGACTCCGATGACCAGCAGAGGGGCGCTGATCAGGCACAGGGCCCCCGCCAGGGCGGCCGTCCTCCATTTGGCAGGTCCCTTCCACAAAAGCAGCATCACCAGCCACAGTACAGCCAGAACTGCTCCAATTCCCGCCAGCAGGGGATTGGCCGGAGGCAGCTCTACTGTCTCCCCCGGATCAGCCAGATCCAGCACCCATGCCCACAGACAGATTCCGTGGAGGGGCAGGGCGGCTGCGCCGCAGAAGATCCAGGCCCGGCCTCCCTGCCTCTTCAAATGCCGCAGCAGCAGCCCGGTAATCAAAAGAGCAGCCAATGCGGGCCGAACCATGACCCCCACCAGAGTCTGAGACAGGCTCTCCCCCACCAGAGACAGCCCCAGTTCCCGCAGGCCGTCAGAGTTGACCGCGCTGTAGCCCGGCGCCAGGAACATGACAGCCGTACCCAGGGCGCTCCCCAGCAGCAGGGCCCCGACCTCTCCCCGCCGCTGGCCGGAAGCCCAGGCAGCGGCGACGGCAATCAGGGCGCTGAGAAACAGGAAAATCGTCACTGTTTCCATAAACAGACAGGCCGCCAGACTTAACACCGCCAGCAGAGCCCGGCGTTTCCCCGGTCTCCAGCCCCCATCCCCCCGAAGCAGGGGTGGAAGCAGAAGCATCAGGGCCACAGGGGTCAGATAGTTGACGTACGCCGCCCCCCAGCTGTACACTTCCTGCCAGATTCCCCGGTAAGAAAGGATCAGCAGCGCGAGCAGAAGGAACAGACCTTCCTTCCGGCGCTTTGGGCACACGGAGCAGGCCCCTCCCCAGGCCAGCAGCAGAACTCCCCCCGCAAAATAGGCCGGTCTCAGAAAAAACAGGGGCGTCTCACTGCATTTTGCCAGCAGCACCCCCAGCAGATTGCCCAGGTAGCGCCCGTTTTGAGGCACTCCCACAATCAGCGCCTTGCTGGTGTCCGGGCGGGTAAGCAAAAGGTCTTTCCAGCTGTCGTACTGCCAATAGACAAAATAGCAGTCATCCGACTCCAGAAAAAACAGGCTGGCCAGCACGGCAACCGCCAGCACCAGCCCCACATTCAGGGGAGAGCGGTACCAGGGCCGCTCCCGCTCCGGCCCCACCGCCTTTCTTCCCTCCACAGGCCGCCGCCTCCCCTCTTGTCCGCCTTCACGCGGGCGCGGCGTCCACAGACGTGCCGTTTCCGTGTTTAAGCTACATTCTACCATATTTCCCGCCTGAAATACAATCCGGAATCCATAAAACTTCCTTCTGTTCTCCCCTCTTTCCAGTGCATCCGGCGGGTTTTCTGCCCAGACTGGTTTCTCCCCCCTGGCCGGCCCGCTGCGTCTCCTACTCTTGTCCATCAAATAATGTAAAAAACTCTTGACATTTTCAGCCGCTTCGTTTACACTCATAATGTCAGAAGTTTTTGACATATACGGGTGCGGCCGCCCCACTCTGAAAGGAGACTTTTTATGCTTTCTTCCGATTTGATCTTTGTAATCGCATTCCTCCTTTTTCTTGCCGTCCTGCTCATTCTGGACATCGCCATGCTGGTTTCCCTGGTCCGCCCGGGGGATGAGCGGCGGATGATGATTGTCTGGAAATCCAGCACCTGGACACTCATCGGCACCGTGGGCAGCCTAGTCATCAACACAGTGGAGTGCATTGTCCGCAGCCAGCAGCTGTGTGTCAACCCATTCGTCACCCTGTCAGTGGCAGCTATGTTCTACTTCGGCTTTCTGGTATACTACCGAAAGAAGTATAGTGGATAAGATGAGAAACATCATTTGGGAAAAAAGAAAGGCCCTGGGGCTGTCCCAGGAGCAGCTGGCCAGAGCCTGCGGCGTCTCCCGTCAGACCATCAACGCCATCGAAAACAACAAGTATGATCCCACTCTGGCTCTGGCCTTTCAGCTCTCCCGGGCCCTGGGCGTCCCGGTGGACGGACTCTTTCTGCCGGAAGAAGGGCCGTCAGGGGACTGATCCCCCGGCTTCTCTCTGGTTTTCTGCACACCGGGAAGGTCAGGGCCCCATGCTGCGCAGATAGGCCTCCGCCCCATAGCGCAGGCAGCGCTGCAGCCGGGCCTCCCCCCGCTTGATGGTGCGGGAGACGGTGGAGCGGTTCACGCCCAGCCGCTCTCCGATCTCCCGCATGGTCAGCCCCTCGGAGTAATACAGGATCAGCGCCCGCTGCTGCTTGGGGGTCAGGTCCTCCCGCAGGCAGCGCACCAGGTTGCGCTTCAGCCGGCTGACCTCCTGGCTGTTGTCCGCCGCCATCTGACGGGTGTACACCAGCATGTCCGCAGCGTACTCCTTTCCCCTTCTATATCGTGTACCTGGCATTCCGTCGATACCCCCTGTCATAGTAGCGCTCTGTCAGCACGGCCAGCTCCCGGGCCTCCCGCAGCATAACAGCCAGCAGGCGGACCCTGTCCTCCAGCCGTCCCCGCTCGTCCGGGTCCTCTTCCTCCCGTATCCTGCACTCCAGCTGGCAGATGCGTCCCTCCAGCGCCCTGGCATGGGCCCGGTATTCCATTGAAAGCTCCTTCAAGGTCAAGTTTCTCTCCTCCTTTTCCTGCCTGAGCCTGTCCGCTTCCAAAATTTTAAAAAATCTTCTTGACAACTTCCCCTTCCTTTGGTATACTACCCCATGCTGTTGGACAGCCTTCTTACGCTGGTGTAGCTCAGCCGGTAGAGCAGCTGATTTGTAATCAGCAGGTCGGGGGTTCGAATCCGTCCACCAGCTCCAACTGAATACGGAGGAGTTCCCGAGTGGCCAAAGGGGGCAGACTGTAAATCTGTTGCGTTAGCTTCGGTGGTTCGAATCCACCCTCCTCCACCACGTCGGAGCAAAGTCCGCTTTGCTCCGACGTCTTTTTATGCCTGCGTCAAAAAAGACGTCATCCGTCCGCTCCCTTTCTCCTCCTTTCCAACTGCCGTCCGCTCTTCTGGACTGACAGTCAGTGCGCCGCCCGCAGGGCGGTTTTTTTCATTTTCCTCCATTTGGGCTATAGCTTAATGTCAAAAGGTCCGCCCGCCCCTCTGCACATGACGCCGCAGGCGAACATTCGCCTGCGGCGGGGACCTTCCCTCTGTTCGCTGTCTCACTTCCAGCACTTCCAGTTTTCTCCATCCCTCCTTCGGTAATAGAACATTTGTTCTATTCTTGTGACAGCATACTCCTTTTTCGTTGTTCTGTCAACCTGTCCGTCCCGCTCTTTTTTCTCCCACAGTCCAGGAAAAGGGACTTACTCCCCCCCACGCCCGGCCGCTTTCAAGGTAAAAGTGCCCCGCCGCTGCCTTGGCGGGACTGCAAAAACCGGATTGCCCGCACGCCGCCGGGCCGCTATAATGGAAGAGCTCGGCCTGAACATTTGCCGCCCTATTTGGAGCGCAGCAGTCCGGCGCCCATTCTGACTGAGCCGATTTCTCCGGGAACAAAGACACGCGCCCCTCCGCGCGGCGGGCGCTCCCGGTCCCAGAGGCAGCCGCGTCTCAGACAAAAACCGCGGGGAGCTGTCATACTGACAGCTCCCCGCGGATCTTTTCCATCGGGTGATTGCAAGCAGCCTGCTCAGAAATACTTCTTGACGCCCTCAGGGGCCAGGGAGGCGTCGTCGCTGATGGTAATGGTAAATTTGATGTTGTGCTGCTCGCCGAACTTGTTCAGCCAGTCCAGGAACTTCTCGGTCTCGTTGTCGCACTCGCCGCCGGCGATCTTGGTCAGGCTGTCAATAAAGATATGGGTAATATCATAATTTCCGGCGTACAGGCCGCTGATAAAGCCCTTCAGGGCGGTGTAATTGGCGATATCATACTGGCTGGACTCAATCAGGCGGATCTGATAATGCAGGTCGAAGGTCAGCTTGTTGCCCTTCTCGATGCACACCACGTTGCCATGCTCGGTCTGGACGGCGCTGTTGATCATTTCGATCATCTGCTTGGTCTTGCCGGAGCCCTTCTTGCCCATGATGACTCGGATCATGTGTATCACTCCTTAACGTTTTGACGCAGGGAAGCGGTTCCCTCTGCTTGTATACACTTTACCATATCGGGGGGGCTTTTTCAACCGGGATTATTGTGAATTTTTTGTGTCACGGCGGAGGCTTTGCCTCCCCCTGCTCGCGGTCGGGTCGCTTTCACTGCGGCTCGGGCCGGCCTCCGGGCCGACCTGCGGCCCTGCGCCCGCCCTCGCTTCGCTCCAAGCTCCCCTGCTCGCGGCCTCCGCGCTTCTGTTTTGTTTTACAGTCTTTTCTCCAGCTCCGCCTTCTGGGCCTCGTAGCCTGGTTTGCCCAGGAGCGCATACATGTTGTTCTTATACGCCTCCACGCCGGGCTGGTTAAAGGGATTGACCTCCAGCAGGTAGCCAGACAGGCCGCAGACATATTCAAAGAAGTAGATCAGATAACCCACACTCTCTTCACCCACCGCGGGCAGCTCCAGCAGCACATTGGGCACGCCTCCGTCCACATGGGCCAGAATCACGCCCCGCATGGCCTGCTCCGCCACAAAGGAGAGCGGCTTGCCTGACAGGAAATTGAGCCCATCCACGTTTTCCGGATCATTGGGAATGGTGAACACTCCCTTGGGGGCAAACTTCACCACCGTCTCGAACATCAGCCGCTCGCCCTCCTGGATATACTGGCCCATGGAGTGCAGGTCGGCGGTGTATTCCACGCTGGCGGGGAAGAGGCCCTTGCCCTCCTTGCCCTCGCTCTCGCCGTAGAGCTGCTTCCACCACTCGGCAAAGAACCGGAAGGGAGGCTCGTAGCAGGCCAGCAGCTCCGCCTTTTTCCCGCTCTCATACAGGGCGTGGCGGGCGGCCGCATACTGCCAGGCTGGGTTGTCCAGTCCAGGAGCGGACAGCTCCTCCATGGCCCGCGCGGCCCCGCCCATCAGCTTTTCAATGTCAATCCCGGCCACAGCGATGGGCAGCAGGCCCACGGCGGTGAGGACAGAGTAGCGGCCGCCCACCTCGTCGGGCACTACAAACTCCTCATAGCCCTCCCGGTCGGCCAGCCCCTTCAGGGCGCCCCGCGCCTTGTCGGTGGTGGCATAAATCCGCTCCCGGGCCCCCTCTTTGCCATACTTTTCCTCCAGCATCTGTTTGAAGATGCGGAAGGCCACGGCGGGCTCGGTGGTGGTCCCAGACTTGGAGATCACATTCACCGAGAAATCCCGGTCCCCAATCAAGGAGATGGTCTCCAGCAGGGCGTCAGTGGACAGGCCGTTGCCGGCGAAGAAAATATCGGGGGTGTTCTTCTGCTTCAGGTTGTAATTGGGAGAGGCCAGCAGCTCAATAACGGCCCGGGCCCCCAGATAGGAGCCGCCGATGCCGATGACCACCAGCACCTGGGACTGCCGCTGAATTTTTTGGGCCGCAGACTGAATCCGGGCAAACTCCTCTTTGTCGTAATCCCGGGGCAGGGTTACCCAGCCGGTGAAATCGCCTCCCGGGCCGCTGTGATCGGCCAGCATGGCCGCCGCCTTCTTCAGCCGCTCCTCCCGGACGGAGGCAAAGTTCTCAGGTATAAACCCGGACAGCTTGGACAAATCAAGCTTCAACATCCAATATTCCTCCTTGAAGAGAAAATTTTTCCTCTTACAGTATACCATAGATTTCCCCGGTTTTCACCTGAAATTTTACCCGGCTGTCCCATCTTTTTTTCTTCATTTCCGACCAAATTCCACAGGCCGCTCCGCACAGGGCCGATTCCGCAAAACCCGCCTCCGCTTTCCCCGGCATAGCGGAGGGCGTGGGAGCAGCGCTCCTCCGGCTTGGGTTTCACACACAGAAAAAGCCCCAGGCTTTCACCTGGGGCTTTTTCTGTGTGTGTTGTAAAGGAGAGGGAGAAATGGGAGATATCTTCTTGAACTCTGGGTACGAGTGTATGATAAAATAAAAATGAGACAAAATCGTGACGCGGCCGTGAATTTTTTGTAAACTTCCAAACCCGTGGGAGGGCAATCCGACCCCATCTGCCGACGCCGCGACAGCAGACAGCCCCGGCCGAAGCCGGGGCTGTCTGCTGTGTGTTGTAAAGAAAGAGAGAGAAATGAGAGATGGATTACAGATCTTGGCCACGCTGTCAGCATACAATGTAATTGCGTCAAGATCGTGACGTCCCCGTGAACTTTTTGTAAAGGATTCCGCTCCGCCGCAGGCTGCAAAAAAGGCGGCGGCCATCCGACCGTTCTCTCTTGACGCTGCGGCCCCCGCGTGGGATAATAAAGTGTTGCAGCTGCCGGGTCTCCAGACCCAGATCTGTTTCACTGTCCTATCTGGAAGGTGTTTTCTTTGATCCAAACTATCATTCGGGCCTGCCTCCGGGGCAGAAATCCCCAGTCCCCCGAGACCCGCCGTCTGTGCGGCACCGTGGCGGGTGCCGCCGGAATTGCCCTCAACGCCCTGCTGGCCCTGGTCAAGTTTTCCGCCGGCATTCTCTCCTCCTCCGTCGCCATGGTGGCCGACGCGGCAAACAACCTGTCCGACGCGGCCACCTCCGTGGTCACCCTGGTAGGCTTCCGGCTGGCCGGGCAGGCCGCTGACGCCGAGCACCCCTTTGGCCATGGCCGCATTGAGTATGTTTCCGGACTGATTGTCTCTCTGGCCATCCTGCTCATGGGGGTGGAGGTGGGCCGTTCCGCCCTGGATTCCCTGCTCCACCCCGCCCCGGTTCAGGCCTCCCTCCCATCCCTGCTTATTCTGGCCGCGGCCATTCTGGTCAAGCTGTGGATGTTTTGCTTCAACCGCGCCCTGGGCCGGGCCATCGGTTCGGCCGCCATGGAGGCTACCGCCGCCGACTCCCTGTCCGATATGGCCTCTACCGCGGTGGTTCTTCTCTCCACGCTTCTGGGCCAGGTAACGGATCTGCCCATCGACGGGCTGGCCGGTCTGGCTGTTGCCGTTCTGATTTTAAAAACCGGCTTGGACTCCGCCCGCAGCACGCTGGACCCCCTGCTGGGCCGCCCCATGGACCCGGAGCTGGCTGATGACATCGACAAGCTGGTGCTCGGCCATGATAAAATTCTGGGTATCCACGACCTTGTCTATCACGACTACGGCCCCGGCCGCGCCATGATGTCCTTTCATGCCGAGGTGCCCGCCGACGGCGATCTGCTGGAGCTCCATGACCTGATCGACCACATCGAGCGCGAGCTGAAGGCCAAGCACCACATCGAAGCCGTCATTCACATGGACCCGGTGGTCCGGGATGAGCGCACCGACGGCCTGCGCAGCCAGGTATCCAACCTGGCCCAGGCCCTGGACCCCGCCCTGACCATCCACGACTTTCGGATCACGCCCGGTCCCTGCCACACCAACCTGATTTTTGATGTGGTGGTGCCTTATGGCTTCCGTCTCACCGACAGCCAGGTCCGCTCCGAGCTGGAAAAAGGGATCAAGCAGATCTCTCCCCGCTATTTCCCTGTCATTCAGGTGGACCACTCCTATGTAGACAGCCGGCCTTCCAGCCGCTAATTCACAATTTATTCACCCAAGATGCCGCTTTGGCGCTATAATAATGGTAATAGCGGCACAATTTGACAGGCCCGCCTTCTTTGTGTCGGACTGCTTTGCTGAATTTAAGCTAATAAGCTGAAATGGGGGTTGCCTTTATGCCCAAAAAGGTTTTGATTGTAGAGGATGACGGCAATATTGCCGAGCTGCTCCATCTCTATCTGGAGAAGGAGGGCTTTGAAACCCAGGTGGCCAAGGACGGAGGCCGCGGCGTGGAGCTGTTTCGCTCCTTCCAGCCCGACCTTGTGCTGCTGGACATCATGCTTCCGGTGATGGACGGCTGGTCCGTCCTGAAAAAAATTCGTGAAACGGACAAAACGCCCGTCATCATGCTCACCGCCAAGGGAGAGACGGAGGACAAGGTCACCGGTCTGGAGAGCGGCGCCGATGACTACATCGTCAAGCCCTTTGAGATGAAGGAGGTGCTGGCCCGCATCCACGCCGTCCTTCGGCGGGCGGGCGGCGAGGAGGAGCCCCAGGAGAAAAAGCTGACCTTTGACAAGCTGGTCATCAACCTGGACTCCTATGAGCTGCTGGTGGACGGCCAGCGGGTGGACACCCCTCCAAAGGAGCTGGAGCTGCTGTACCACCTGGCCTCCTCCCCCAACCGGGTATTCACCCGCAACCAGCTGCTGGACGAGGTATGGGGCTTTGATTACTTCGGCGACAGCCGAACAGTGGATGTGCACATCAAGCGCCTTCGAGAAAAGCTGGAGGGCGTCAGTGACCAATGGCGTCTGAAAACAGTGTGGGGTGTGGGCTACAAATTTGAAGTAAGCTCCGCCGGCTGACTGACCGCCTCCCACAGGCGGCAGCGCACTGCTTTCGGCGCCCTGAATGAAAAAGAAAAAAGGGGCTGTGACGGCGCAGCCTCCCCAGGGCCGACGGCATGCCGCCCTTTTTTGACTGGAGGTGATCCTGTTGAAGTCGCTTTACAAGCGCCAGCTGCTGATGATGGTGGGCGTGATGATTTTGTCCTTCACTCTGCTTTCCGCGTCGTTTATGCTGCTGTTCTACCGGTATATTATCTCAGAAAAGCGAGATTCCATGGCGCGCAACGCGGGCTATATCGCCAATTTCACCTCCTCCTATTCTCAATTTCTGGATATCCGGAGTGACGACTACAAAAGCTATGTGGCCTCCATTGCCCTGATCTCCGACGCTTTTGTCATCGTGGCCACTACCGATGGAGACATTGTCTATGCCACCGACGGCACCTACTTTTACTCCTATGGGGATACCAAAGTCCCCCAGACGGTGATCGACCAGGTGCTGAACTCCGGCTCCTACACCGGCCTGACCAATCTGGACGGCATCTATCCCGAGCGGCGCTACCTGGCCAGTCTGCCAGTCACCAACACGCTGGCCGGAATTCCGGTGATCAGCGGACTGGTGCTGGTGGCCGCCGACGCCTCCAGTCTGTCCGAGATGTGGACCGCCACCGCCACCATCTTCTTCTTTACCGCCGTGGTGGTGCTGCTGATCGCGGTCATTGCCAGCTCCCTCACCTCCGCCTATCAGGCCCGCCCGCTGAATGAGATGGCCGAGGCGGCCCGGCGCTTCGGCCGGGGTGAGTTTGACGTGCGGGTCACCGGCTATGAAAACCGCTGCGACGAGATCAGCACACTGGCCGAGGCCTTCAACTCCATGGCCAACTCGCTGGCCAAAGTGGAGAGCCAGCGCTCTGAATTCATCGCCAATGTCTCCCATGAGCTTAAAACGCCCATGACCACCATCTCCGGCTTTGCCGAAGGAATTCTGGACGGCACCATTCCTCCGGAGCGGGAGCGGGAGTTTCTCCAGGTTATCGTCTCTGAGACCCGCCGTCTCTCCCGCCTGGTGCGCCGCATGCTGGACCTGAGCAGGCTGGACGCCCTGTCGGAACATGCCGTCACCGCCCAGGAGCAGTTTGATCTGACCGACGTGGTCTCTCAGGTGCTCATCAGCCTGGAGTCCAAAATCACTCAGCGCGGCCTGGATGTGGACGTTCAGATGCCCGAGGACAAGCTGATGGTATGGGGTGATCCGGACGCCATCACCCAGGTATGCTACAACCTGCTGGATAACGCGGCCAAGTTTGCCGCCCCCGGCAGCACCATCACGGTGCAGATCACCAAAAAGGACGGCAAGGCCTTTACCTCCATCCGAAACCTGGGCTCCACCATCCCGCCTGACGAGCTTCCTCTCCTCTTTGACCGCTTCCACAAGGCGGATTACTCCCGCTCCATGGACCGGGACGGGGTTGGCCTGGGGCTGTATATCGTCAAAACCATTCTGGGCAATCTAAAGGAAAACATCACCGTCACCAGCGAGGACGGTGTCACCCAGTTCACCTTCACCCTTACGCTGGCCTGAACGCGGCCGTCTTTCCCGTGATGTTTTCTTTTGGGCCCCATCTCAGATGGGGCGGCGCTCCGGGAGCCGCGCTCCGCCGCACCTTTCCCTTTCCCCTGGCACAGCGCTCCCATAAGCTCTCCCCTGGCCTCCAGGGCATGATATTGCTTTGATCGGAGGGATCTCATTGGACAACCGGAACGATGATTTGTGGCAGGGCGGTCCCTGGGAGCAGCCCTCTCCCGTCTGTCCCCTCCCTCCCACCTTCTCCATCCCTCCGGTCCGGCCCGTGCTGCGCCCCAGGCGCCGCCGCCGGCGATGGCCCTGGTTTGCCGGACTGCTGTCCCTGGTCTTGGTCTTGTGTGCTGCCGCCGTCATTCTGGGCGGGCAGACCATAACCCGCATCTTCTCCTACCAACCGCCCTCTCAGGACGGCGGCGGCTATCAGACTCAGGAGTACAGCACTGATCCGCCGTCCATTCCCCGGGCCGAGACAGGCACCGGAGTCACCCTCACCCTCCACCCGGACACGGGGGAGACCCTGACCTATACGGAAATCTACGACAAGTGCCTCCCCTCCATGGTGTCCATCGAGGCAATTTCTTCCTCAACCTACAGCACCGGCACCGGCATCGTCGTGACGTCGGACGGCTATATTGTCACCAACGCCCATGTGGTGGCGGGAGCCAGTCAGGTGCGCGTGATCCTGTGGGACAACGAGGTTCTGGACGCCAGTCTGGTCGGCTTTGACGCGGAGGAGGATCTCGCTGTCCTGAAGATCGAGGCCGCGGGGCTGACCCCCGCTGAATTCGGCGACTCCTCCTCTCTGCGCATCGGGGACCCGGTGGCCGCCCTGGGCGACCCTCTGGGCTACCGCTCCACCATCACTGACGGCATCATCTCCGCCCTGGACCGCGAGGTGGAGGTGGACGGGGTGACCATGGTGCTCATTCAAACCAGCGCGGCCATCAACTTCGGCAACTCGGGGGGCGCCCTTATCAACCAATACGGCCAGGTTGTGGGGGTCACCACCATTAAAATCGTCACTGACGACGGCTCCGCCGAGGCCCTTGGCTTTGCCATCCCCTCCACCCGGGTCAAATATGTGGTCGATACCCTGATTGCCGGCGGAGAGATCCGCTCCGGCGTCTTTGGCTTTACCGTCAACACCCGCCCGGTGGAGGGAGGCGGTCTGGAAATCATTGAGGTGGACCCCGCCAGCGATGCCTATGCCAAAGGGATTCAGGCTGGCGACGTCATTCTCTCCGCCAATGGCCGGGAGGTCTCCGGCACCCAGGATCTGAGCCGGATCAAGCTCTCCCTGGGACCGGGAGACGGGGTGGAGCTCACCCTTCGCCGCTCCGACGGGACCCTCTACACGGTGGAGGTGCTTCTGGTGGATACGGAGCTGATCGGCTAGCGCGGCTCCGCCGGAAAAGCGTCACCGTCCCGCCTTGAATCGAACCAGAAGGGGCGCGCCTTCCCTATTTCAGGACAGGAGGCGCGCCCCTTTTCACGTTTCTTTAAGAAATGCTATTGCATTTACAGGGCAAATCGGTTAAAATTGGAACGGAAACATAAACAGCAGCAGAGCACAGCGGGCGGCAGCCTGTCATGCTCCGATGATGAGTGAACACATCACTCAATACCACGGTCGAACAGACTGCACCGCAGCTCCCATTATCACGATGGAGCGCTTCACGTTTCACCACAATCCATCGAAACCGGGATTGGTGTTTCTCTTTTTGATTGAACCTCAGTCGGGCGGTGTTGAGTTATATGCTCAGCACCGCTTTTATGTTTTTAACGGTACCCTGTGACGGGGGAGCGCCCTGTCTTGGGGATGACCGTCGAAGAATAAACGATGGAGGAACTACACGATGAAACAAAAGCTCATATCTGTTGCGGCGGCACTGTCCCTTTGCCTTACTCTGGCGCTTCCGTCCTTTGCTGCTGACATGACACTGGAGGAGGCCCTTCTTCCAATCTCTCTGTCCTCGGCGGACAGCAGCGGAACGGATTATTCCCCCTCTTCCCGGGATCAGGAGCTTTGGTTGGGAAATTTTGACATGGCCGCGGGTGTCCTCACGTTGGAAATGCTCTCCTCCTGTCTGCCGGCCCCCGATGATTTGTTGTTTACCGTGACGAATCAGGGCGGGGCACAGGACTGCTTCCTGGTTGTCCGTGCAATCCCCCACACGTCCATGTCCGCGGCTGCCGCAGAGGAGCAGTACGGCTGGGATGAGCGGAGCGATGACCTGTCTGCTGTAAACGGCGGCACTGTTTATGTCGGCAGTGTTTACGGCGGCGGCGATTACCTGTGCGCCGACAATGTATGGAGCTCTGCTGTCAGCGGGGGAGCCGATGAGGCGATTCGCATTGAAGAAGGACAGAGCGTCTCCTTCCGCTTGCCCGGCGAGCTGAAGGAGGGGGATATCTGCCGGCTGTATGTGGATGTCTATTACCCGGAGGCGGGAACCAGCTTCTGGGGTCGTTATGATATTCTGATCGACAACAGCATCGTCCCGGAAAAGGAAACTCCCTCTGCCCCCGTGTTCACTGATGTTCCCGCGGATGCCTGGTACGCCGCCCCGGTGGCCTGGGCGGTAGAGCAGGGCATCACCGCCGGCACCACCCCCACCACCTTTGGTCCCGATGACACCTGCACCACCGCCCAGATTCTCACCTTCCTGTGGCGGGCCTGCGGCTCTCCCGCCCCCGCGGCCTCCGCCCCCTTTGACGATGTGGCCGCCGATTCCTGGTACGCCGCTCCCGCCGCCTGGGCCTACGAGGAGGGTCTGGTGTCCGGCGGCACCTTCAACGGGGAGTCCCCCTGCACCCGCGCCTCCACAGTGACCTACCTGTGGAAGCTGGCGGGCAGCCCCGAGTCCGGCGAGGCCGCCTTTGATGACGTAGCCGCCGACGCGTCCTATGCCCAGGCCGTGTCCTGGGCCGTGCAGGAGGGCATTACTGCCGGCACCGGCGACTCCACCTTCGGTCCCGACGATACCTGCACCCGGAGTCAGATCATGACCTTCCTGTACCGCAATTTCTCGGAGTAAGCGCTTCAGCCGCCCGGCCCTACAGCCGGGCGGTCATTTTTTATTTGCCTCACGGCCCCGCCCATGCTATACTGGTTTTCAGAAAAGGAGGTTGTTCCATGCTCAACACCACCCTGTGCTATATCCGCCGGGGCGGGGATTACCTGATGCTCCACCGCATCAAAAAGGCCCACGACCTCAACCGCGACAAATGGATCGGCATAGGCGGAAAGTTCGAGGACAAGGAGAGCCCGGAGGACTGTCTGCTGCGGGAGGCCCGCGAGGAAACAGGACTCACGCTCACGGACTACCGCTACCGCGGGCTGGTTACCTTTGTCTCCGACCGCTGGCCAACCGAATACATGCACCTGTTCACCGCCGACGGCTGGACAGGGGAGCTGAAGGAATGTGACGAAGGGGTGCTGGAGTGGGTCCCCCGGGACCGGCTACTGGAGCTGCCCCACTGGGAAGGGGACGCCATCTTTCTGTCCCTTATTGCCCGCGAGGACCAGCCTTTCTTCTCCCTGAAGCTGCGCTACACGGGGGACACCCTGGAAGAGGCCGTCCTGAACGGCCTTCCTTTGGAACGGCCCATGCCGTAACCCGCGCCGTCCACAGCACAGTTTACCGCCGCAATTTTATTTTTTGACAAGGAGGCACCCCTATTATGAAACCCCAGTACGCCAACACCTTCGGTATCCGCAAGGTCTCTGACAAGGAAGGAGAGGTCCTTGAGGTCACCCTGGACATCGCCTACAAGTACATGGAGACCGCCATGACCGTCACCTCCGGCGGGCTGGAGAATGTCTCCGCCCCCAATGCCGAGCAGGTGGCATCCATTGTCATGAACCGCCACAGCGCCATTTCCCTGCGCAACCTGCTTATCCAAACCCTGGGCACCGAGGCATAACGGAGCCTCTCGATTCCGTCGAGGTCCTGCCGTCCCGAGAGAGGCGGCAGGACCCTTTCGTTTTCCTCCGCTTATCCGTCCTTTTTCTCCTCTCCCCGCCCTTTCCAACCGGGCAAAAATATGATACACTTTTCTCATCTCACCAAACCGGGCGCGCCGGCATCTTCGGCGCGCCGGAAAGGCAGGTGCCCCATGTACCACAAGCTGCTGCGGCAGATCAACGGCGATATCGCCGACGCCCTCGCGCTTCGCAGGCGCCCCTCCTTCCCAGGCCGAAGGGCCGTGCTCTCTCTGCTGCGGGATTCCCGCTGGCAGGACAGCCTGGCCGCCCTGCTCCCCATCCGGGAGCGTCTGCGCTGCGGCCAGGTGCTGGAGGCCTGCGCCCCTCTTCTGGAGCAGATCTCTCCCCAGGCCCCGGAGGGCGGCTGGCTGCCCTTCTGCTACCAGTACATCTGCCGGATCATGTATCCGGAGGGGGGCTTTGCTCCCGAAGCCGGCTCCTATGCCGACGGCGCGGAGCTCTATCTCACCATTCTGCAGATTCTGCTGGACCAGGAGCGCTCATCCCTCCCATTTGACCCACTGATGGATTTTCAGTTTCTGGCCGAGGAGGAGGCCGCTCCCTTTGACCTGGCCGGGGAATACCGCCGCTTTCTGGCCGCCTGGCGGCGGGAGTATGTCTACGAGCTGATGCGCCTGGGGCTGGAGGTCACCCCGTTCCGCACCCTGGGCCACATCGCCGGCGTCCACCATATCGCCATGGTCGCCGCCCGGGGACTTCGGGAGGCGGGGCTTGACGTGGATCTGGCTCTGATTTCCGGCGCCGCCGCCGCCCACGACCTGGGCAAGTTCGGCTGCCGCCCCGGGGAGCGGGTCCCCTATCTCCACTACTACTACACCGACCAGTGGCTGCTGGCCCGCAGGATGGAGGGCATCAGCCACATCGCCTCCAACCACTCGGTTTGGGATCTGGAGCTGGAGTCCCTGTCGGTGGAGTCTCTTCTGCTGATCTACGCCGACTTCCGCTCCAAGCAGGACCGGGATGATCAGGGGCGGGAAATTACCGTCCTTTATCCCCTGGATGCCTCTTTCCAGGTCATTCTGTCCAAGCTGGACAATGTGGACCAGAAAAAGCGCCGCCGGTATGAGTTTGTCTACGGCAAGCTCCACGACTTCGAGGATTACATGCGCCGCATGGGCGTGGACGTGGAGCTGACCGGCCGGCCTCAGACGGCCCTTCCGCGGAAGGACCCCGCCCTCATGAACCCCCAGGAGACTCTGGAGAGCATCATCCATCTTTCGGTGGACCACAACCTGCGCATGATGCACATGCTCTCCAACGAGCGGAAATTCGGCAACATCATCGAGGCCGCCCGCTCCGCCAAGAGCTGGCAGCAGCTGAGGGCCTATCTGAACATCTTCCAGGAGTATTTCACCTACCTGTCCGTGCGCCAAAAGACCCAGGCGCTCTCGTTTCTCTACGAGCTGCTGGTCCACCGGGAGGGCGACATCCGCCGCCAGGCGGCCTACCTCATCGGCCAGATTATCGCCCGCTTCCATCTGGTCTACCGCAAGGAGATCCCCGCCGACGCCCAGAACGACCCGGCGGAGGAGGTCCCCTTTACCCTGTGGTCCCAGTATCTGGATATGATTATTTTCCCCGACCACAAGACCACCCAGCAGCAGCGCAGCCATATCGGCTACACCCTGAAGCTGGTGGTGGGGTCCATGCTCTCCCACGCCCGGCCCGGAGATATTCCCCGCTTTCTGGGGGCCCTGCTGCGCTACTATGATGATCCGGCCGCCCTCCCGCCGGATACCGCCTTTACCCTTCTGGATGCGATCCGGTACCTGCCGTCCCAATATTACGGCGCGGACACACTGGACAAGCTCATTCATTTCGCAGCCTATTTTGCCTCCTCCGGGGAGCTGCGCCATGTCACGGCCGCCCTGGAATTTCTGCGGGAGGCCCAGCGCTCGCTTCCCAGAAGCCACCCCCAGATGGCCCGCATCGTCCAGATTGCCCGCACGGTTCCCTCCGCCCAGCTGACCACCGCCTTTCTCCAGTATAAAATTCTCCAGCGGGCCGGTCTGGACGTATCCGATCTGGAGCAGGCCCTGTACCAGACCGACATCACCAGCGAGGTCTTTCTGGATAACCTGAAGATTGCCACTCCCTGGATCGTCAAGGTGGCCGGGGTGGAGCTGCTGCGTGACCAGGTGGAGCACGGTCTTAAAACCCACATTCTCCATATCGCCACCCACTTCTCCAATCTGGTCAAGGTGTCTGAGCGGGTGGTGGTGCGGCATACCGCCGGCTCCGCCCTGGTCCGAATTCTGTCCCTGCTGCGCCGGGACCAGCGCAACGAGGTGGTGGTGGAGCTGGGAAAAGGGCTGGAGATGGGGCAGTATGAGATCTCCAAATACATCCCGGAGTATCTGGGCGAGGCCGCCCTCTACCTCCACCCCAGCGAGCTGGACGAACAGGTGCTCTGGCTCAAGGGGCTGCTTGGCTCCTCCAACGACTCGGCGGTCTCGGGCGCCCTGAACACCATCGCCGTGCTGCTGCAGCACTACCCCGCCTACCGGGAGCGGTTTTCCCAGTCCAGCGAGGACTACGAGGCCCGCCGGCAGGAGCTGCTGGGCCTGCTTCTCCAGGGTCTTGCCCACTACCGCCCCGCCGTGCGGCAGGAGGCCCTGCTGGCCACCGGCAATCTTCTCTTTGAATCTCCCATCCTCCCCATGGAGGAGAAGGCCCATCTCTTTTCTCTCAGCTACCGCAAGCTTCTCTTCCTGATCCAGGAGGCCCCTGTCCAGGACAACACCATGACCTTCTTCTACCGGGCGGCCGCCCTGGCGGACATCAACCGCTTCATCTCCCTGTGGCGCCTGGACAATGGGCCCTTTACCTTTGAGGCCCCCGGCCGGATTGCCTTTTTCCCGGGCACCTTCGACCCCTTTACCCTGTCCCACAAGGGCATCGTTCACGCGATCCGGGACCTGGGCTTCGAGGTCTATCTGGCGGTGGATGAGTTCTCCTGGTCCAAAAAGGCCCAGCCCCACCTGATCCGCAGGCAGATTGTCAACCTGTCGGTGGCGGGGGACTTCCATGTCCACCTCTTCCCCGATGATATTCCGGTGAACATCGCCAATCCCTCTGACCTGGAGCGGCTGGTCTCCCTGTTTCCAAACCAGGAGGTCTATATTGTGGCGGGAAGCGACGTGGTGGCCCATGCCTCCGCCTACCAGGCGCCCCCCGCTCCCTACTCCATCCACGCCATGAACCACATCATTTTCCGCCGCGCGGGGGAGTCAGCCCCTGTGCGGGGAAAGGACCTCTCCATCACCGGCAATGTCATCCAGCTTCAGCTGCCTCCCCACCTGGAGGACATCAGCTCCTCCCGGATTCGGGAAAATGTGGATTTGAACCGGGACATCTCCAACTTCATTGACCCGGTTATCCAGGACTTCATCTACCAGAACGGCCTGTATCTTCGGGACAGCCAGGACAAGCCCCTGCTGTACGCCGGGGATCTGGAGTTCTCCTGGGAGGATCATCCCGATCCTGATCTGCTGGCAGCCATTACAGCGGGGCAGAATGACCGAGATCTGGTCCGTTCCGCCATCGCCCGGCAGGGGGACCGGGTGCTGCTCCTGCGCCGCACCGGCGCACAGGAGCAGCTGCTGGGCTATGTAAGCTACCGCTTTTTATCCGATTCCCTGCTGTTCGACGCCCTGGGCGACAGCCAGCTGGCCAACCGCATCCGCCTGCGGGCGGCGGGCAGCGTGCTTCTCATCACCTCTCTCGCTGCGGAGGAGGGCGTCCAAAACCGGGATTACTGCCAGCTGCTGCTCAGTGAGCTGCTCTCCCAGGCCTTGGTTCAGGACTGTGTTTACGCCGTCTTTCGCCCCCACGGCGGGCGTCTCTCTCCCCAATTGGATACATTGCTCTCCTGCTCCGGCTTTGTCTCGCCGGAGGGAGAGTCCCCCATCCGGGAGACCGACATGCACGCCCCCATCGTGTTCATTCAAAATCTGGAGACCGCCATTCAGGACCCCCTGTCTCACAACCGGCAGGTGCTCGCCGCCATCCGCCGCAGCCATGAGCGGATGCAGCTGGCCATAGCCGGCCTCTATCCCGGGTCACTGGTGCTCACACTGTCCTCCAATATCATCCACCACCGCCTGCTGGAAAAAATCACCGCCTATAACGGGGTTCCCTCCGTCCCCACCGAGCCGCGAACCTTGGGGGAGTGCATGTGTGTTCCCTTCGGCAAGATGCTCCGCGGCCGGATTGTCCCCAACACGGTCACCAAGACCATCCACACTGACAAGGTATACTCCCCCGACCTGAAAGAGAGCACCATTGAGGCCTTCCCCAACTACGCCCCCATTCCCAGCCAGATCCGCACCATCAAGTCGTTCAACCGTCCGGTCATTCTGGTGGATGACCTGATGCACCCCGGCTTCCGGGTCCACACCCTGGACCCCATTCTGCGGCAGGAAGGGGTGGACATCCGGATGGTGCTGGTGGGGGTGCTGTCCGGATATGGGAAGGACCTGATGCGCTCCTGGGACCGTCCGGTGGACAGCGTCTACTTTCTGCCCCGGCTGCGCCAGTGGTTTATTGAGTCCACCCTGTACCCCTTTGTGGGAGGCAACACCGTCCGCCGGCCCAGTCCCCCTGTCCCCGGCCTGCTGCCCGGCGTCAATCACATTTTGCCTTACGCCGCCCCCTCCTACCAGGCCGAGTGCGGCCGGGAGACGGTATTCCAGCTCTCCCGCACCTGCCTGGAGTGCGCTCTGGACGTGATCCGCACCCTGGAACGGGAGTACCGGGTGCTCTATGGCCGCAACCTGACCCTCAGCCGCCTGCCGGAGGCGGTTATCCTGCCCCTCTGCCCGGACAAGGGCACCTGCCTGCACTATGATCCCAACCTGTCCGCCTCCGTCTATCTGGAGAACGACCTGGAGCAGCTGCTTCGCCAAAACGGGTGACGCTGTTATCCGTTTTGACTGCGGACGCGCTCCGCCCGCGCGTCTGTGGAGCACTCTTTCATCCTGATATCTGAAGAACAGGTGGTACTATGTATTATTATCACGATCAAGGTCACAATCTGGTTTCCCTCACCCCTGTCGCGGGTCTCGGCCCTGAGGCGGCTCCCCCTGCCGAAGGCCCCCTGTTTGCCCTGGTGCCCGGCGACCCGGTGCTGGGCCGGGGCTCCTTCAAGGTGACCCACCCCGGCCAGCTGGCCGCTCCCCACGGCCTGGAGGTGCTGGACGCCTCCCGTCTGCCCTCTCCAGAACTTGACTCCACCCTCCACGCCGCTATCGCAGAGGGCCGCCTCACCGCCGTCAACACCGGCCGGGAGGGCTGGAAGCAGGTGCTCTCCCTGACGCCCAACAGGGGCAAAAAGCGGGTGAACATCCTGGCCATCGGGGATGTGGGCTCCACTCTCCTTACCGGCCTCAAGCTGCTGGGCGGGGACGTGATCTCCTCCATCGGCATCTGCGATGTCAGCGAGAAGATCACCGCCCGTTGGGAATTTGAGATGGGGCAGATCAGCCTGCCCTGGGATTACGGCGCCTTTCCCGAGGTGGCGACAGTGCCGGTGGAGCAGCTCTTCGACTGTGATGTATTCGTCTTTGTGGCCTCCCGGGGCATCCCCCCTGTGGGTTCCCAGGTAAAGGACGTGCGCATGGCCCAGTTTGAAACCAATGCCGCCATTGTAAAGCAGTACGCCAAAACGGCCCGGGCGGCCCATTTCCAGGGGCTGTGGTGCGCCGTCTCCGACCCGGTGGACCCCCTGGCCAAGACCGCCTATCTGGAGAGCAACCGGGACGAAAACGGCGCGTGGGACGGCAAGGGGCTTCGGCCTGAACAGGTCCAGGGCTTCGGCCTGGGCGTGATGAACGCCCGGGCGGCCTATTACGCCAAACGGGACCCGCGGCTGGCCTCTTTCCTCACCGAGGGGCGCTCCTTCGGCCCCCACGGCACCGGCCTGTGGATCGCCAATTCCATCGCCCGCTATGACGAGGCCCTGTCCCGGGAGCTGACCGAGCTGACCGTCACCGCCAACCTGAAGATGCGGGAGCTGGGCTTCAAGCCCTATGTAGCTCCCGCCCTGTCCTCCGGAGCCCTGTCCATCCTCCTCGCCCTGCGGGGGGAGTGGCACTGCGGCTCGGTGTTCCTGGACGGCGTCTATATGGGGGTCAAAAACCGCTTTACCCCCGCCGGGGTGGAGACGGAGCTGCTCCCCCACATTCCCGACCCGCTGTTCGCCCACATCCGGGAGGCGGCAGAGCATCTGAAGGAAATTTTATGATAAACCAGAATGGTTCTAACCAAATAACAGCTGGCCGCGGATACCACGGCCAGCTGTCGTCTCTGCTCAGATTTCCTCAATCCGTTTGACCACCCGCATGGTGGCTGACTCGGGCTCCAGCAGCGCATAGCAGGAGGCCGACCTGAAATAGTCCCCTGACTCCTTGGGCAGATTCCGCTGCCGGGTCACCCGGTACCCAAAGGGCCGCAGAATGGTCTTTACCATGCAGCCCACTGTCTGCCGCACCGGATTCTCCGTCACCTGAAAATCCGGATCGTCAATTTGGAGCATACACGCCTCTGCCTGCCGGGCACAGGGGGTCAGCGCCGGCTGTCCCCGCTCCGCGGCGTCCAGCATAGCCAGCAGATTCTCATCCTGGGACAGCAGATCAAATACGATCTGCGCCGCCTTGTTGTCCCGATATTTGCCGCAAGTAGGGTTCTCTTTCAGAAAATCTTGAAACGTCGCTTTCATTTCACCCTCTCCTTTCAAATATCCAAAAATAAATATGCTTTATGCGCACATATATTAGCATATATAAATTTATATGTCAATGTCCTTTCCACACTAACTCAGAAAAATTTCCAGCCCCATGTATAACCACCTCCGGGCCTGTCCACAATAGGCTTCGGAGGTGGTTTTTTGAAAAACCAAGGCATTTTCAGGAAACTGGGCGACTTCGTGCTGGGAAAGGGCTTCTACATAGTCCTTTTCCTGTGTGTCGCCACCATTGGAATTTCGGGCTATTATCTCATTTCCACCATGACCCACCAGCCGGAGGACAGCCAGCAGGCGGGGGGAGGGGCCTCAGTGATCCTCCCTGACTCTGAGGCCAACGGCCCCGATCCATCCGGCACTCTGCTCCCCGAGGAGCTGGACCAGACCGATCCCCCCATTCAGGACACAGCCGTCCCCACGGAGACGGACCAGCCGGACGACCCCGAGCCGGTCCGCCAGACCGAGGAGGAGACGCAGGCGGCCGCTCCTCCCTCCCCGGAGGAGGCATCCTACACCTGGCCGGTTCTGGGCGAGATTCTGCGGGACTTCAGTGTGGACGTTTTGTCCCCCGACCCCACGCTGGAGGACTGGCGCACCCATGCCGGGCTTGACATCGCCGCCGAGCAGGGCACTCAGGTGCTGGCCATGTCCGCCGGCACCGTGTCCCAGGTCTACACCGACGGACTGATGGGGACCACGGTGGTCCTGGACCACGGCAACGGCCTGGTCACCACCTATTGCAGCCTGTCCGAATCCACCAACGTGGAGGCGGGCCAGGCAGTGGAGACCGGAGAAGTGATCGGCGCGGTGGGAAACACCGCCATCGCGGAGAGCGGCATGGCCTCCCATCTCCACCTGGAGGCCGCTCTGGACGGCCAGCCGGTCAGTCCCCTGGACTATCTGCCGGATCAGGAATAAACGCAGCGACAAAGCTGAGTCCCGCCCCTCCGGGGCGGGACTCAGGCTGTCAGTTCTGCGGTATGCCGCGGCCCCATCCGCCTGCGTGGCGGCCGTGCCCTCTGCCTGCTCCAGCCCCGGCTCCCTGAGAGCCCGACAGCTCCTCCAGCCGGTCCCGGATCTCCCGCATGGACATGTCCCGGACCTCCTGGGGCGTCACCGAGGGGTCCAGTGCCTGGAGTGCCAGAAAGGCCTGGTACTTCCCCCAGGAGAGCCCCAGCTCCCCGGCCTCCTCCATCTCTTCCTGATTGGCATAGTAGCAGTAGGCGCCCTTCCTCTCTGCCGTGCAGGCCTCCACTCCGGCGAGCAGACGGGTGGTCTGCTCTCCCTCCGGTCCTACCACGCCGATGGCCATCACCCCGCCGCCGGACAGCAGCCCATCCACCTGCTCGTTCTGAAGAATCTGCTCCAGCGCCTGGTCATAGTCCAAATACCGGACCTCCAATGTTTGAGCCAGCTGCGTCCCATCCTCGTTTTTCCCCTCCACCGAAACCACCTGGTCAAATCGGTTGATGCCCAACTGGAGGGAGGGGTTGATGTCGATGGTGAGCTCCGCGGTGGGGGTAAAATAAAACCAGCGTCCTCCCGCCAGAATCAGCAGCAGGCAGGCCGCGGCAGGAAGAAGAACCCGCAGCCTGCCCCGCCTTCTCCCGGCAATCCTCCCGGCCAAAAACCTCTTGGTGTATTCCTTCAGCTCCCTTTCCGCCCGGACCTGGTCAAAGGCCTGTTTCAGATGCTCATCCATCCCCATCACCTCCCAACCTCTCCCGAAGCATGGCCCTGGACCGGTTCAGAAGCGTGTAGACTGTATTCACATTTTTTCCAAGGAGCTTACCGATCTGGGGAGCGGAATATCCCTCATAGTAGTGAAGATAAATCACCTGCCGGTACTTCTGCGGCAGGGACAGCACCGCCTCCAGGACATACCCCAGATCGGGAGGAACCTCCGCCGGAAGCTCCAGAACCTCGTCCAGGGAGGTAACCCGTCGTCGGAACACGCTTCTGAGCAGGTCCCGGCAGGCGTTGATGGTAACCCGGATAAACCAGGCCCGCTCATGCTCCTCACTTTCAAACGAGACGGAGCTTAGGACATACTTCAGAAACACCGTCTGGAAAATATCCTCGGTGTCGGCATGATTTTTCAGATGGATCATACAAAGCCGCCGGACCAGGTCAGCATACCGGTCAACAGCTCTGTTGGCCTCCTCCTCGCTCCGCATCGTTTTCTCTGTCCGTCACCTGCTCCATCTGCCGCCATGGTGTCCGGCTCCGTGCCCATGCCCATAGGGATGCCCTGCGCAGTCCCCGTAGTAGTCGCACACGCCGTCTCCATTCTCATCCACATACCACACGCTCTGATGGCAGCCCCAGGCCGCGCCGTCCTCTCTGCAGAAATGCCCGCTTCCGCAGAGGTCACACACTCCGTCGCCGTCATCGTCCGCCCTCTGGCAGCCGTGTCCCGCTCCATCCCAAAAGGCTCCCGCCGCTCCAATGGACAGCACCATCACTGCCGCCGCTACTCCAACCAGCACTTTTTTCATATAATATCCTCCTCACGTTTCCATTCGCCGCTGATGGCTTCACCTGATATACGATCCTGCCGGCCGGATCCATTCACCGCTTTCAGAAATTTTTATAGATTTCATCCGCCGGCCGGGCTGTCAGGAGAACCCTCCGGATATTTTGGGCAAAGCCGTCCAGCCGCTCCCGGATGCCTGGAAGGGCCAGCGCCTCTCCGGGGTTGTTGGCCGTCTCCATCAGGGCAAACCGCCCGGGCAGATAAAAAGACTTGTTCATATTCACCGCCGAAATCAGCTGCCGGGCCACAATGTCTCCCCCGGAGTACCCCGACACCACCAGGGCAAACAGGGCCTTGTCATAGAACCGGGTCTGCCGGAACAGGGCGGTGAGCCGGTTGACGCAGGCGGTGAGATTGGCCGACAGGGCGTCGTTGTAATTGGGACACAGCATCACCAGCCCGGCGCACCGGCGCACCGCCGGATAGACCTCCTCCTGCATCAGACCGCCGTAAAAGCAGCCCCCCCGCTCTCCGAAGTGGAGGCACATGGTATAGGGGCAGCCAGAGCAGTCGTACAGGGTCCCGTTGCGCAGGCCGATCTCAGTGCAGACAAAGTCCCCCCCCAGCCGCCGCCGCACCTCCCCCCACAGGGCCATGGTGTTGGAGGTGTGGTGGCTGGAGGCGTGGAGGACCAGCAGCTCGGGGGTGCTCCGCCTCAAATCCCGGCCCTCCTCCAGCCGCCCTGCCAGCTCTCGGGCCGCCGCCCGGTAGGCCCCCATCCAATCAGTGCCCAGGTTGGCCGCCTGAACGCGGAAATTGGCCAGTTCTCCCGCCCCCTCCACCAGCGGCCGGCCCACAAAGGCGCACCCGGCCAGATTGGCCGCCAGGGCCAGCTCGGCGGCCGCCGACTTGGTGTAGAGGGGGGACGCCCCGTCCACCACCAGCCCGGCGGTGCAGCCCTCCAGCAGGTCCGGCTCCCGCCGCAGCCGGGCCAGGATACGCACCCCTTCCAGATTGACGCCCGCCGTCCCCAGGGGAAGGGCAAAGAGCAGCCGCCCGCCCCGCAGACCGTCCAGCTCCTCCGCCCGGCGGTGCAGCTTTCCCTCCCGTCCCTCCAGGGCGTGGTCCAGCACCTGCCAAAGCCGCCTGTCCGCCCCCGGCTCGTCCGGGGGCGGACAGATCACATGCAGTCCCATTTCTCTCGCCTCCCGCGGCCGGCCCACAGGCCGGCCGCCTTTTTCCTCATGCTACCGCCCCAGCCAGCGGGCGTAGTCCTGGACCGTCCCCACCCGCCCCACGCCGGACAGAGAGGCCTCCTCCATTTGGAACAGAGTCCCGGCCAGCTCCCGCAGCTGCTCCCGGGTGACGGCGTCGTACAGCGCCAGGATCTCATCCTCCTCCCGCACCCGTCCGTACAGCAGGGCACCGGCCCCCAGCTGGCTCATGCGGGACTGGACCGACTCGGCTCCCATCAGCAGATTGGCCCTGGCCTGCTCCCGCACCCGGTCCAGCTCCTCCTGGGTGGGGCCCTCGTCGGCCAGACGGCACACCACCTCCCGGATGGTGTCCAGGGCCGCCCCCTCCTGCTCCCGGCTGACGGCGGTGTAGATACCCAGCAGGCCGGTGTCCTCGTGGTCGGCCACATAGGAGTACACCGAGTAGCACAGGCCCCGCTTCTCCCGCACCTCCTGGAACAGGCGGGAGGAGCACCCGCCCCCCAGCAGGGCGTTGAACAGCATCAGCCGGGCCCTCCGGTCGTCCAGATAGGAGAAGGCGGGAAAGGCCAGAATCAGGTGGTTCTGCTCGGTGGCCTTCCGCCGGGCGGTGACGGCAGGCTGATAGGCCGCCGGCCTGCTCCGGGGGACAGGCCCCGGCTCCAGCCCGACCAAACAGTCCCGCAGCCTGTCCGCCTGGGCCTGGGTGAAGCTGCCCGCCAGGGCGGCCACCATGGCGCCGGGGCGGTAGTGCTCCCGCTGCCATTGGGCCAGGGACTCCCCCGTCATGGCTGCCAGGGTGGACGCCCGGCCCAGGATGGGCCGGGCCAGTGGGGTGCCCTTGTACACCGCCGCGGCCAGCCGCTCGGACACCAGATCCTCGGGGGTGTCCTCGTACATGCCGATTTCCTCCAGGATAACCCCCCGCTCCAGCTCCACATCCTCCTGATCGAAGCGGGAGCGGAACACCATGTCCTCCAGAATGTCCAGGCCCAGGTCCAGGTGGCGGTCCAGGGTGCGTCCATAGAAGCAGGTGTGCTCCTTGGTGGTATAGGCATTGAACTGTCCGCCGATGGCGTCCATATCCCGGGCCAGCCGGGCGGCGGAGCGCTGTTCGGTCCCCTTGAACAGCATGTGCTCGATAAAGTGGGCTGCGCCGTTGTCCGCCGGATTCTCGTGGCGGGAGCCCGCCCCCACAAAAAAGCCGAACGCCGCCGACCGGGCTCCCGGCACCTCCTGGGTCAGAATCCGGGCCCCGTTGGGCAGAGTAAGCTGCTGGTACATAGTGCCTCCTCATGTCTCTCTGATTTGGATAAGCCCAGTATAGCACAAACGGCCCAGGCCGTCCACCGGCCCCGCCAGAGGAATAAAAAACCGCCCATCTGGGCAGACTGCTCCCAGACTAATTTTACCGGAAAGGCGGTTATTCTCATGCAGGTCAAGGATCTCATGAACCCCAGCGTGGTCACCATCGAACCCGCCTCCTCGGCGGCCCTGGCCGCCCGGCTCATCAGCCGGCACAATGTGGGCGCCCTCCCCGTATGCGCCGGAGACGGCCGCCTCCGGGGGATGGTCACCGACCGGGACATTGTCCTGCGGTGCATCGCGGCGGAGGAGGATCCCGCCCAGACCCCGGTACGGGACATCATGACCCGGGAGTGCGCCACCGTGTCCCCGGGGGACGACTGCCGGGAGGCCACCCGCCTCATGGCCGCCCAGCAGGTGCGGCGTCTCCCGGTGGTGGAAAACGGGAAGATAGTGGGCATGATCTCCCTGTCCGACCTGGCCCGCAGCCACCGCTTCGACATGGAGGCCGCCCAGGCCCTGTGCGAGATCTCGGAAAACATCATCGTCGGGTAAGGCAAGGGGGCGGCCCCGGAACCGTGTTCCGGGGCCGCCCCCTTGTCCTCAGCCTTTTTCGCTGTCCTTCTCCTCCGGTTTCTCCTGCTCCTGTCCGGCGCAGAAGTCCCGGTTGCGGATCTCATCCTTCAGCGAGCAATAGCAGAACACCGTCACTATGGCCAGAAACAACTGCCCGCACAGCAGGAAGGCGGCGTCATTGAAGGTACCCACCACCAGGCTCATCGGCCAGGGCAGAAGCCAGAATATCATGACGTAAAAGAGGGGGATTATCCCCAGCACCGGCCAGAAGGACACGCCCCGATAGCCGGGCCGCTTCCCTGTCTCCGGGCCGTAAAGCAGCTGTTCCTCCTCCGCCTCCAGCGCCCGGGCGATCTGCCCCAGGGCGTCCAGCCCGGGGCGGGACAGACCGCGCTCCCAGGCGGAAACCGTCTGCCGGGTGACGTGGAGCGCCTGGGCCAGCTGCTCCTGGGACATTCCCCTTTTTCTGCGCAGTGTTCGGATATTGGCCGCGATGTCGTTCATAAGGCCCCCTCCCTTTCTGCCTCCATCCTACCAGTTTCCCGCCCGTTCCGCAAGCAAATCATATTTGCCCCGGCCAAAAGGGAAAAAGCGTGCCCCTTCCTCTGCAGAAGGGGCACGCGCTCTGTCCGCATCACTTGTCGATCTGCCGCAGCACCGCCTGGAACCAGCCGGGCAGGGGGCACTCCAGCTCCACCGGCTGTCCGGTGGAGGGGTGGAGAAACCGCAGCCTTCTGGCGTGGAGGCACTGTCCGGCCAGCCCTGGCCATGGTTTTTTGTTCCCGTACACCGTATCCCCCAGGAGGGGATGGCCGATGGAGGCCATGTGGACCCGAATCTGGTGAGTCCGGCCCGTCTCCAGCCGGCACTCCAGATGGGTATAGCCGGGGTATCGGCCCAGCACCGACCAGTGGGTCACCGCTGAACGGCCGTTTTTCCGGTCCACCGCCATCTTCTTCCGGTCCGCCGGGTGGCGGCCGATGGGGGCGTCCACGGTGCCGGAGTCCTCCCGGAAGCCCCCCACCGCCACCGCCTCGTATACCCGGGCCAGGGTGTGGTCCTGAAGCTGGGCGGCCAGGGCCAGATGGGTTTTGTCGTTCTTGGCGGCGATGATCAGCCCCGAGGTGTCCCGGTCGATGCGGTGGACGATACCGGGGCGCAGCTCCCCGTTGATGCCGGACAGGCTGTCCCCGCAGTGGTACAGCAGGGCGTTGACCAAGGTTCCGTCGGGGTGGCCGGGGGCGGGGTGGACCACCATCCCCACCGGCTTGTTCACCACGATGACGTCCCCGTCCTCATATACCACATCCAAGGGGATATTTTGGGGGCGCACCTCCACCGGCTCCGGGTCAGGCAAAACCACCTCCAGGCTGTCGCCGGGGGCGGTCCTGTCACTTTTCCTGGCCGGCCGGCCGGTCAGGGTCACGTTCCCCTCCTCCAGCAGCCGCTGGGCCGCCGAGCGGGTCAGATCGGGGACCGTCCGGGCCAGGAAGGCGTCCAGCCGCTCCCCCGCCCGGTCAGCGGTCAGGCTCAGCCGTATCACAGTCCTTCTCCTCTTTGGGCTCCAGCTTCCCCGCCAGCAGCAGATAATACAGCGCGGCCCCGATGCCCCCCGCCACCACACAGATATCCGCCACATTGAATACGGCAAAGTGCATAAACAGCAGGTTGAACATGTCCACCACAAAGCCCCGCAGCACCCGGTCGATCAGGTTGCCCACCGCCCCGGCCAGCAGCAGGGTCAGGGTGAGCTTGCCCAGGGGGTGGTGAAAGAAATTTTTCCACAGGGCCGCGGCCAGCAGCACCGAGGCCGCCAGGGAAACCAGGGCCAGCAGCCAGGTGTGCTCCTCAAACAGGGCGAAGGCCGCTCCCGTGTTCTGCACATAGGTCAGCTCCACCAGATAGGGGATGAAGGGCACATGGCCCCCCAAGGGGATGTTCTGCAGCACCAGATATTTAACCAGCTGGTCCAGGGCCACCAGGACCGCCGCGAGAATGGCATAGGGCATCAGGTTTCTCCTCCGCTGTGGATGATGGGTCCGCTCTCAGGCAGGCCTGTGTCTATTTTAGCACATCCGCCCCGCCTAAAAAAGGGCGGTTTGGAAAATTTTTCTCCGCTTACAGCCGGTTTTTCTTCAGCAGGCGAATATCCTCCCCAAAAAAGTGGAGCACATGGTACTCCCCCTCCAGACGGGAGGCGATCTGGGGGGAATAGCGCCGGGCGGCCTCCTCCATGGACAGGTTGGAGGAGATCACCGTGTGCCGGCCGGCCACCAGCCGGGTGTTGATCAGCTCATAGAGGACCGACTGGGTGAACTGGGTGGTCAGCTCGCTGCCCAGGTCGTCCAGAATCAGCAGGTCACAGTTGAGATACCGCCGGGTCTCGTCCCGGGCCTCCTGGCCGTCCTGGCTGTCCCGCTGAAATTTTCGGGCCTCGAACTGGGCAAAAATGTTGGCGGCGGTGTCGTAGACCACCGAGTGCCCCCCCTCGGACACGGCGCGGGCGATACAGGCGGACAAAAAGGTCTTGCCCAGTCCCGGCGGGCCGGAGAGAAACAGGTTTTTGGTAAAAAAGCGGTCAAACTTTACCGCGTAGTTGTAGCAGATATCCTTGATCATCTCCATCCGCTCCCGGGGAGAGGTGCCCTTGTCCGGCCAGTAAACGTCGCTGTAGTAGTCCACCTGAAAGGTCTCGAAGGACTGCTCTCCCAAATCCAGCAGCTTGGACAGCTCGGCGATCTGCTCCTGGCTGCACAGCTCCCGGAGACACCGGCACATTTTCGCTCCCTGCCAGCCGGTGTCGTTGCACAGGGGACAGGCGGGCCGGTCATCCAGGGCGTCCTCCGCCAGCCCCAGGCCGGCCAGCAGCCCGGCCCGCTCCCGCTGGAGGGCCAGATTGCGGTCCCTCACCTGCCGGACGGCCTGGGCCGGGTCCTCACCCTGCCGCAGGGCGGCGGCCACCAGCTGGGCCATGGTGCCCTGAAGCTCCCGGTCCAGCTTTTCCAGGGCGGGCTGCCGGGCGTAGGCCAGGGTCCGCAGCCGCTCGGTCCGCTCCTGCCGCTCCCGCCGCTCCCGCTCCAGCCGCCCGGTGGCCCGGCGCAGCACGTTGGCGTCATAAGCCATCTGCTCAGTCCTCCTCCCGCTTCATCTGCTCCATCAGACGGCGCATCCGCTCCATGTCCTCCCGGGCCCGCTGCTCCTGGGCGGAGGAGGCGGACCTGGGCCGCTGTCCGCCTGCCTGGAGGGGCTTGGGGTCCCGGTCCCCCGCCTGGACGGCAGCCGCGGTGTGCAGCCCCTTCTCGTGCCAGCGGCGGAGGATGCCGTTCATATAGCCCCAGTCCATGGACTGTTTTTTCAGCACCGTCTTTTCGTATGCCATGCGAATGGCCTCATCGTCAAAGCCCATGTCGTCCCAGGCCTGGATGTAGGTCCGCTCCCGCTCCACCAGGGGCCGGGGCGGGATGTCCAGCAGCCGCAGGACCTCTCCCTCCCGGCTGCGCAGCCGGGTGAGCCTGGCCACATGCTCCTCCGCCCGCTCCAGGGTGTCAATGCCCCGCCGGGCCCAGACGAAGCCCTCCCGGCGGATCTGGGACAGGAAGGGCCGCCGGCCAGGGCCGTACTTCCTCTGGGTCTCGGCAGCACACCAGCCCACCAGCATCAGGATAACCTCTGCGGGCAGGGCCAGGTGGTCGTACAGTGTGTAAAGCGTTTTCAGGTCGCTGGCCGACAGCTTCTTGCCCAGCCGCCGCTCCACCTCGTCGCACAGGGCGGGAAAGGCGGAGGTCCGGTCGGCCAGGGCGGCGTTGATGTCCTCCAGCGCGTACTCCGGGGGCGGCTCCTCCTGAACGGGCGGGTCGGGGAGGGGCGTCTCCTCCGGGGCCAGCCCCTGGCTTTTCAGCTGGGCCAGCGCCCCGTCCAGCCGCTCCCGGGACCACCTCAGGCCGTCCAAGGAGCCCCGGCGCAGCAGATGGAGATAGAGCAGGGCGGCGTCTCCGCTGTCCAGCTTCAGCAGCCGGTCGGCGGCCTGGCCGCTGATGGCCAGTACGCTGCCTGGGATCAATGTCTGGGACACGGCGCCCCCTCCTCTCTTCCATCTCTCCCGTCCGGCTTCCGCCGGACGCCTTCCCCCATTTTACAGCAAAATCTCCCCGCCGTAAACAGAAAAATACTCCGGGCCGCCCAGAGGGAAAACGGAAAAATTCACGGATTATTTCTTTCTAAATCATCCCCTGTGTGTTATAATCAGAGTTATGTTGGGGTGGTTTGCCCCAAAGCCGGGTACAGAACACAGAAGAGAGGAAGCGGTCGCCATGAAAAACAAGATAGCGGTCACCATCGCGGGTCAGGAATACACCATGGTTGCGGCAGAGGACGAGGCCTACGTCCGGAAGTGCGCTGCACTGGTGGACAAGCAGCTGAGGGAAATCATGGGGGGCCGCCTCTCCCATGCGGACGCCGCCGTGCTGGCCGCCATGAACGTGGCCGACCAGTTTCTCAAGGAGCAGGAGGCCTCCGAAAACCTCCGCCGCCAGCTGAAGGAGAGCCTGGAGGAGGCCAGCCGCCTGAAGGCCGAGCTGTCCGAGGCCAAGCGCGAGATCTTCAAGCTGCAAAATCACAAGTGATGCTTTGACACCCCCGGAAGGAGGGCGCTGTCCCGTTCTCCTTCCGGACAATCTTCCCACAAGGGGGGCTTTCCCATTATGCTGGAGCTGCTCGCTCCCGCCGGCTCCATGGAGTCGGTGACCGCCGCTGTCCAGAACGGGGCGGACGCCGTTTACCTGGGGTACGGAGACTTCAACGCCCGCCGCAACGCAAAGAATTTTACCCCGGAGGAGGTCGCGGCGGCGGTTTCTTACTGTCATCTCCGGGGCTGCAAGGTATTTCTCACCCTGAACACCCTGCTCACCGACCGGGAGCTGCCCGGCGCCGCCCAGGCAGCCGCCCACGCCAGCGATATTGGGGTGGACGCGGTGCTGGTCCAGGACCTGGGGGTGGCCCGGATGGTCCGGCAGACTGTCCCCGACCTGCCCATCCACGCCTCCACCCAGATGACCGTCCACTCCCTGGACGGAGTCAAAATGTGCGCCGACCTGGGGATGAGCCGGGTGGTCCTCTCCCGGGAGCTCTCCCGGGACCAGATCGCCTACATCTGCCGGAACTCCCCCGTGGAAATCGAGGTGTTCGGCCACGGTGCGCTGTGCATGTGCTACTCCGGCCAGTGCTTCTTCTCCTCCGTCATCGGGGGGCGCAGCGGCAACCGGGGGATGTGCGCCCAGCCCTGCCGTCTGAAATACGGCTGGAACGGCCGGGCCGACGAATATCCCCTGTCCCTGAAGGATATGTCTCTGGCAGGCCATTTGAAGGAGCTGTCCGATATGGGTGTGGCCTGCCTGAAGCTGGAGGGGCGGATGAAGCGGCCCGAGTATGTGGCCATCGTCACCCGCGTCTATGCCCAGGCTATCCGGGAGGGCCGGGAGCCCGCCGGGGAGGAGCTGCGGGCGCTGGAGCAGGCCTTCTCCCGTCAGGGCTTCACCGACGGCTACTACCTGGACCGGAAGGGTCCTGACATGTTCGGCACCCGTCAGGAGGAGAAGGAGCCCCGGGAGCTGTATGCCCAGGCCCGGGCCACCTATGAAAACGGGGAGAACCGGAAGGAGCCGGTCCGGCTGTACGCCCTCATTCAGCCGGGGGAGCCCGCCCGGGTAGCGGCCGAGGATAAGGAGGGCCGCACCGTCCAGGTGGAGGGGCCCGTCCCCGAGACAGCCCGGAACGTCCCCCTCACCCGGGAGAAGGTGGAGGGACAGCTCGCCCGCACCGGGGGCACCCCCTACCGCTGTGAAAGGGTCACCGTCCATGTGGAGGAGGGGCTCTCCCTCCCCCTGTCCGCCCTGAATGAGCTGCGCCGCCAGGTACTGGAGGAGCTCTCCCGCCGGCGCACCGCCCTTCCCCGGCGGCGGAAAGCGGAGTTCCACGCCGGCGTGCGCTATGAAAACCCCAAGGCCGCCCCTGTTCTCACCGTCTCGGTGCGGGAGGCCGCCCAGATCACTCCAGAGCTGCTGCGGCTGCACCCCGCCCTGCTTTATATCTCCGCCGAGGAGGGCGCCGCCCACCCGGAAGTGTTGGAGCGCTGTCAGCAGGCCGGTGTGCCGGTGGCCGCCCTTCTGCCCCGGATCTGCACCGACCGGGAGCTCCAGTCCCTGGAGAACGATCTGACTGTTCTGCGGCAGTCGGGAGTGGAGGAGGCCCTGGCCGGCACTCTGGGGGTGCTGCGCCGGGCCCGGCAGCTGGGCTTCCGGGTGCGGGGGGACTACGGTCTGGGGATCTACAACAGCCAGACGCTGAAGGAGCTTCGCCGCCTGGAGCTGGTGTCGGCCACCGCCTCCTTCGAGCTGAAGCTGCCCCAGATCCGGGACCTGTCCAAGGCCCTCCCCCTGGAGCTGATCGCATACGGCCGCCTTCCCCTGATGATCACGGAAAACTGCATCATACACAACCACTCGGGCCAGCACACCTGCGCCAACGTGAATCTGCTCACCGACCGGAAGGGGGAGCGCTTCCCCGTGGTCAAGGCCTGGGGCTGCCGCAACGAGATTCTGAACAGCAAAAAGCTGTTTCTGGCTGACAAGGCCGGGGACCTGCGGCGGCTGGGCCTGTGGGCCCTGCGTCTGGTGTTTACCACGGAAAGTCCGCCGGAATGTGTCCGTGTCCTGGAACGCTACCTGGGCCAGGGGAGCTATCAGCCCAACGAGTATACCCGGGGACTCTACTACCGGGACGTGGAGTAAGCACGGAAAGAGGGGAGCCCCACGGCGGGGAGCATCCCCTGCGGCGCTATTTTCGGGCGGTGTATCTGTCCTGCCCGTCATAAAAAATCTGTTTGGAGCTTACAATTATGGAGTTGAAAATCAAAGCGGTTTCCCCTAAAATTGGAAACGATATTCCCCTGCCCTACTACGCCACTCCCGGCTCGGCGGCCATGGACCTGCACGCCTGCCTGGAGGAGGCGGTGACCATCCCCGCCCGAGGCCGCACCGTTATCCCCACCGGCATCGCCATCGCCCTGCCCTCTTCCGGCTATGTGGCCCTGGTGTTTGCCCGCAGCGGTCTGGGCATCAAGCATGGGGTGGCCCCCTCCAACTGCGTGGGAGTCATCGACAGCGACTACCGGGGTGAGATCATGGTGGGGCTGCAGAACTCCGGTGAGACCGACTTCACCATCCAGCCCGGCGACCGCATCGCCCAGCTGATGGTGGTCCCCGTGGTCCAGGCCCAGGTCCGCATGACGGACGAGCTGGATGAGACCCAGCGGGGGACCGGAGGGTTTGGGTCCACCGGAGCATAAGAAGCGCGGAGGGCGGGCACAGCCCAGCTCACCCAACACGTTACACAGGAGGAGACAACCATGTTCGGACTGTTCAAGAAAAAAGAGAAGGAGCCGGAGGACCAGCTGGTCCCCGACGCGCCCAGGCATCCGGCCGCCGCCGCCCTGTCCGCCCAGTTTGACCCGGAGGAATTTGATATTCTGGCGGTGACCGGAGCCAATGGCTTCGGCGGGGCCCGGGCCCAGGGGGAGGAGTACTGGACCGTCACCCTGCCCCTCACCGCCTGGCGGGAGGATGACGGCCCCATCCATCAGGAGGATACGGTGCTGGTGGCCCTGGCCGACGAGAAGGTGCTGCCCTATCTGCGCCGCCGGGCCCCCGGTGACTCCATCATCCAGGCCCGGGTGCGCCAGGGGCTGGAGGATGACCGCTTTCTGCTGGTGGGGATGCCCACCCCCATAATGGACCGGGAGCTGAAGGCCATTCTGGATGAGCAGAAAAAGCCGGTCACCTTCTGGGAGAGCGGCCTGGGAACCTTTACCCTAAACCGCTCTGTGGGGTGGTTTGAGCTGGAGGCCGACTGGCTGGGCCAGCCGGTCCGCCTGGAATTTGACCAGGATGAAAACCGCGCCGACTGCCTGCTCGGCTTTCATGCTCTGATGGACCAGCAGAAGGAGTGGGACCAGCGGGTACGGTCCTTTGCCGCGGACAAGCTGCTGTCTCTGGCCAACGACTGGGAGGCGGACGCGGCGGGCAACGAGGAGCGGGAGGCAGAGGAAATCACCCGTGAGGACTTTATGACCCGTATGGAGCTGGACGCCGTGCAGCTCTATGAGAACGGCGCCTTCGACTTCTGGTTCAACGACGGAGATCTGTTCTGGGGCCACTCCATCCATGTGACAGGCTCTCTGAAGGACGGGCCGGAGGATGCCCAGATGGAGGGCTGATTTTCTCCGGACAATGGACTGCGGGGGAATTTCCCGCTCTTGAAGCCATTCGACTTCTAACTCTCCTGAAAGCTGGTGCCCTTATGCACATTATTCTGGCCTCTCAATCCCCCCGGCGGCGTGAACTGCTGGAGCAGGTGGGTCTGACCGGCTTCACGGTCCGTCCCGCCCGGGGGGAGGAGCGGGCAGGGCCCGATCTGTCTCCGGAGGAGCTGGTGGAGGAGCTGTCCCGCCAAAAGGCGCGGGAGGTGGCAGCCTCCGCCGATCCTGATGACCTGGTGATCGCCGCTGACACCGTGGTGGCAATCGACGGCCAGATTCTGGGCAAGCCCCGGGACCCGGCGGACGCCCGCCGCATGCTGACGCTCCTGTCCGGGCGGACCAACACGGTCTGCACCGGGGTGACAGTGTGCCGCGCCGGCCGCTTTGAGACCGGCCACGAGGTCACCGTCGTCCGGTTCCGCCCCCTGTCCCAGGAAGAGATCTCCGCCTATGTCTCCTCCGGCGAACCCATGGACAAGGCCGGCGCCTATGGCATCCAGGGGCTGGGCGCTCTGCTGGTGGAGGGAATTGAAGGGGACTACGGCAACGTGGTGGGCCTGCCCCTGTGCCGGCTGGGAGAGATGCTCTCCCGCTTCGGTGTGGACCTGCTGTCCCAAAACGCCCAAAAGGAGCGCGCACTGTGAAGAATTTTTTCCGACAAAACGGAATCCTTCTGCTGGTCATCGCCCTTCTGCTCTCCATTCTCATCGGGGTGAGCTCCGCTCTGCTGGGGGGAAACTCCGACCCGCTGTCCAACGTGGTGAACACGGTAACCGCGCCAATCCGGGGAGGAATCTCCGCTGTCCTGGACTGGGCCGAAGGGGTCTATGAATATGTATTCCATTACGAGGAGCTCCACCAGGAGCTGGATGACCTGCGGGTTCAGGTAGCCGAGCTGGAGGAGCAGGTGCGCCAGGGCCAGGAGGCCAGCCGGGAAAACGAGCAGCTGCGGGACCTGCTGGACCTGCAGGAGAAGCGCCGTGACTTTGTCTTTGAGTCAGCCCGTGTCACCAGCCGCTCCACCGACAACTGGGCGTCCACCCTGACTTTGAGCAAGGGGTCCTCCTCCGGCGTCCAGGCCGGCAACTGCGTGGTCACTGAGACGGGTGTGCTGGTGGGGGTGGTGTCTGATGTGGGCCTCAACTGGTGTACCGTATCCACTGTCATCGACACCAGCATCGAGATGGGGGGCATTGTTACCCGCACCTACTCCTCCGGCGTGCTGGAGGGAAATTTTGAGCTGATGGCCCAGGGCAAGCTGCGGCTGAGCTATCTTCCCGACGGAGCCCAGCTGGTCTCAGGAGACGAGGTAGTCACCTCCGGCATGGGGGATGTGTACCCCTCCGGTCTGGTGGTGGGCCGTGTGGAGGGGGTGTTCACCGATCCCTCCGGCATGACCCGCTACGCCGTGGTCATCCCCGACGCCGCGCTGGACCAGCTGGTGGAGGTCTTTGTCATCAAGGAGTTTGACATTGTGGAATAACCGCCTCTCTTCCCCGACTTCTGCCGTTCAGTTCTCATTTTTTATGTTCCCCTCCCATCTCCGCTCCAGGTTAAAGGGGGTGCCGCCATGACCCGCCGGAATCAGATTCACAAATGGTCCTTCTATGCCCTGGCCCTGCTGGCGGTCTGGCTGCTGGACTCCTGTATTCTGCCCCGCTACCCCCTTTTGGGCCTGTCTCCCATGCTGCTCCCCCTGGCCGCCTGCGCTGTCTCCGTGCTGGAGGGCTCCCGGGCCGGGGCCGGCTTTGGCATGGCGGTTGGCCTGCTGTGGGAGCTGTCCTATCCCGGCGGCTTCGGCGGCCTGGTCTTTGGCATGACCCTGGCCGGGATGCTGCTGGGGGCCGCCGCACAATACGTCCTTTCCCAGTCCTTCCCCAGCTATGTGCTCTGCTGCGCCGCCCTGCTGGCCCTGCTGGACCTGCTGCGCGTTTTGAGAGCCCTGCTCAATGATGCCGCCTCCCTTCCCGTCCTGCTCCAGACCGCCGGCGGCGAGTGCCTGCTTTCCCTGGTCTGGTCTCCCCTGGTGTGGCTGCTCTTCCGGGCCGTATTCCGCCGGGTGGGCGGCACCCGGCTGGCCTGACTCTCCCTTTTGAAGATCGAGGTGATCCCTTGGAACCTAAGCAATTCAAGCGCCGTATCCTGGCCGTGGCCCTCCTGCTGGCCGTTATGCTTACCGGTATGGGGGCCGCCCTGTACGACCTCCAGGTGGTCCATGGTCAGGACTATTATGAGCAGTCCCAGCGGAAAATCTCTGAGACCGAGACGGTGGAGGCCGCCCGGGGGCAGATTCTGGACCGGAACGGCCGGGTGCTGGTTTCCAACGAGGTGGTATACCAGGTGACTCTGGACACCTCCCTCATGATGGATGACCGCAACAAGGATGGCCGCGGCGAGGATGACCGCAACGACATCCTGCTCTCCCTGATCCGCATCGCCCGGGAGGAGGGGGTGGAGTGGACTGATGACCTGCCCATCTCCGAAACGGAGCCCTTTGTCTTTACCACCGACTCCCCCTATTACACCACCTCCGTCAACGACGAGGGCGAGACAGTCCGCACCCTGACCCGGCTGGGGCGGTTCGCGGTTTATTTCGGCTGGATTAACGACCCTACCCAGGAGGCGGAGGAGACGCCCCAGACGCAGCAGCCTCAGGAGGCGGAGGAGCCCGGCCTGCTGGACCGCATCGCCGCCTTTTTCACCGGGGAGGACCTTTCCGCGCAGGATGACGCTCCCCCTGTCCAGACCGAGGACAGCGGGCGCCTGCTTACAGCAGAGGAGCTGCTGGGAAAAATGTGCTCCTATTTTGAGATCAGGGGCGAGGGCGCGGTGGACGAAAAGCAGGCCAGTGCCGACGGGACCTCCGTCCCCACCCTGAACATCGGAGACATGGACCCCGCCGACGCCCGGGCGGTGGCCGGCGTCCTGTTCGAGCTGACCTACCGCGCCCGCATCAACACCTGGCCCCCCTATGTCTTTGCCGAGGACGTGGACATCGACTTCATCTCCAAGGTGAAGGAGCAGTCTCTGGCCGGCGTCACCATCGAGGCCACCACGGTCCGCCGCTACCACACCCAGTATGCCGCCCATCTCCTGGGCCGGGTGGGGCTGATGGACAGCTCTGAAGTGGAATACTACACCTCCCTGGATACAGACGGGGACGGGGTGGCCGACTACCAGCAGGATGACACGGTGGGCAAGGAGGGGGCGGAGCAGGCCTTCGAGTCCTGGCTTCGGGGCACGTCGGGGATTCGGACGGTGGAGCGCAACACCAGCGGCAAAATTGTCTCCGAGACCTGGCAGACAGAGCCGGAGCCGGGAAACAATGTGGTGCTCACCCTGGACCTGGACCTGCAGATGGCGGTGGAGGACATTCTGGCCGCCGCTCTGCCCGAACTGAACAGCGAGACGGTGGAGGGCGCCGCCTGCGTGGTGCTGGATGTGGACAGCGCAGAGGTGCTGGCCGCCGCCTCCTACCCCACCTTCAACCTGTCCACCTATGCCCAGGACATTGCCCAAAACAGCGCTGATCCCCTGCGGCCCCTCTTCAACCGGGCCTTTCAGGGCCAATATCCCCCCGGCTCCACCTTCAAGCCCATCACAGCCATCGCCGCCCTGGAGACCAACCTCATCGAGCCCAGCACCCAGATCCGGGACCTGGGCCGCTACACCTACTGGTCCAGCCCCCAACCCGCCTGCTGGATCTACAATCAGTACGGCGGCAACCACGGTCTGGTTAATGTGACCCAGGCCATCGAGGTCTCCTGCAACTATTTCTTCTACGACGTGGGGCGGCGCATGGGCATCGACACGCTGGTGGACTTTGCCCACCAGTTCGGTCTGGGCCAGAGCACCGGAATCGAGCTGCCCGAGGGCACCGGCGCGGTGGGCAGCCCGGAGCGCGCCGAGGAGCTGGGCCAGCAGTGGTACGAGGGCAACGTCCTCAGCGTGGCCATCGGTCAGGAGAACACCCAGGCCACCCCCCTCCAGCTGGCCAACTATATTGCCACCCTGGTCAACGGCGGCACCCGAAACGCCGCCCACCTGCTCAAGGAGGTCAAGTCCAGCGACTTCTCCGAGGTCGTGTACACCTACGAGTCGGAGGCCCTCAGCACCATTGACATCCAGCCCGAGAACCTGGAGGCAGTCAAGGCCGGCATGCTGGCCGTCACCACCAACAGCCTGTCCTCCGCCTTCCGGGACCTGCCCGTCCAGGTGGGCGCCAAGACGGGCACCGCCCAGGTCTCCGCCCAGGCTGAGACCAATGCCGTTTTCGTCTGCTTTGCTCCCTATGACGACCCGGAGATCGCCGTTTCCATCGTGGTGGAGCAGGGCGGCAGCGGCTCCAGCCTGGGACAGATCGCCGCCGACATCCTGGACTATTACTTCTCTGTCCAGGAGACCCGCGAGGAGGTCTTGACGGAGAACACCCTTGTGCGTTAGAATATTCACCCGCAGATATCCGGGCCCTCTGCCCCGGACAGAGAAGAACGCCATCATAAGGAGATGCCTGAGATCATGTCTGAATGTACCCACAACTGCTCCAGCTGCAGCGCCGACTGTTCCTCCCGGGACCTGCGCGCCCCCGCCAACGCCCTGTCCAGCATCAAGCGGGTGATCGCCGTGGTCAGCGGAAAGGGAGGGGTCGGCAAAAGCACCGTCACTGCCTCCCTGGCCGCGGCCATGTCCCGGAGGGGCCGCAAGGTAGCCATTCTGGACGCCGACATCACCGGCCCCTCCATCCCCACCGCCTTCGGCATCCATCAGAAGGCATCCGGCACCGATGCGGGCATCGACCCCGCCGTCACCGCGGGCGGCATCAAGCTCATGTCCCTGAACCTGCTCACCGCCAATGAAACCGACCCCGTCATCTGGCGCGGCCCTGTCATCGCCAACGTGGTCACCCAGTTCTGGACCGACGTGGTCTGGGGGGACGTGGACTATATGTTTGTGGACATGCCTCCCGGAACGGGGGACGTGCCCCTCACTGTGTTCCAGTCCCTGCCGGTGGACGGGGTGATTGTGGTCACCTCCCCCCAGGACCTGGTCTCCATGATTGTCACCAAGGCGGTGAACATGGCCAAGATGATGAGCGTCCCGGTGCTGGGCCTGATTGAGAACTACAGCTGGTACCAGTGCCCCGACTGCGGCGCCCGCCACGCCATTTTCGGCGAGAGCCGGCTGGACCAGGTGGCCGCTGAACTGGAGCTTCCCGTTCTGGCCCGGCTGCCCATTGATCCCGCTGTGGCCGCCGCCTTTGACGCGGGAAACATGGAGCAGGCGGAGCAAAGCGAGCTGGACGAGGTTGCCGCCCGGCTGGACGGCTGACCCCCTTTCAGAAACGCAGAGCCCCCGCAGAGGCAGACGCCTCCGCGGGGGCTCTTTTCATGCCGGGACGCCTCCCTCACTCTTCCATGAAGCGGGCCATCTTCATCAGTAATTTCTGCCGGTCCTCTGTCAGCCTGCGCCAACATTCCACCAGCGCCCGTTCCTCCTCCGACAGATCCAATGGCCGCTCCGGACAATCCGTTAGCCCCAACAGGTAGTCTGTGCTGATCCCATATTTACGCGCAAACTTCACCAGCAGGTCCACTGTTATCTCATGCCGCCCTGTCATATAATGGCTCATCATTGCCTCAGTTACATGAAATTCCTTTGCCAGCGCCTTCTGTTTGATATCGTGATCGGTGATCCATTCCTTCATTCTAGATCCGTAGTACATCATGTACACCCCCGGATCAAGTATTAGTCAACAGACAACAATTTTGCTTAAAATTATAAAATACTATATTTTATTTTAGTATAACAAAATTCGACCTTTTTTATTTCTTCATTGTGATAATATCACTATGCGGCTCGAAAAACAAAAAAAGGCGCCGCTTTTCAGCGGCGCCCGGGACAATCAGATGGGGAAATTACTTATGATCCACAGAATACATGTGCTTGATCAGCTCCAGTACCTTGTTGGAGTAGCCGATCTCGTTGTCGTACCAGGACACGACCTTCACAAAGGTATCGGTCAGGGCAATGCCGGCGTCAGCGTCGAAGATGGAGGTGCGGGTGTCGCCCAGGAAGTCGCTGGACACCACGGCCTCGTCGGTGTAGCCCAGGATGCCCTTCAGCTCACCCTCGGAGGCGGCCTTCATGGCGGCGCAGATCTCCTCATACTTGGCGGGCTTGGCCAGGTTGCAGGTCAGGTCCACCACGGAGACGTCCAGGGTGGGAACGCGCATGGACATGCCGGTCAGCTTGCCGTTCAGCTCGGGAATAACCTTGCCCACGGCCTTGGCAGCGCCGGTGGAGGAGGGGATGATGTTGCCGGAGGCAGCGCGGCCGCCGCGCCAGTCCTTCAGAGAGGGGCCGTCCACAGTCTTTTGGGTGGCGGTGGTGGAGTGAACGGTGGTCATCAGGCCCTCGGTGATGCCCCAGTTGTCGTTGAGCACCTTGGCGATGGGGGCCAGGCAGTTGGTGGTGCAGGAGGCGTTGGAGACAAAGTTCATGTCGCTGGTGTACTTATCCAGGTTGACGCCGCATACAAACATGGGGGTGTCATCCTTGGAGGGGGCGGACATGATGACCTTCTTGGCGCCGGCGTCCAGGTGGCCCTGGGCCTTCTCCTTGGTCAGGAACAGGCCGGTGGACTCCACC
>CAJFVL010000002.1 GCA_904420465.1 uncultured Clostridium sp.
GCGCTCGGGCAGCTGGCTGTCCAGCTGGATGGTGCCGCACTGCCAGGTGCGGCCCAGGGAGTCGGCCAGATGGAAGTCCAGCTTGGGGCCGTAGAAGGCTCCGTCCCCCTCGTTGATGACAAAGTCCTTGCCCATGTCGGTGATGGCGTTTTTCAGGATGTCCTGGTTGCGCTCCCACTCCTCCACGGTGCCGATATGGTCCTCGGGCATGGTACTGAGCTCGATGGTGTAGCTCAAGCCGAAGGTGGAGTACACCTCGTCAAACAGCCGGACCGTCTCCTGAATGACGTCCTTCATCTGGTCCCGGGTCATGAACACATGGGCGTCATCCTGGCTGAAGCAGCGCACCCGGAACAGGCCGTGGAGGGCGCCGGACAGCTCGTGGCGGTGGACCAGGCCGATCTCACCCACCCGCAGAGGCAGCTCCCGGTAGGAGTGGGGCTGGCTGGCATAGACCAGCATGCCGCCGGGGCAGTTCATGGGCTTGATGGCATAGTCCTCCCCGTCGATGACGGTGGTATACATGTTCTGCTTGTAGTGGTCCCAGTGGCCGGAGCGCTCCCACAGCGATCGGTTGAGGATGATGGGGGTGGAGATCTCCACATAGCCGTACTTCTTGTGGACCTTGCGCCAGTAATCCAGCAGGGTGTTCTTCAACGTCATGCCCTTGGGGAGGAAGAAGGGGAAGCCGGGGCCCTCGTCCCGGAGCATGAACAATCCCAGCTCCTTGCCCAGCTTCCGGTGGTCCCGGCGCTTGGCCTCCTCGATCCGGGCCAGATACTCGTCCAGCTGTTCCTTCTTGGGGAAGGCGATGCCGTAGATGCGCTGGAGGGTCTCCCGGTTGGAGTCCCCCCGCCAGTAGGCGGCGTTGCAGGCGGTGAGCTTCAGGGCGTTACCCTTGATGCGGCCGGTGGAGTCCAGATGGGGGCCGGCGCACAGGTCGGTGAACTCGCCCTGCTTATAAAAGGAGATGTGGGCGTCCTCGGGCAGGTCGTTGATGAGCTCCACCTTAAAGGGCTCGCCCTTCTCCTCCATGAACTTCAGGGCCTCCGCCCGGGGCAGTTCGAACCGCTCCAGCTTCAGCTTCTCCTTGCAGATCTTGCGCATTTCGGCCTCGATCTGCTCCAGATGCTCCGGGGTAAAGGCGAAGGGGGCGTCCATGTCGTAATACCAGCCCTCGTCGATGGAGGGACCGATGGCCAGCTTCACCTCGGGCCACAGGCGCTTCACCGCCTGGGCCATGACGTGGGAGCAGGTGTGCCAGTAGGTCTGGCGGTACTCGGGATTTTCAAAGGTAAACTCGTTTTTCACTTCTTCGGACATTTTTTGAACCTCCTTGCGTCCGTAGGGGCGGCCTTTGGCCGCCCACAGGCGCGCAGAGCGCGCCCCTGCAAAAGATTGATCTGGGGTAAAAACAAAACGCCTCACCCCTGGGTATGTCAGGGGTGAGGCGCAAGTATGCGATCACGCTGCACCTGTCCGCGACGCGCGGCCTCCCGACAACTCAGGCTCAAAACGGATCTGCTCTGCAGATCTTCGGTTTTCCGCCTTCGCGCCGGTCCATCCGCGCCGCTCACAACGGCTTTGCGCTTCTCTCTGCGTCCCACGGTTCCACCCTGCTTGCCAGAAGCGCGGAGACGCCCGGGAGCAGGACAACCGTGACACGCGCAGACCGAAAAACAGGTCGGGAGACGCCCGGCGGCATTTTCGGCGGAGCGTGAAACAGTTGGCCGCCGCGAAGGGCGTGCATCGTGACAACTGACCGCTTTGTGTCTTTCTGTAACGGGAAAGCCCCGGCCCGGTCATCCCGGGCGGCTCGGAAGCGGTACCGGCCAACATCCGCACAGAGCGCTTTCAGCACACGGCGCCCCTCTCTGCCTGCTTTCGTCGGCCTCTTCTTCGTCAAAGCCAATTTGACAGGGGTACTATATCACCCGAGCCTGAAATTGTCAAGAAGAGAGCGCCTGTATTTTGATGGGAAAATCAGATGTGCCCGGCGGAAACCGCCTTTTAAAAATTTTTATCCCGGATCACAGATTTGAATTTCACAATTTCCCTCTTTTTATGTAGTATCAAGGCTTTGTTTTCCCATCATCTTCCTCTCTTCATTTTCTTTGCGCTTTCTGAACGCTCCATTTCATTTATTTATAGAAATATAATATCAAACCCTATACAATATAATATAGAAAAACAGATTCGCCTGTTCCATCCGCCGGTTCGCTGCGGGCGGACGGATCACAAGGGGCTCTTTCGGGGCCCTTTCCGCATATTTTATAGCACAAAGCATGTAAACGAGGGCACCATGAACAAAGAAAAACGTTTGCTCCATGTGGGAGTCGATGTGGGCTCCACCACCACCAAGATCGCCGCTCTGGACGGCGAAACCGGAAAGCTTCTCTATGCCGATTACCAGCGCCACCACGCCGCCCAGGTGAAAAGCGTCTCCGAGGCGCTCTGGAAGCTGCTGGGCGCCTTCCCCGACGCCCAGCTGCGCCTGGCCATGACCGGTTCAGGCGCCAAGGGGCTGGCTGACGAGCTGGGCGTCCCCTATATTCAGGAGGTAGTGGCCAATTCTGTCGCCCTGCGCTCCGGCTGGGAGTCAGTGGGAACCGCGATTGAACTGGGCGGGCAGGACGCCAAGATCATCTTTTTCCACCGGGACGAGGCCACCGGGCAGCTGGAGGCCTCCGACATGCGCATGAACGGCAGCTGTGCCGGGGGAACAGGGGCCTTTCTGGACGAGATCGCCGCCATTCTCAGTGTCCCCATCGAGGAGTTGGACGCCCTGGCCGCTCAAGGCAGCTGCGTCTACGACGTGTCCGGCCGCTGCGGAGTATATGCCAAAACCGATATCCAGCCCCTGCTGAACCAGGGGGTGTCCAAGGCTGATCTGGCCCTGTCCGCTTTTCATGCCATCGCCAAGCAGACCATCGGCGGACTGGCCCAGGGGCTGGAGATCCGGGCCCCGGTGGCCTTTGAAGGCGGCCCCCTCACCTTCAACCCCACCCTGATCCGGGTGTTTGCCCAGCGGCTGAAGCTGACAAAGGCGGACATTCTGCTCCCCGACCGCCCTGAACTGATGATGGCCCGGGGTGCCGCCCTGTCGCTGAATGTTATGCCCTCCAAATCTCCCGATCCGGTCAGCCTGGATCTGCTGATGGACGGCATCCGCCAGCTGGAGGCCTCCGCCGCCCAATGCGCACAGCAGGGCGGCCGCCCCTTCTTCTCGTCACAGTCAGAACGGGAGGCCTTCCAGCGGTCCCACGCCCTGCCGGACTGGCGCCCCTTCCAGCCCCGGCGCGGCCAGACGGTCCGCGCCTGGCTCGGCATTGATTCCGGGAGCACCACGACCAAATTCGTGCTGCTGGATGCGGAAAACAACATTCTGGATTCCTTCTATGCTCCCAACCGGGGAGACCCTCTGGTGGTGGCCAGAGAGGCACTGCTGGCTCTGCGGGACCGCTATCGGGAGGCCGGCGCTGTGCTGGATATCCAGGGGGTGGGCACCACCGGCTACGGGGAGCAGCTGTTCGCCAGGGCTTTCTCTGCCGAGTGCCATGTGGTGGAGACGGTGGCCCACGCCCGGGCCGCCCGGCAGTATGTCCCCGACGCCACCTTCCTTCTGGACATCGGCGGCCAGGATATGAAAGCCATCTGGCTGGACCACGGGGTCATCACCAACATCGTGGTCAACGAGGCCTGCTCCTCCGGCTGCGGCTCCTTTCTGGAAAACTTCGCCGCCTCGCTGCACATCCCAGTGGACCAGATCGCCCAGGCGGCCTTCGACTCCCAGTCCCCCGCCCAGCTGGGCAGCCGCTGCACCGTCTTTATGAACAGCAGCATTGTCACCGAGCAGCGCAATGGCAAGCTGCCCGGTGACATCATGGCCGGGCTGTGCCGGTCCATCATTGAGAACGTCTTTACCAAGGTCATCCGCATCTCCAACCTGGACTCCCTGGGAGACACCATCGTGGTCCAGGGGGGCACCTTCCGCAACGACGCGGTGCTCCGGGCCCTGGAGCAGTACACCGGCCGCACCGTCATCCGGGCCCCCTATCCCGGGGTGATGGGGGCCATCGGGGCCGCCCTGCTCACCCGCGAGCGCATGGCGGGAAAGGATCGCACCTTCATTGGACTGGACGCCCTGGAGCAGTTTACATACACCCAGCAGGCCAACTCCCCCTGTCCCTTCTGCGCCAACCACTGCAGGCGCACTGTGGTCACCTTCTCCAACGGCACCTCCTGGGTGACCAACAACCGCTGTGAGCGGGGCGAGATCCTGGGCGACCCCAGGGACGAGGCGGTGCGGGAGCAGCTGCGGGAGAAGGATCAGGAGAAGGAGAAGATTCCCAACCTGTTCCGCCTGCGGGAGCAGCTTCTGTTCCAGGACTACCCTGTCCCGGCGCCAAGGGAAAAGCGGAATACCGTGATCGGCATTCCCCGGGTGCTGTCCTTCTGGGACACCGCCCCCTTCTGGACCACCCTTTTCCGCGCCCTGGGCTTCCAGGTCAAGCTCTCCCGCCCCAGCACCCGGCGAATGTACGAGAGCGGCCTGTCCGCCGTCACCTCGGATACGGTGTGCTTCCCGGCCAAGCTGGTCCACGGCCACATCCGGGACCTTGTATCCCAAAAGGTGGACCGCATCTTCATGCCCTCGGTGACCACCGTCCCCTCGGAGAACCTGGAAAAGTCCAGCGAATCCATGTGCGCTGTGGTAAAAGGCTACCCCCTGATCATCCGCAACTCCGACGACCCGGAGCGCCAGTGGGGAATCCCCTTCGACGCCCCCCTGTTCCACTGGTACACCGACGCCGACCGGACGAATCAATTGACAAAGTACATGGAGGAGACCTTCCGGATTCCCGCCCAGGAGACCCGTGCCGCCATCCAGGCCGGCGAGGAGGCCCAGCGCGGCTTCCAGGCCCAAATGGTCCGTGCGGGAGAGGCCGCCCTGAAGCTGGCCGGTGAGCGGAACACCTATGCCGTGGTGCTGGCCGCCCGTCCGTATCAGACCGATCCCCTGGTGAACCACGACCTGCCCGACCTGTTTGCCGGCATGGGCATTCCCGTACTGACAGCGGACAGCGTCCCCGGCGCCAACCGGGTGGATCTGAGCCGGAGCACCCTGGACATTGTGAACAACTACCACGCCCGGATGCTGTCCTCAGCCATCCTGGCCGCCCAGGACCCCCGGCTGGAGTATGTGCAGATCGTCAGCTTCGGCTGCGGCCACGACGCCTACCTGTCCGACGAAATCGTCCGGCTGATGCGGGAGATCTCGGGCAAGCCCCCGCTGGTGCTGAAGCTGGACGAGAGCGATGTCCAGGGCCCCCTGCGCATCCGGGTGCGCTCCTTTGTGGAGACCGTGTCCATGCGCCGGGCAGGCGGAGAGCAGCCAGCCGTCCGCCCGCTGGAGGACCCCTATCCTGTGAAGTTTACACGGGCGGATAAAAAGGAGCGGGTGGTGCTGATTCCCAACGTCTCCCACGCCTTCTGCCGCCTCCTGGCGGCGGCCATGGGCTCAGACGGGCTGCGCACCATTCCCCTGGAGATCGGGCGGGAGGAGGCCATTCTCCTGGGCAAGCGCTACGTCCACAACGACATCTGCTTCCCCGCCCAGATGGTGATCGGCGAGGCTCTGGCCGCCCTGAAGAGCGGCAGATATGATTTGGACCATGTGGCGGTGGCCATGGCCAAGTATGTCGGCGACTGCCGTCTGACCCACTACAGCGCCCTGCTGCGAAAGGCTCTGGATGACGCCGGCTTCGGGCAGGTGCCCATTCTCACCAACGACGGGGAGGACAGCCACAATCAGCACCCGGGCTACCGCATGAGCCTGGCCGCCTCCGTCCGCATCGCCTTCGCCCTGCCCATGATTGACGTGCTGGAGGAGCTGCTGCGGAAGATCCGCCCCTATGAGACGGTGCCGGGCAGCGCGGAGCAGGCCTTTGCGCAGGCTATGGACCTGGTCATCCACGGTCTGGAGCGCCGGGGCGTTCGGGGAGCGGAGCAGGGCTTCCGCCAGGCCATTCAGGTGATGCGCGGCGTGGAGTACGACCGCTCCCAGCCCAGGCCCACCGTGCTCATCGTGGGCGAGTACCTGCTGAATTTCCACCCCGGCGCCAACCATGAGATCGAGGCCTATCTGGAGCGGAACGGATTTGAGGTCATCGAGGCCCGCATGACCGACGTGATCCGCAAGCTGTATTTCAACAAGGACGCCCAGATCCGGGAGTACCATGTCCATAAGCCGCTTCTGGAGAAGGCGTGGTACACCACGGCGGACACCGTCTTTGAGGCGGCCCACGCCATGACCGACCGCATCGCCAAGGAGCACCCCCTCTATCAGCGGGCGGTGCGTCTGCCTGAGTTGGTCCGGGCCAGCGACCCCATCATCCACCACACCTTCGACGCAGGCGAGGGGGTGCTCATCCCCGGCGAGATCCTCCACCACGCAGCCCGGGGCTGCCGCGCCTTCGTCATCCTCCAGCCCTTTGGCTGCCTGCCCAACCATGTGGTGGGCAGGGGCATTGCCAAGCGTCTGAAGGAGCTGTACCCCGACGCTCAGATTCTGCCCCTGGACTATGACCCGGACGTCAGCTTCGCCAACCTGGAAAACCGCCTCCAGATGCTGATCATGAACGCCCAGGGCCGGGGCAGGGGCCCGGCAGTCAAGCCGGAGGAATCAAACGCCTCCATGGCAAAGGCTATCTAGGTCCTGTTTGAAAATGCCAATATGCCCAAGCAGCGGGGACTTTTGCACCGCAATGCGGTGCAAAAGCAACGGCATCAGGCGGTCTGTCAAAAAAGCCAAGGTTTTGGACAGACTGACGGCCGGACTTCCGATGGGAAGTCCGGCCGTATCTTTTGTCTGTTCAGGCCGCCCGGGCCGGCTCTCTTGTCCGGTGCATCCCCCACATCAGGGCTGCAAAGCCGCATCCGCCCAGCACATTGCCCAGGGTGACGGGGACCAGATTCTGGAGGAAAAAGGCCGCCCAGCTCAGGTTGTCCAGGGCCAGGCCGGCCTCGGCGGCCAGCTGGGCGTAGCCGGAATTTCCCAGGGCAAGCAGCCCCGCCGGGATGTAATACATGTTGGCCACACAGTGCTCAAAGCCTCCGATGACAAAGAATGCCACCGGCAGATAGGCCCCCAGCGCCTTGCTGGGTCCGTCCTTTCCGCACAGGCCGCAGGCCACGCCCACACACACCAAAACATTGCACAGTACACCCAGCACCAGCGCCCGGCCAAAGGGCAGGCTGCACTTGGAGACGGCCGTCTGAATGGTGAACACCGCCAGCTGCCCCCCGGACAGGTCCAGCTGCCCGCTGTAAACCACCAGGGCGGCCAGGGCCACGGCGCCGACCAGGTTTCCGATGTAGACAATGACCAGGTTGCGCACCATTCCGCCCCACCGTGCTCTCCCGCTGAGAGCGGAGATGGTGATCAGGCAGTTTCCGGTGAACAGCTCCGCTCCGGTGAACAGCACCATCACCAGTCCGAAGGGAAACAGCAGCCCGCATACCACCCGGCTCACCGACAGGTTGTCCTGCAGCCCGTGGGCCGCCGTGTTGGACACCACCGCCCCCATACCGATGAGGACGCCGGCCAGCACCGCCAGCCCCAGCAGCCGCCACGCGGGCGACATAGCCTTCTTTGCACCGATGCCGTTATAGGCCTCAATGAATTCCCCAGGGGTCAACATATCTCTCCCGCCTTTCTCTCCATCCGCTCAGCACAGGCCCAGGCAGTGCCGGGCCTCGCCGATCATATACAGGGAACCGCACACGCACACCGGCCCCTCTCCCGCCAGAGAACGGGCCAGCTCCAGCCCCTGCTCCAGCCCCTGACAGGGGTGGGCCGTGACTCCCTCCCGGCAAAGGTACTGGGCCAGTTCCCGGGCCGGCAGCGCCCGGGGGCTGTCCGGAGTCACAGTGACAAAGGCTCGGGCCAGGGGAAGCAGCTCCCCCATCATGGCCGGATAATCCTTGTCCGCCAGCACTCCGGTGAGGAAGGTCACCTTCTCCCCAGGATACAGCGCTTCCAGGCTGCGGCGCAGGGCTCCCATACACTGGGGGTTGTGGCTGCCGTCCAGCAGCAGATCGGGGCCGCGGCGGGCCAGCTCCATCCGGCCGGGCCAGAGGGCCCGCTCCAGCCCCTCCTGCACCGCCCGCTCCGGGATCTTCCAGCCCCGGTCCGCCAGCCTCCACACCGTCTCCAGCGCTGCAGCCGCGTTATACAGCTGATACTCCCCCAGCAGGGAGAGCTGAAAGGGCCCCCGGCCCCGATAGATGAAGCGCTGGCCCTCCCGGCCCGTGGACAAGACCTCCAGGCTGTCCGGGGCGGTAAGGGTCAGGGGGCTGTCCTCCCGGCGGCAGACGGCCTCCACCACCTCCTCCACCTCCCGGCTTTGGTGGTAAAGAACCGTGGAGCAGCCCGGCTTGATGATGCCCGCCTTCTCCCCCGCGATGGCGGCCAGGGTGTTTCCCAGCTCCTGGGTATGCTCCAGGCCGATGTTGGTAATCACTGCCGCCTCCGGGGACGGGATGACATTGGTGGAGTCCAGCCGGCCGCCCAGCCCCACCTCCAGCACCACGATGTCGCAGCCCGCCTCCTGAAAGTAGAGCAGGCCCAGGGCCGTCATCAGCTCAAACTCGGTGGCCGGGTCGGGGATGCTCCGTCCGGCCTCCAGAACGCGCTCGCCAATGCGTCCAAGGGCCTCGTCGGGGATGGGATTTCCGTCCACCTGAAACCGCTCGTGAAAGCGCCACAGGTGGGGGGAGGTGTACAGCCCTGTCCGCAGGCCGGCAGCCGTGAGGATGCTGGCCGTCATGGCGGCGGTGGAGCCTTTTCCATTGGTCCCGGTGATGTGGACATACCGCAGCTCCCGCTCCGGATTGCCCAGCCGATCCAGCAGCGCACGGGTCCGCTCCAGCCCGGGCTTCCGCCCCACCCATGCCTCCTTCTGGATGCGTTCAATCGCCTCCTGTCCGGTCACAGCGCTCCACCCCTTTCATCCTTCGGCTCCTCCAGCCCGCAGGCCCGCATGGCGGCCTGCACGGTGTGCAGGGACAGCACCGTGGAGGTCACCGCCCCCACTCCGCCGGGCACGGGGGTGATGGCCGCCACAATGGGTTCCACCTGGTCAAAGCTCACATCTCCCCGCATGACTCCGTCAGCGGTAAAGCTGACCCCCACGTCCACCACCACCTGTCCCGGCCGTACATGCTCTTTTCCGATCAGTCCGGCCTTACCCACAGCGGAGATGATGATGTCCGCCCGCTGGCACAGCTCCAGCAGCAGCCTGGGCTCGGTAAGAATGTTGCAGGCGGAGACGGTGGCCCCCAGACTCATCAGCAGGACGGCGGCGGGCATCCCCACCGTGGCCCCTGTTCCCACAATGACCACATTCTTCCCCGCCAGGGGGATCTGGTAAAAGCGCAGCAGCTCCACACAGGCCGACACCGTGCAGGGCGGAAAGCAGGCCAGCCCCTGCACCATCAGGCCGCCCATGGAGGCGCCCGTCATGGCGTCGATGTCCTTCTCCGGCCGCAGCGCGGTGAGCACCGCAGGGGTGTTGAGACGGGGAGGGAGGGGACGGAACAGCAGGCAGCCGTGGATGCGGCTGCTGCCGTCAATCTCCCGCAGCACAGCCGCCAGCTCCTCTTCCGACACATCAGCCGGCAGCAGGGTGCGGGAGACCGCCACTCCAAGGGACTGGGCCCGTTTGGTGGCCCCCCGCTCATAGCTGACATCCTCGGGCCGGGCCCCCACCCGGACAATTCCCAGCGAGGGCACTACCCCCTTTTCCTTCAGCCGGACCACATCGTCCCGGATTTTCCAGCACAAAAAGTCGCTCACCGCAATGCCGGACAGCCGCAGCGCCATTCCCTTCTCTCCCCTCTTGCATGGTTTTCTGTCAAACAGCTTCCTTTAGTGTGCGTCCATCACACAAGCCATCACAACAGCATCCTGGCTTCCCTCCAGGGAGACCTCCAGCTCATCCATCCGGCGGCACAGCAGCAGCTCCCCCGCCTGAATGGAAAGCCCCTCCCCGGGCAGGGCCAGCGTCCCCTGGACGCAGTACAGGGCCGCGTCCCGATAGGAATAGCCCTCTGGAAGCTGGGGCAGCATCCAGACCTGGGCGCCGGCGGGACGCAGGCACTCCATCTTCCCCGTGCACAGCCCCTTGCGCAGCATCAGGTTGAAGTCCGTGCAGGTGCCCCAGGACTCCACGGGAATTCCGCCGTCAAAATAGCAGACCTGGCAGGGCAGGAGGGCGCCCGGCGCATCCTCGCCGATTTTCACCTGGATCTCGCCCTTCAGCACTGACAAATAGCGGTAATAGTCGGGCAGCGGGGTGAAGTCGGAGTGTTCCAGCTCCACCGTGGCGGAGCTCAGACGCCACAGAAAGTCCCGTTTGGCGTATACAGCTCCCTCCGGAGCGATGGCCAGCTGGCTGGTAACCCCGCCCGACCACGGGGTGGCAATATACTGTTCCTTGGTCAATACAGTCCAGTTCACGGAGACCATTCCCTTCTCGTTTCAATTCTATAATAAAACGCGCTCCTTCCATGGCTGTCCGCCACGGAAGGAGCGGGCTCCCCATGGCAGCGGAGGGGGCACAGCGTCGCGGACGGTCCGTCCTTCCCTCACCGGCAACCTCCCATCCGGTGCTCCTTTACGCGCTGGGCCTACTCTGTCAAAGCAGTGGAGTCAAATATCATGAGTTTGGTTTACAGCTGGCTGACGACCGTCTGATAGATCCGGTCGGCCACGGGCAGGGCGCGCTCCAGCAGAGCCTCGCCCTTTTTGCGGTAATCCTCGGCCAGCTCCTTGTTTTTCAGACTGCCGATGTTGATGAGCACGTTGAGCCAGGCGCCCTGGATGGCGGCGCGCAGGGACAGGGCGGACACACCCAGGTCGCTGGCGGCGCTGTCATTGGACTTGCCCAGGATGGAGTCGGTGAGCTCCAGGGTCTCCACGGCCAGCTCCATCATCTCAAAGGGGGTGGCGGTGCAGCCCTCCAGCCCCTTCTGAATGGCGGCGGAGCGGGCGGCCTTCTCCTCGTCGGTCTCCTTGGGCATGCCGAAGGCGGCGCTGACCACGTTGAAGGCCTCGGTGTCCCGGTCCATCACGTCCACAAAGCGGGCCTTCAGGCTCTCGGCCTTCTTCTGGGCCTCGGCGGCCAGCTCCTGATACTCGGCGTACTTCTTTTTGCCCACGGTCAGGCCGCACACCATGGCGGTGAGGGCGGCGCCCAGGGCGCCCTCCAGAGCGGCGGCGGAGCCGCCGCCGGGGGCGGGGGCGTCAGAGGCCAGCAGGTCAACAAACTCAGCGGTCTGCAGTTCGGCTAATTTCTTCATGTCGTCGTTCTCCTTTTCTCGTCCGGCCTGTCTTACTTCATGTCCAGCAGGTGATACTCCATGATCTGGTTGTGGCAGTCAAAGTCCTTGGCCTTCAGGTAGAACTCGGCGCAGTCAATCATGGCCTTGGCGGGGGTCAGGCCCACGATCTCGCTGTCGATGATGTAGGTGCCGTAGCGCTCGGCCAGAGCGCGGACCATCTCATAGACCACATACAGGGGGGTGTCCTCATAGTTGACCATGTTCATGGACACCTGGGCAATGCCCCGGTCCTCCATCATAAAGCCCATGGCCTTGCAGCTGCGGAAGCCGCCGGAGGAGCCGCGGATCACTTTGGCGATCTTCTTGGCAACCTCCACGTCGGAGGTGGCCAGGTTGATGTTGAAGGCAACCAGAGGCATACGGGCGCCGATGGCGGTGACGCCGGCGGTGGGGTGAATCTTCCGCTCGCCGTAGTCGGGAGCCCAGTCGGGCTGGAGCAGCTTCTCGGGCATGCCCTCAAACTCGCCCTTGCGGATGGTGGCCAGGTTGCGGCGCTCGGGCCGGGTGGCGGAGTCCTCGTACAGGAAGGAGGGGACCTTCAGCTCGTCCCAGATGCGCTGGGCCACCCGCTTGGACAGCTCCACGCACTCCTCCACGGTGACGTCCTTGGACTGGGGCACAAAGGGAATCACGTCGGTGGCTCCCATGCGCTTGTGCTCGCCCTTGTGCTTGTTCATGTCGATGCGCTCGGTGGCAACCTTGGTCAGACGGAACACGACCTCCTCGATGGCGTCGATGTTGCCGATCAGGGTGAACACGCAGCGGTTGTGGTTGCCGTCGGTCTGGGCGTCGAACAGGGTGCATCCGGGAACGCTGTTGGCCGCCTCCACCAGGGCGTTATAGGTCGCTTCGTCCTTCTCCTTGCTGCAGCTGAAATTGGGGATACATTCTACGAGCTTAGCCATGTCAGATTCCTCCATCAAAATCATAGTTTGCATGCGCGGGTATCGGTACGGTTTGCAGATCTCCATGCGGACAGACGGGCCGCCCCCAGGGCGCACACCGGCACGCCCCCTTCCCGGACAGGCCCTCTGCTCTCAGTGGTTCTATTCTATCCCAACTGCCCCCGCTCCGTAAACGGCTTCCTTTTTCCGTTTTTCTCGCTGCGCTTTGTTTCGTTAAGCGTATCGTTCAAAACCGATCAGAAATTAAATTGTTTCCGATTCCTCCCTCTTTGGGGGTGCATCCTGAAACATAGCCAGGAACAGCTTGACACAGTTGGCGTAATAGATATTGTCACTCCAGACCAAGGTGGGATAGGATCTGACCTGAATGCCCCGGATGGGCTTGGTGTAGATATTGGAATTGGGGTGGGTGGCCACAATGGATCGGGGCAGATAGCTGACCCCGAAGCCGGCCTGGACCAGCTGCATGGCCATGGGGGTGTCATAGCACTGGCACACAAGATTGGGGGACACCCCGCTGCGCTGGCACTCGTTGATCAGATGGCTGCTGTAGCCCCACAGGTCGTCGCTGCGCAGCAGGCACATGGGCACATCTTCCAGCGCCTCGATGGGGACCACATCCTGTCCGGGCGCCGGATCGGTCTCCGGACACATCACCAGCTCCAGAGGGTCCTCCCCCAAAATCTTCTCCCGCACGCCGTAGCCTTTCCCTGACGAGGTGCGCAGAAAGAGCACATGGAGGTTTCCCCGGCTCAAATCCTCCATCAGGTCGGCGGGCGAGCCCAGGCGGATGTAGAGCTCCACCTGAGGATACTGCCGATGATATTCCTTCAGCCGCTCCAGCACCACCGGAATATTGGAGTAGATGATTCCGATTTTCAGCATCCCCCGCAGGCCGGCGTTCACATCCCGGACACTGTCCACGATGGTGCGCAGATTCTGGAACACATGCTGGCTCTGCTGGTACAGGCTGCGGCCGGCCTCGGTCAGCTCCACCCCCTTGTTGGTGCGCAGAAACAGGCACACCCCCAGCTCATCCTCCAGCATGGAAATCTGCCGGCTGATGGGGGGCTGGGCCACATGGAGGATACGGGCCGCGCCTGAAAAGCTCTTGGCCTCCGCCACGGCGGAGAAATACTCCAGCTGTTTAAAGTTCACAGTCAACCATACCTTTTCCGTATATCAATTATATAATATGAGTGCTTTTCATTATAGCAGATTTCGAGTAAAATACAACTATAAAGAAGAGCATAAATGCACCGCAATTTATGTTTTTCACAAAATTTTAAGAATCGAGGGACAGACCATGAGTGGTACATTCAACGTGAACGACGCCATGACCATCAAGCTCGACTACGAGCTGCCCGAGTACCCCGCCTTCGAGGAGGGTATCCGCCGCGCCCCCCGCCGCGAGTCCCACCTGACCGAGGCTGACAAGGCTCTGGCCATCAAGAATGCCCTGCGCTACATCCATCCTGACCATCACGAGCAGATGGCCAAGGAGTTTGCCCAGGAGCTGGAGGAGCACGGCCGCATTTATGGCTACCGTTTCCGTCCCGCCGGCAAGCTGTACGGCAAGCCCATCGACGAGTACAAGGGCAACTGCACCGAGGCCAAGGCTTTCCAGGTCATGATCGACAACAACCTGGACTTTGAGGTCGCCCTCTATCCCTATGAGCTGGTCACCTACGGCGAGTCCGGCCAGGTCTGCCAGAACTGGATGCAGTACCGCCTGATCAAGAAGTATCTGGAGGTCATGACCGACGAGCAGACTCTGGTGGTCATGTCCGGCCACCCCCTGGGCCTGTTCCACAGCCACAAGCTGGCCCCCCGCTGCATCATCTCCAACGGCCTGATGATCGGCATGTATGACGACCAGAAGAACTTCAACCGCGCCGCCGCCATCGGCGTGGCCAACTACGGCCAGATGACCGCCGGCGGCTGGATGTACATCGGTCCCCAGGGCATCGTCCACGGCACCTTCAACACCCTTCTGGGCGCCGGCCGCACCAAGCTGGGCATCCCCGAGGACGGCAACCTGGCCGGCCGTCTGTTCATCTCCGCCGGTCTGGGCGGCATGTCCGGAGCTCAGGGCAAGGCCGCTGAGATCGCCGGCGCCGCCTCCATCATCGCCGAGGTGGACGACTCCCGCATCACCACCCGCTACACCCAGGGCTGGGTCTCCCACCGCACCGACAGCCTGGACGAGGCCTGGAAGATCGCCAAGGAGAACCTGGACAACAAGACCCCCTGCGCCGTCGCCTATCACGGCAACATCGTGGATCTGCTGGAGTACCTGTACGACAAGGGCGTCCATGTGGATCTGATGAGCGATCAGACCTCCTGCCACATGGCTTATGACGGCGGCTACTGCCCCCAGGGCCTGACCTTCGAGCAGCGCACCGACATGCTGGACAAGGACCCCGACGGCTTTGCCAAGCTGGTGGACAAGTCCCTGAAGCATCACTACGAGATGATCTGCAAGTTCCATGACAAGGGCACCTACTTCTTCGATTACGGCAACGCCTTCCTGAAGTCCGTGTATGACGCCGGCGTGCCCGCCAAGGATATCTGCAAAAACGGCGAGAACGATCTGGACGGCTTTGTTTTCCCCTCCTATGTGGAAGACATCCTGGGTCCCTTCCTGTTCGACTACGGCTATGGCCCCTTCCGCTGGTGCTGCCTGTCCCGGAACCCCGAGGACCTGGACAAGACCGACATGGCCGCCGCCGACTACATCAAGGCTCACAACCGCCGCTATCAGGACCACGACAACTATGTCTGGCTGCGTGACGCCAAGAAGAACAAGCTGGTTGTCGGCACCCAGTGCCGCATCCTGTACGCCGACGCCATGGGCCGCATGAACATCGCTCTGAAGTTCAACGAAATGGTCCGCAACGGCGAGATCGGCCCCGTCATGCTGGGCCGCGACCACCACGATACCGGCGGAACCGACTCCCCCTTCCGTGAGACCTCCAACATCAAGGACGGCTCCAATGTGATGGCAGACATGGCCACCCAGTGCTACGCCGGCAATGCCGCCCGCGGCATGAGCCTGGTCGCCCTGCACAACGGCGGCGGCGTGGGTGTCAGCAAGTCCATCAACGGCGGCTTCGGCATGGTGCTGGACGGCTCCGAGCGGGTGGACCAGATTCTGAAGATGTCCATGCCCTGGGACGTTATGGTGGGTGTTGCCCGCCGCTCCTGGGCCCGGAACGAGAACGCCGTGTCCACCGCTGCCGAGTACAACAAGATGTACGAGGGCCAGGACCACATCACCCTGCCTTATGTGGCTGATGACTCCGTCGTGGAGGCTGCTCTGAAGTCCGTGGAGGGCTGATTCCCTAACAACCTTTAACATTCTGAAAAAGCGGGGGCGTGTACACGCCCCCGCTTTTGGAAAGGACGGCATGTTATGCGTACACTGCTGCTGACCAACATCGGGATGCTGGCCACTCCGGAAGGGACCTCCGCCAAAAAGGGGGCGGAGCAGGGTCAGATCCGCTTTTTGAAGGACGCCTGGGTGCTGATCCAGGACGAGCACATCTCCCAGGTGGGAACCGGCGCTCCCCCCGCCGTCTCTGACGCCCAGGTGGTGGACGCCGGCGGCAATCTGGTCACCCCCGGTCTGGTGGACGCCCACACCCACCTGATTTTCGGCGGCTGGCGTCAGAACGAGCTGGGCATGAAGCTCCATGGCAAGAGCTATCTGGAAATTCAGAATGCCGGCGGCGGCATCCAGTCCACCACCAACGCCACCCGTCAGGCCACTGAGGAGGAGCTGACCGCCAAGGCTGCCAAGGCCCTGGATGAAATGATGCGGTTTGGCACCACCACCTGCGAGGCCAAGAGCGGCTATGGACTGTCCCTGGAGCATGAGCTCAAGCAGCTGCGGGCCATCCGCCGCCTGCAGGAGGAGCATCCCATGGATGTGGCGGCCACCTTTATGGGCGCCCACCTGGTTCCCGCCGAGTACAAGCAGAACCGGGCCGAGTACATCCGCCTGGTCTGTGAGGAGATGATGCCCGCCGTAAAGGAGCAGGGCATTGCCAAATACTGCGACGTGTTCTGTGAGGCGGATACCTTCTCGGTGGAGGAGTCCCGGCAGGTGCTGGAGGCCGGCTTGAAGTACGGCCTGCGCCCCAAGATTCACGCCGACGAGATCGAGGCCATCGGCGGCTCTCAGCTGGCCGGCGAAATCGGCGCCATCTCCGCCGAGCACCTGATTGTCTGTCCTCCCGAGGGAATCGAGAGTCTGGCCAAGGGCGGCGTCATCGCCTGTCTGCTGCCCGCCACCAGCTTCAACCTGGGGTCCACCTTCGCCCCCGCCCGGGCCATGGTGGAGGCCGGCGTTCCGGTAGCCATGGCAACCGACTTCAATCCCGGCTCCTGCCCCTGTCTGAACCTCCAGTTTGTCATCAATCTGGGCTGCCTCAAGTACAGGCTCACTCCGGAGGAGGTTCTGACCGCCGTCACACTCAACGCGGCCGCCGCCATTGACATGGCCGACCAGGTCGGTTCCGTTGAGGCGGGCAAGTTGGGTGACCTGGTGATCTGGGATGCCCCTGATTTGGACTATATCTGCTACCGGATCGGCAGCAATCTGGCCAAGGCCGTTATCAAGCGCGGCCGCCTGGTCTGAGTTCATACAGCAAAGGGGGCGGCCGGCTTGGATCGCACTGATTATCAAATTTTGAACCTGCTCCAGCACGACTGCCGCGCCACGCTGAAATCCGTGGGGGACCTGGTGGGACTCACCGCCCCCGCGGTCTCTGAGCGGGTGCGCCGCATGGAGGAAAAGGGCGTGATCCGCTCCTTCCGCATTGATGTGGACCGCAGGCGCCTGGACTGCAACATGACCGGCTTCATTCTGGTGGCTCCGGAGCCGGAAAAATACAACCGCTTCTGTGAATTTTGCGAAAAGGCACCCGCCATTATCAGCCATTATCATGTCATCGGCGTGTTCAATGCCCTGCTCCGCTTTTCCGTCAAGGATACGGAGGAGCTGGATCGCCTGCTGGCATCCATCAAGCATTTCGGCAACTCTCAGACCTCTGTGGAGCTGAGCACCTACTTTGATGTAAAAGATATTCCTCTGCCGGACTGAGTCCCCCGCATCTCTCTCAAACAAACAGAAAAAGCACCGCACAGCCGTGCGGTGCTTTTTCTATATGGAATGAGAGAGGGATTGTCAGCAGATCAAACCAGATTCCGCCCGGCGGAACCCCGGTGATCACACTTGGATCAGAACAGGCCGGTGATCTTTCCGTTCTCGTCGATATCAATGCGCTCAGAGGCAGGCACCTTGGGCAGGCCGGGCATGGTCATGATGTCGCCGGTCTTGGCCACCAGGAAGCCGGCGCCGGCATTCACCTTGACCTCGCGGACCGTAATCTTGAAGCCGGTGGGGGCGCCGATCTTGGAGGCGTCGTCGGAGAAGGAGAACTGAGTCTTGGCCATACAGATGGGCATCTTGTCAAAGCCCAGCTCGGTGAGCTGCTGAATCTGCTTCTTGGCCGCGGGGGTCACAATGACACCGTCGGCACGGTAGACCTTGGTGGCGATGGCGTTCAGCTTCTCCTCGATGGAGCAGTCCAGATCATACACATACTTGAAGCTGTCGCTGCTCTCCTGCTCGCACAGGCGGACAACCTCCTCGGCCAGAGCGCGGCCGCCCTCGCCGCCCTTGGCCCAGACCTCGGACAGACGGACGTTGACGCCCTTCTCGCGGCACTTCTCCTCCACCAGCTTCAGCTCGGCCTGGGTGTCGGTGGGGAACGCGTTGATGGCCACCACGCAGGGCAGGCCGTAGACGTTCTTCACGTTGTCCACATGCTGCAGCAGATTGGGCAGGCCTTTCTCCAGAGCCTCCAGGTTCTCATGGTTCAGCTCGGGCTTGGGCACGCCGCCGTGATACTTCAGGGCGCGGACGGTAGCCACGATGACCACGGCGTCGGGATGGAAGCCGGCGGCACGGCACTTGATGTCGATGAACTTCTCCGCACCCAGGTCAGCCGCGAAGCCGGCCTCGGTCACGGTGTACTCAGTGAGCTTCATCGCGGTCTCGGTGGCCAGCATGGAGTTGCAGCCGTGGGCGATGTTGGCAAAGGGACCGCCGTGAATAAAGGCGGGGGTGTGCTCCAGGGTCTGGACCAGGTTGGGCTTGATGGCGTCCTTCAAAACAGCGGCCATGGCGCCCTCGGCCTTCAGGTCGTGGGCGGTAATGGGGGCGTCGCTGCGGCTGTAGGCCACCACCATCTTGGCCAGGCGGGCCTTCAGGTCGGCCAGGTCTCGGGACAGGCAGAGCACGGCCATGATCTCAGAGGCCACGGTGATATCGAAGCCGTCCTCACGGGGCACGCCGCTGGCCTTTCCGCCCAGGCCGCAGACGATGTGGCGCAGCTGGCGGTCATTCATATCCACCACCCGCTTCCAGACAATCTTGCGGGTGTCAATGTCCAGGGCGTTGCCCTGCTGAATGTGGTTGTCAATGAGGGCGGCCATCAGGTTGTTGGCAATGCCGATGGCGTGGAAGTCGCCGGTGAAGTGGAGGTTGATGTCCTCCATGGGCACCACCTGGGCATAACCGCCGCCGGCGGCGCCGCCCTTCACGCCGAACACGGGGCCCAGGGAGGGCTCGCGCAGACAGACGGCGGTCTTTTTCCCGATCTTGTTCAGCGCGTCGGCCAGACCGACAGAGGTGGTGGTCTTGCCCTCGCCGGCGGGTGTGGGGCTGATGGCAGTTACCAGAACCAGCTTGGCCTTCCGGGGCATATCCTTCAGAGAGTGGATGTCCACCTTGGCCTTATAGTGGCCGTAGTGCTCCAGATTTTCGGGGGCAATCCCCAGCTTCGCGGCAACCTCCTCGATGGGAAGCATGGTGCTCTGCTGGGCGATCTCGATGTCAGACATAACGTTGCTCATATTGACGCCTCCTAAAAATATTAAGTATACGATTTCCTTCTTCTGTCGCGCCGGGAAGAATACCGGATCTGACTGGGTTCTCTTTGTTTTGGTACCTCTATTGTAGCGCCGAACGGTGGATTTCGTAAACGGTTTCCTTTTTCCATTTCCTGTCCACTTCTTTTGTTCTTGAAGCGAAAGGCCGGGTTTGCTTTCAAAGAAAAAGTCCCTTTTCTCCTCCTCCGGCGGCCCACACAGCGGTTGAAACTTCCGCCTCCTTCCGCTATAATATAATGGTCGTAGTAGTCATGTACCCAGCTGCTCTCCTCCCGGAACGCAGCACGGTGCGCCACGCATAAAGGAGCTTTTTTATGAGTAAACTGTCCTGCAAATTGTTCGGCGTCCCCAAAATTGAGAAGGACGGACAGAACGTTTTTCTCCCTTATGCCAAAGTGAATGCTCTTCTGTACTACCTCTTTGTCAACAAGGTGGTCAGCCGGGACGAGATCTCCGGGCTGCTCTGGCCCGACGAGAACGAGGAGAACGCAAAGAAAAACCTGCGCAACGCGGTCTATCAGGCCAAAAAGGCTCTGGCGGAGGACGTGATTATCTCCCCCAAAAAGTCCATCCTGATGCTCAACGAAGAATTGGATATCGAAATCGACGTGGACCGCTTTCTCCGTGATCCTCAGGAAAACATGTCCCTCTACGACGGGGATTTCCTTCAGGGCTTTTTCCTCAAGGACGCAGACACCTATGAGTACTGGGTCACCAAGATGCGCAACTACTACAAGGACAAGTTTTCATCTGAGTGCTACCTGAAAATTGAGTCTGACATCCAGGCGCAGCGGTATGACCAGGTGGAGGACCGCATCCGCCAGCTGATGGAGCTGGACGAATATGACGAGCGCAACTACCGTCTGCTGATGCGCTTTTACCAGGACACCGGCCGCAATGGAAAGGTCATCGAAGTCTATTATGAACTGTCCAAGCTGCTGCGTCAAGAGCTTGGCATCGCCCCGGATGAACAGACCAAGGAGATCTACCAGCACTCCCTGGAGCAGATCCATATTCAGGAGACCAGCTCGGCCTCCCGGGACGACTCCTTCTTCTTTGGAAGGGTCCAGGAGATCGCCTCACTGGAAAAAGCGCTGAACGACTTCAAAAACCATAAGGGCGCCTGCCGCTCCCAGCTGATCGTGGGCGAGCCCGGCTCGGGCAAATCCACCGTTCTGCGCCGGCTTCTGCAGGGAGCCTCGGGGGATTTCTATGTGCTGGAGATCTCCGGACTTCAGATGGAACAGGATCTTCCCCTGCGGGCCTGGCGCGCTCCGGCCCGGGAGATTTACCGCTTGATCCGCCAGGACGGGCTGATTGCTCCCGGCCTGTGGCGTGATCTGATGTCGGCGGTGTTCCCCGATTTTCAGGAAAGCCTTCCCAGCCCCTCCTTCGTCTGTTCCGCCCAGTCCAGTCCGCCCATTTCCTTTCCCGCCGTCGTCCACATCATGGCCGAAGCCATCACCACCCTGGCCGCCCGCCGGCCTGTTCTGCTGGCCATTGATGATATCCAATGGCTGGACGGAGACAGCCTTCGTCTGCTCACCTCGGTGCTGCTGGAGTCCGACCCCGCCCAGGTCATGCTGGTCGCCACTCGCAGCCGGGAACGCAGCCAGGCTCTGGAGTCGGCCATCAGCTCTCTGCAGCAGAAGGGCCGGCTGTCCATTCTTCCCCTGGAGCGGTTCACCATCGAGGCCTGCCACCACTTTATTCAGGAGGCCCTCCCCGGCGAGGAGCTGCGGGGAGACACGCTGGAGCGCATTTATAACGAAACCGAAGGGAATCCCTTCTTTCTCAACGAATACATCGCCATGCGGCGGGCGGGCCAGGATTTCTCCTCCGCCTCCCCCGCTATGACGGAGCACCTGAAGGCCCGTTTCGCATACCTCTCACCCGAGGCTCTGAATCTGGCTGTCGCGGTTTCCTTCTTTTACGGCGCAGTTCCCCTGTTCGTTCTTCAGCAGGTTATGAACCGGAGCGAGCGGGAGATCCTGGGGCCGCTGGAGCTGCTGAAAGACCGGGACATTTTGGCCGAGGAAAGCAGCGAGCAGGGACCGGCTGTCTCGTTCACTCACCCCAAGCTGCAGGAATACCTCTACAAGCTTCAGCCTGAATCCCGCAGAACCTTTCTGCATCAGGAAATCGGCCTGTTTCTGGAGGGGCAGCTGAACAGCGGCCGCCGGGACAGCAAGCTGTATCCCCAGCTGATTTACCACTTCTCCGCCTCGGGCAACCTGCTCAAGGCACTGCGCTACCGGATCGACAGTCTGAACTACCACCTCACCTTCAGCCACGCGATCTTCCCCATATTGTCAAACACCGAAATCGACCCGGAGTCCACCCTCTACATTTCCCGGGACAAAATCGACGCCCTGTTTCAGAACCTGGAATCCGACCTGCAGCATGTGCAGCATTCCGTCCCCCGCTCCCAGGAGCTGGAGCTGCTGGAGCTGAAGTTTTTCTATATGCGCGGCCGCTACCTCATTCTGGAGGGCCAGTATGAGACGGGCGTCAATGATATCAATTACGCCATCGAAAAATCCAAGCAGCTCGGCAGCTCCGCTTACACACTGGAGTGCTACAAGCAGCTGCTCTTCTATTACATCCAGATTGACGCCCCCCGGGAGATGGCGGAGTATATTGAGCTGGCCCTGAACCTGGCCGTCCGGAACAACGATCACAAGGAGATCGGCGTGATGCTGCGCCTGAAGGGCCTGTACTACATGCTGACGGGAAGCTATGACCAGGCGGAGCGGATGCTGACCGGCTCCATCGACACCCTGTCCGTCACCGAGGAGCTGGCCAAGCGCTATGCCATCAACATTGCCGCCGCCTATAACTACATCGGCGAAATCCGACAGGCCCGGGAAGATTATTCCGGCGCCCTGACCCTGTTCCGCAAGGCAGTCTCTCTGTGTCCCAAGGGCGCGCTGTCCGGCCTGTCTGTCTTTTACATCAACATTGGAAAGACCTGCTATTTCCTCTCCGACTTTGCCGGCGCCCGGGAATACTTTGAAAAGGCCTACTCCCTGTATGGACAGTTTGATTCCTTCTGGAAGCGGCCCATTCTGGACTCCTACACGGCGCTTACCTTGGTGGAAGAGGGAGACTTCCAGCAGGCTCTGACCTATCTCAACAATGCCCGCACCCACATGGAACGGATGAAAAACCCCAGCGATCTGGGTACCGTCTATTTCGTGGAGGCCTTGATCCGCCATAAGGCCGAGGGAAATCCCGACCTGGACAGCGTATTCCGCCCGCAGCTCAGTGACAGTGCGGAACACTACTACTCTCTGGCTCTGAAGCACCTCAACCGGCACCTGGATGTGTACGAGACCAACCGCCTGCACCAGATCTTTGACACGGATGATGACTGATTATCCCCGCCCCCTTCCGGCAGCAGCGCATGGAAACACCCCGCAGCGCCTTGCATCAGGCGCTGCGGGGTGTTTTTTCTGTCAGACGCGCGGAGAAAACGGCTCAGCGGGAAGCAAAGACCTTCTGGAACTCCTCGATCATCACGGGGATGACCTTGTAGAGGTCGCCCACGATGCCGTAGTTGGCCACGTTGAAGATGGGAGCCTCCTCATCCTTGTTGATGGCGATGATGACGTCAGAGGTTTTCATGCCGGCCAGGTGCTGCAGAGCGCCGGAAATGCCGCAGGCGATATACAGCTTGGGACCCACGGTCTTGCCGGTCTGGCCCACCTGGTGCTCGTAGGGAATCCAGCCGGCGTCCACGGCGGCGCGGGAGGCGCCCACGGCGGCATGGAGGGTATCGGCAAACTGGCGGATCAGGTCGAAGCCGCTGGCATCTCCCAGACCGCGGCCGCCGGAGACAATGATCTGGGCGTCGGTCAGGCTGATCTCGCCGCCGGCCTTGGCCAGAATCTCCCGCACCTGGGCGCGGATCTTGTCCTCCTCCGTCTCAGCGGCCACCGCCACGACCTCGCCGCTCCGGGAGGCGTCGGGCTCAGCCTTGGACAGGGCGTTGGGCCGGATGGTGCACATGGCGGGCTTCTTCTGGAACACCACGTCGGCCATGATGTTGCCGCCGTACATGGGGCGGGTGGCTACCAGCTCGCCGTCCTCCAGGCTCAGCGCCACACAGTCGGCGGCCAGGCCGGCCTCCAGACGGCTGGCCAGACGGCCGGCCAGATCGCGGCCGTTGGTGGTGGCGGCCAGAAGCAGGATGGCGGGCTCATTCTCCTTGACCAGCTCCTCCATCACGCCGCAGTAGCTCTCAGTGCGGTAATTCTTCAGCTTCTCATCATCACAGACATAGACCTTGTCCGCCCCATAGGCAAAGGCGTCCTTGGCCATGTCCTGGACCTGGCTGCCCAGCAGGACAGCGGCCACCTCGCCGGACAGCTGGTCGGCCAGCTTCCTGGCCTCGCTGAGCATCTCATAGGAGACCCCGGCAATTTTCCCGTCGGCCTGCTCCATGCAGACCCAAACGCTATTCTTGTTCGACATGTTACTGCTCCCCCTTATCAGACGATCTTCTGCTCAACGAGCTTCTGGACGGCGGTCTTGCCGATCTCTTCCGCCTCTCCCTTGATCAGCTCGCCGCTCTGGCGGGGAGCGGGGGTGTAGAGCTTCTTGATCTTGGAGGGAGAGTTCTGGCCCACCTTGGACACATCGGCGCCGATGGCGGCGCAGTCCAGCACAGGGATCTCCATGCGGTTGGCCATACGGGTGCGCTTCAGGGTGGGGTAGCGGGGCTCGTTCAGGGACTTCTCACAGGTCAGTACGACAGGCAGCTTGGCCTCCACCACCTCTTCGCCGGTGGGGGTGACCCGCTTGGCGGTCAGGCTCTCTCCGGTGACCTCCCGGATCTCGTTCACATAGGTGATCTGGGAGACGCCCAGCTGCTCGGCCAGCCCGGGGCCGACCTGGCCGGCGTCATCGTCGATGGCCTGCTTGCCGCACAGAATGACGTCAAACTGGCCGATGGACTGAATCGCCTTGGCCAGGGTGTAGGCGGTGGCAAAGGTGTCGGAATCCTCCAGAGCGGGGTCGCTGACCAGATAGGCCTTGGCGGCTCCCATGGACAGAGCAATGCGCAGGGAAGTCTTGCAGGCATCGTCGCCCACGGTGATGACGCTGACCTCGCCGCCCTGCTCCTCAGCCAGCTTCAGGCCGGCCTCCACCGCGTTCAGGTCGAAGGGGCTGACCATGGTCTCCACGCCTTCCTTCACAACCCGGCCGGTGGCGGGGTCCAGCTTGGGCACCACCGAGTTATCCGGCACCTGCTTGATACATACCATGATATTCATGTGTTTTCCTCCTAACGGCGCGCCGGGTGCTTCTCCGGGCGCGCGGCGAATATTTCAAAGGATATGGGCAAATCCTGCACCACCAAGATTTGCCCATATTTCCGCTGGGTCAAATGTACACAGAGCTCACGCCCTGGGACCGGGGTTTGGAATCAGTGCAGCAGCTGGCCGGCGATGACGATCTTCTGGACCTGAGAGGTGCCCTCGAAGAGCTCGGTGATACGCTGGTCGCGGTAGATCCGCTCGATGGCGTACTCCTTCATGTAGCCGTAACCGCCGTGGATCTGCAGGGCGGTGTCCACCACCTTGTGGGAGGCCTCAGCGGCGAAGAGCTTGGCCATGGCGGCCTGCTTGGTGAAGGGAACGCCCTGCTCCTTCAGGTCGGCGGCATAGTAGGTGAGCATCCGGGCGGCCTCCAGCTGGGTGGCGGCGTCGGCCAGCATCCACTGGATGCCCTGGAACTTGGAGATGGGGCGCTTGAACACCTCGCGCTCCTTGGAGTACTTGATGGCCAGATCCAGAGCGGCCTGGCCGATGCCCACGGCCATGGCGGCGATGCCGATACGGCCGCGGTCCACCACGTCCAGAGCCAGACGATAGCCGCCGTTCAGCTTGCCCACCATGTTCTCCTTGGGAACGCGGCAGTCCTCAAAGACGATCTCGGCGGTGCGGGCGCCGCGGATGCCCATCTTGTTGTCCTCGGAGGCGATCTTCATGCCGGGAGTGCCCTTCTCCACCACAAAGCAGGTCATGCCGTGCTTGGGGTCCTCCTTGTTGGTGATGGCAAAGCAGCACAGGAAGTCGCAGTGGGCGCCGCCGGTGATGAAGTGCTTGACGCCGTTGATCACATAGCTGTCCCCGTCCTCCACGGCGGTGGTCTTGTTGGAGGTCATGTCGGAGCCGCCGGCGGGCTCGGTGAGGCAGAAGGCGGCGTACTTCTCGCCCTCCAGGGCGGGCCGCAGCCACTTCTCCTTCTGCTCGGGAGTGCCGGCCAGATACAGGGCGTCAAAGCCCAGGTAGTGGCCGGTGATGATGGAGCCGGTGGCCGCGCAGGCGGCGGAGATCTCTTCCATGGCGATGGCCTCGGAGATGGCGTCATAGCCGGCGCCGCCCAGCTCCTCGGGATAGGCCAGACCCATCAGGTCCTGCTCGCCCAGCGCCTTGATGGTCTCGGTGGGGAAGCGGTTGTTCACGTCGATCTCCTCAGCCTTGGGAGCCAGATAGCTCTGGGCCCACTCGCGGACGGCGCGGCGGAGTGCGATTTGGTCCTCGGTATACTTGAATTCCATGGTAAAGTTCCTCCTAAAAAATCATCGAATTATAGTTGATGGGGGACTTAAAAAACCTTTTCCTCTTCCCACTTGGCAATCTGCTCGTCGGTGAAGCCAAAGACCTCACAGAGCACCTCGTGGGTATCCTGCCCGAGCAGGGGGGCTGGATGTTTGGGATCGGCCGGGGTCTCAGACAGCTTGATGGGGTTGCCGGTAATCTTCAGCTTGCCGGCGCCGGGCTGGTCAATTTCCACCAGCATCTCCCGGGCCTGAATGCTGGGATTGGCACAGGCCTCCTCCACGGTGCACAGAGGTCCGCAGGGGATGGAGCGCGCCTGCATCATCTCCATGGCCTGGGCCACGGTGTAATCGGCCAGGAACTTCTCCAGAATGGCCTTGAGCTCCACATCGTTCTCAGACCGGTGGGGATCAGAGTCAAACTTGGGGTCTTTGATCAGGTCGGGCTGGCCGATCATCTCGCACAGCTTGGCGAAGTGATGGTCGCTGGCCACGGCGATGACAACATAGGCGTCCTTGCAGCGGTAGATATCGAAGGGGGCGCTGAGAGGATGCCGGGCGCCCACCCGGGTGGGATGCACGCCGCCGATGGTGTAGCGGACCACATTGGTCTCCAGGAAGGAGAACACGCTGTCCAGCATGGCAATGTCCACATACTGGCCCACGCCGGTTCTCTCCCGGTTGTACAGGGCCAGCATGATGCCGGTGACGGCAAACAGGCCGGCACTGACGTCGCCCAGAGAGCTGCCCACTCGGGCGGGCGGGGTATCCGGATAGCCGGTGATGCTCATCATGCCGGACATGGCCTGCGCCACGATGTCGTAGGCGGGCAGGTCCCGCATGGGGCTGTCCTGGCCGAAGCCGGAGATGGAGCAGTAAATGATCTTGGGATTGATCTCCTTGAGCCTGTCATAGGAGTAGCCCAGCTTCTCCATAACGCCTGGCTTGAAGTTCTCCACCACGATATCACAGCTCTTCACCATCTCATAGATGATGTCGCGGCCCTTCTTCAGATCCAGGGTAATGCCTTTCTTGCCCCGGTTGACCAGCGTATAATAGCCGCTCTGTCCATTGATAAAGGGGCCGAAGATACGGCTGCCCTCGCCCACGCCGGGGCGCTCAATCTTGATGACCTCCGCGCCGAAGTCGGCCAGATTCATGGTACAAAACGGGCCGGCCAGAACCTGGGAAAAGTCCAGGACGCGAATTCCGCTTAGCACTTTGTTCATTTTAAAAAACACCTCGTAATACGCTTGCTCAGAAATGGAACTGTATGCCTGGGGCCTGCGCTTCGATCAGAAGGGGATAATGAAGTGGATCACGACGGCCAGCATGGGAATCGCCAAAATGGTCCGGATGAGGAACACCAGGATCAGCTGCCAGAAGCCCAGAGGAATGTCGGACTCCATGATGGCGTTGGCACTCTCGGTAAAGAAGATGACCTGCACGGTGGACAGCACCACCACAAAGAAGGCGGCGGCAGTGGTCACACCCTGGTCCGCAATGACCATGACGGGCATGGCAATCTCGGAGATGCCCACGATACAGGCGGGGGCAATGGTGGCAGCGTCAGGAATGCCGAACAGGGTCAGAATGGGCACAAAGGGGACGCCCAGCCAGTCAAACACCGGGGTGTAGGTGCCCAGAATCAGGGCCACGGTGGCCACGGAGGTCACATAAGCGCTGGTCTTGACCGCGAAGAAGCACGCCTCCACAATGCCGTCGATGACCATCTTGAAGTTGCCCTGGTCGGCAGTCTCAATCGCCTCGTCCCAGGCGCGCTTGATCAGGCTGCGGCCGTCGTTCACCTTTTTGTCGCCGGTAAAGGGGGTCCCATCCACAAACTCGTTGGGGATCAGGGACAGGGGCGGAATGCGGGAGGTGATGATGGGCATGATGAAGCAGATGGCAAAGGAGGTGATGACGGTCAGGCCGTAATACTCCGGGATACCGGCAATCTCACACAGCAGGGCAAAGAAGCCCAGGGAGCATATTGTGAAGTTGGCGGCGATAATGGACACGTCCCGCTTGGTATACAGCTTGTTCAGATAGATCTTGTTGGCCATGAACACATCCACGGCGGCGGAGCAGGCCACGGAGGTAGCGGCGTCCATGGCGGCGTAGCCGGGCAGGCGGTACAGGGGACGCATCAGAGGCTCGATCAGAATGCCCACAAACTGCAGTATGCCGAAGTTGGCAATGCAGGTGACGAACATGCCGGCAATCAGCACGGTGAACAGCACGTCCCGGGCCAGGCCCAGAGCCATCCCGCCGGTATCAGCGGACAGCAGCCATTCAGGACCAATGTTCAGGAAAATCAGGATGCCGAATACGGCGCCCATCACATAGAGCACCTTGCTGACAATGCCGTCCTTGCCCAGATACTTCTCCAGGAACGGAACCTTATGGGCAAAGGGGGTGGCGGCCAGCAGCAGAATGTTGAAAATAACTGTCAGGGCCAGTCCGGCGTTTCCAAGGCCGTCCGACACAGTGTCAATACACCACATCAGGGGCGCCTGTCCGTCGATCAGGGGGATAAAGAAGAAGATAATGCCGAACGCAGACATCAGGAACAGCTTGGCAACCGCAGTGCCGAAGTTCTTGATCTCAACCTTGTGGGGTGTAAACTCCGCGCTGATCTCCTCTTCTACCTGGTTGGTGATTTTTTCCTCGTTCATCTGGGTATCCCTCCTATTATGAAATGGGTCTCTTCTCCTATCTCCACTCCTCCGTCGCGGTATCCCCCATTACAAGAGCCGGGGGAAATAGGGCACACCGTGGGGACGAGAATAGGAACGCGATCTTCCAACCGGCGGATACCCGGCCCGGCCAGCCCCTCCGAGGCCGGCCGCGGGGCCGGGAAACAGGTTCCGTCCGGCGATGTCGGTTTGCTGATACGCTTCTGTGGGCCGGGCGGGGCTTTGCAGCCCGGCTGCACGCAGGAGCGGAGCGGCAGCAGACACATTCTGGGGAGCGGGGGGGCCGCCCCTTTTTTCTCCTTACCGCAGCAGGCTGCGGGAGATGACCATCCGCTGCACCTCGCTGGTGCCCTCATAGATCTGGGTGATCTTGGCGTCACGCATCATGCGCTCCACGGGATACTCGCGGGTGTAGCCATAGCCGCCCAGCAGCTGGACGCACTGGGTGGTGACCCGCATGGCGGTCTCAGCGGCGAAGAGCTTGGCGTGGGCGGACTCCACCGAGTAGGGCAGGTGGTTGTCCTTGGCCCAGGCGGCGCGGTAAACCAGCAGCCGGGCAGCCTCGATCTGGTTGGCCAGGTCGGCAATGACAAACTGGGTGTTCTGGAAGGCGGACAGAGGCTTGCCGAACTGCTCGCGGACCTTCACATAGGCGACAGCCTCGTTCAGCGCGCCCTGGGCGATGCCCAGCGCCTGGGCCGCGATGCCGATGCGGCCGCCGTCCAGGGTGTGCATGGCCACCTTGAAGCCCTCGCCTTCCTTGCCCAGCAGGTTCTCCTCGGGGACAATGCAGTCCTCAAAGACCAGGCTGGCGGTGGCGGAGCCGCGGATGCCCATCTTCTTCTCGTGCTTTCCGATGGAGAAGCCCTCGAAGCCATCCTCCACGATAAAGGCGGAGATACCGTGGTTGCCCTTTTCCTTGTCGGTCATGGCCATGACCACATAGATCTTGGCCTCGCCGGCATTGGTGATAAAGCACTTGGAGCCGTTGAGGACGTAGTGGTCGCCCTTCTTCACGGCGGTGGTCTTTTGACGGGAGGCGTCGGTGCCGGCGTTGGGCTCGGTCAGGCCGAAGGCGCCCAGGCACTCGCCGCTGGCCAGGGGGACCAGGTACTTCTGCTTCTGCTCCTCGGTGCCCCAGTCATAAATGGGGGCGGAGCCCAGGGAGGTGTGGGCAGAGAGGGTAACACCAGTCGAGGCACAGACCTTGGACAGCTCCTCCACCGCGATGACATAGGAGAGGTAGTCGCCTTCCTCGCCGCCGTACTCCTCGGGCCAGGGAATACCCAGCATGCCGTTCTCGGCCATCTTCTCCACGCTCTCCTTGGGGAAGCGCTCATTCTCGTCGATCTCCTCGGCTAAGGGCTTGATCTCCTTCTCCGCGAAGTCCCGATACATTTTTTGGATCATCTTGTATTCTTCATTAAATCCAAAATCCATACCGCTGATCTATCCTTTCCACCATAAAATTTGCGTTCGGACAGGGGCTTGGCGTTCCCCTCCGTTTCGTGATGAATTATAACGAAGCATCCGTCCTGAAAACGTCAAATTTTATTCTATATCCACAATCGCGCGTTCCCGGCCCATCGCTTTTCACATTCTTCACAAGGCCCTTGGATCTATATTTTCTCAAAAGTAAAAAAAGGACAATGGTGCCAATCCAGACGCCATTGTCCTGCACAAGCCACAATTCACTCCCTCCAGGTCCCGGCCCGGGGAACAAATATGTTTCCTGCTATTAAAGATACTTGAAAATCCGCCTTTTTTCAAGACGCAATTCTGACGAAAGTTCGTTTTCCGCCGGCATTTCCATCGGAACACTTTCTGCATTTTCTTTCAATACTCTGAAATATTTTCTCTTTTTTGCAGCTTCCTTTCGAAAAAGCATGCAGATTTTCTTTTCGGAGCCGTTCTCTGGTCGTTCCGGAGGGCAGTCCCGCCGTCTGTCAGGGCTCTTTTCCGGATTTCGGCGGATGTCTGTTCCGTCAAATTTTTATCAAAGCCATCACCGTCAATTTCTTAAGCTTTTGAAGTTCAACCAAATTTTTTGTTAATTTTTTTATGTGGCACACAGAGATTCAGCCTTTTGACGAACCGCCGCCCTCATGGAGCTTCTTTCCCGCGTACGCAATCACCTGGAGCATGGTCAGGGCAGCCAGCCGCTCGGTGCACCCGGTGGCGTCATAGGCGGGCGCCACCTCCACCAGGTCCATGGCCACCACCCTGCCGGTCTGGCAGATGGCCTTGAGCATATCCATGCTCTCGTCGTATGTGATGCCGCCGGGCAGCGGAGAGGCCGCGCCGGGAGCCAGCGGCATGTCATACCCGTCAATGTCAAAGGTGATATAATAGGCCTCCGCGTCGGGGATCTGGTCCAGTACATATTGGACTCCCTTGCTGTGGAGGTCCCGGGCCGAGATCAGGCGGCTGCCATAGGCCCGGGCGTCGTCATAGTCGCTCTTCTTTCCGCTTCCCATTCCCCGCAGGCCGATCTGCACCATCTCTCCAATGTGTTCCATCTCGGACATGCGGCGCATGGGGCTTCCGTTTCCCTGGGCCAGGGGACCCACATGGCTGGTCCAGTCCAGGTGGGCGTCAAACTGGATCACACAGATCTTCTTTCCATACTCCTCCAGCGCCCGGCCCACCGGGATGCTGATGGAGTGGTCGCCCCCCATGACAATGGGGATGGAACCCGCCCGGATGATGCGGCGCACCGCCCGCTCAATGCAGTGGAAGGAATACTCCCGGTCTCCCTGAAGCACGTCGGCGTCGCCGCAGTCGGCAATGGTGATGGGGGCGGCCAGCAGCTGCTCGTCGCTCTCGTAGTCGTAGTAGCCGGCCTCGCCCCGGCCGTACTGGGTGGAGGCCTCCCGGATGCGGCGGGGGCCCATCCGGGCTCCGCTGAGAAAGCCCACCCCCATGTCAAAGGGGACGCCCAGCACGCCGAAGTCCGCCTTCAGCTCATCCAGGTCCAGGCAGATGGGATATCTTCCAAACGAGCAGATGCCGGTAATGGGCTGGCTGATCAATTCAGGACGCATATTACTCTTCCTTTCTCACTGTGCCGGATGGTCTGTACAGCCTCCCGCCGTCCGGCGCGCTCCATGCGGAAAGCACATTTCTGTTCCTTGGATTATGCGACTATTTTATCCCGGGAGGGCCGCTTCTGCAACCGCAAAATGAAACGGAATTCCCCGGCCGGCTAAATTTACTTAACTGAATGGACCGCCGGACCCCCGCTTTGTTTGCTCCCCCTCTTTTCCGCCGCCCCAAATCCGCTCTTTTCTTTTTCCGCCCCCTGTATTACACTGGGGACAGGAGGCGAGAAGCACATGCGCATGATCATTTCTCCCGCAAAAAAAATGCGGACGGACAGCGACACCCTGGAGGTTCTGGGCATGCCCCGGTTCCTGGCACAGGCCGAGCAGCTGGCCGGACTGCTGCGGACCATGTCTTACTTAGAGCTGAAAGCCCTCTGGCGGTGCAATGACGCCATTGCCGCCCTCAACGTCAGGCGTCTGGAGACGCTGGACCTGCGCCGCGGCCTCACCCCCGCCCTGCTGGCCTACGACGGAATCCAGTACCAGCACATCGCCCCCGCCGTCTTTACCCGGGAGGAGTATGCCTACCTTCAAAGTCACCTGTGCATTTTGTCCGGCCTTTACGGTATCCTGCGCCCCTTTGACGGTGTGACCCCCTACCGCCTGGAGATGCAGGCCAGGCTCTCCGGCCCCGGCTTCTCCTCCCTTTATCAGTTCTGGGGGGACCGGCTGGCCAGGGCGCTGGCGGAGGAGACAGATCTGGTGCTGAACCTGGCCTCCCGGGAGTACAGCCAGGCTGTGCTCCCCCACCTCCCCCCGTCCGTTCGGGTGATCACCTGCGTCTTTGGGGAGGAGCGTGAGGGCCGCGTCGCGGAGAAGGGCACTTTATGCAAAATGGCCCGGGGCGAGCTGGTGCGGTGGGCGGCGGTCAGCCGCCTGGAGAACCCGGAGGAGCTGTCCCGCTTCCAGGCCCTTGGGTTTGCTTTTTCCCCCGGACGCTCCTCCCCCGAACGGTTCGTGTTCCTTCGAAGGCCCGGCGGACGCCAACCGTCGGCAAAAGAACTTTGACATTTCCTCTTTGTTGGTTTATAATAAAATAAAGGCAAAACACCCCGTCTTTTTGGGGCGTTTTCCCTACATCTTCTCCGGTTTTGGGGGAAGGCATTCCGACCTGCAAGGAGGCGCTTTATGAAAAACAGGATTATAACCATCAGCCGTGAATTCGGAAGCGGCGGACGAACCATCGGCAAGCTTGCCGCCGAACAGCTGAACATCCCCTGCTACGACCAGGAGCTGATCGAACGTTTTTCCAAGGAGAGCGGCTTTTCCAAGGAATTCGTCGCTGAGCGCGGAGAGGACGCCCCTTATGGAAGCTGGTTTGCCAACGCCCTGTCCAGCCAGGCCCTTCAGGGCACTTCCCCCCAGGACTTTCTGTGGGCAGTGCAGCAGCATGTGATTTTGGACCTGGCGAAAAAAGGCCCCTGCGTCATTGTAGGACGCTGCGCCGACTATATTTTGCGGGACGCCGCGGACTGTCTGAGAGTCTTTGTCCACGCCAGCCTGGAAAAGCGGGCTGAGCGCATTGTCAAGCTGTACGGCGAGCGGGAGGACGCCCCCATCAAGCGGCTGCGGGACAAGGACAAGCGCCGGGCCGCCTATTACAAGCTCTACACCGACACCGAGTGGGGCGTGATGCGCCACTACCACATCACCCTGGACAGCGGCGTGCTGGGGTTGGAGACCTGCGCCGGGATCATCGCCCAGCTGTTCTGAACCGCCCGCCCCAGCGCTTCCGGATCTCCGAAGGGCACATAAACCGGGAGGGAGAAGACTTCAAAATCTTCTCCCTCCCGGTTTATCATCGCCGCTTGTCTGCCTGCGGCTGTCAAATCAGTCCTTGCCGCCGAAGAGCCACAGGGCTCCGTCCTGGGCGCCTCCCACGCCGGCCCGATAGGCCCGCAGGACGCCGGGGGCCGGGTGGTCCGGGCGGCGGATCTCCTTCTTCCGGGCCTCCAGCTCCTCGTCGCTTACCTCCAGCTGGATCAGCTTTTTCTCCAGGTCGATGGTGATCATGTCCCCGTTGCGGACACAGGCAATGGGGCCGCCGTCCCAGGCCTCCGGGGCGATATGGCCCACGCAGGGCCCCCGGGAGGCCCCGGAGAAGCGTCCGTCGGTAATCATGGCCACCGAGGTGTGCAATCCCATGCCCATGAGCATGGCGGCGGGGATGGACATCTCCCGCATGCCGGGGCCGCCCTTTGGCCCCTCGTACCGGATGACCAGAACGCAGCCCGGCTCTACCTTGGAGTGGAGCATGTGGTCCATCAGGTCCTCCTCCGACTCAAAGACCACCGCCGGGCCCCGATGATAGTACATCTTGGGGTCCACGCCGGTCTTTTTCACCACCGCGCCCTGGGGGGCCAGGTTGCCGTGGAGAATGGTAAAGCAGCCGGCGGGACTCAGGGCGTCCTCCACCGGGTGGATGACCGCCGGGTTGGCAGGGGGCGCCGGGCGGTCCACCAGCTCCCGCATGGTGCCGTCAAAGGCCATGGGCACATCCAGGTCCAGATAGTCCCGGATGGCCCGCAGGGATGCGGCCACGCCGCCGGCCCGGTGATAGTCGGTCATGTTGTACTGGGAGGAGGGCTTGAATTTGGCCACCACGGGGACGCTCTCCTGGATGGCGTCAAACTCCTTCAGGTCCATCTCCAGGCCAGCCGCCCGGGCAATGGCCATGACGTGCATGACAAAGTTGGTGGAGCCGCCGGTGGCCGACACATGGCGGATACCATTGGAAATGGAAGCCTTGGTCATAAAGGTGCGGGCGGTGGTGCCCTCCCGCACCAGCTGGACAATGCGCTCCCCCACGCTGCGGGCCTGACGCATCTTGGCCGCCGAGCAGGAGAGCATGGTGGTGGAGCCAATGGGGCACAGGCCCAGCACCTCGGCAAAGACCCCCATGGTGTTTGCCGTGCCGTACATGGAGCAGGTGCCGCAGGAGAAGCAGATGTTCTCCTTATAATCCTCAAACTGCTCCTCGGTGATCTTACCGGAATTCCGGGCACCGATGGACTCCTTCAGGTCCGGGGTCACCATCACCTTTTCCCCGGTGTCATAGGGGACCATGGAGCCCGCCGTCAGAAACAGGGTGGGCACGTCCACCGAGGCCGCCGCCATCAGCATGGCGGGGACGATCTTGTCGCAGGAGCACAGAAACACCAGGCCGTCAAAGTCGTGGGCCTTGGCCATGGCCTCCGCCGAGGCGGCAATCAGGTCCCGCTGGGGCAGGATGTACTGCATCCCGATAAGCTGAGCCATGCCGTCACAGGGGGCTGGGACGTTGAACTCCGCCGGAGCGCCGCCGGCCGCCCAGACGCCTTCCTTTACATAATTCACCAGCTCCTTAAAGGGCTTGTGGCCGGGGTTGACATCATTCCAGGAATTTACAATTCCGATGACCGGCTTTTTCAGGTCCTCCTGGCGGTAGCCCACCGACTGCATCAGGCCGATATAATAGGCATCCGCCATGCTGTCTCTTCTTTCTTCCAAGGATAATCCCTCCTCAACCGAATTTTTACACAAAATACACGGGATTTATTGATCAAGTTTTATCATAACAGAAAACCAGCATCAAGAAAAGTATATGTTTCCCAATGATAGGACAAGAAAAAACTTGTATTTCCTCCCGGGGCGTGGTACTCTGACAGAAAAACGACAAGGAGAGGTGCGCCATGACCACCAACCAGCAGATGTTCCTCCTGGTTGCGGAGGAACTGAGCTTCACCCGGGCGGCCGCCCGGGCCTATGTGTCCCAGTCCTGTCTCAGCGACCACGTCCGCCGGCTGGAGGAATCCTACGGCGTGCGTCTGTTTGACCGCAGCCCGAAGCTGAAGCTGACAGCAGCGGGCGAGACCCTCTGCCGCGCCCTGCGGCAGATCCAGTCCATTGAGCGGGGCGTACAGCAGGAATTTTCCGGCAGCGGGGCGCTGGCCCGGGGAACGGTGACGCTGGGCATTCACCCGGTCCGGGCCCGTCAGCTGCTGCCCGGGCTGTTCGCGGCCTACCGGGAGGAGTATCCCGGCATCCACCTGTCTGTGGTGCTGGGTGAGACCAGGAAGCTGGCCCCCCAGCTTCTGGACGGAAAGCTGGACCTGTTTCTGGGGGTGGATGCCCTTCCCCACCCCAATCTCAGCCAGGAGCCCCTTCGGAATGAATCCATCTGGCTGCTCGCCACCCGCCGGCTGCTCCGGGAACGCCTGCCCGGCTGGCAGGAGGGCCGGCGGGAGCTTCAGCCCGAGGAGCTGCCCCGGCTTCCTCTGGCCCGCAACCCCGCCGTCAGCACCCTCACGCAGGCCCTGGACCACTTTCTGGCCAGCCGCGACATATCGGCCGAACCAGCCTGCTCAGTAGGTGACTACTACACCCAGCTCTCTCTGTGTCAGCGGCATCTGGCAGCCGCTTTCTGTCCGGAGAGCTTCCTGCGGGAGGTCTCACTGCAAAACGCCCTGCACCCCCGTGAGGACCCGGTCCTGATCCTCCGGGTGCCGGGGCTGGACAGCCGGCTGCGGGTGTCTCTGGTGACCCACACAAGCCACTACCTCCCCCCCTATGTCTCAGCCCTCCACAAGCTCCTGCGCGAGCAGTACCTGGAGCTGATGGAGGAGGTGGACCGGCTGAAGCAATGAGCAGAAACCGAAACAGCCGTCCGGCGCAAAGCCCGGACGGCTGTTTTTCTATCCGTTCAGCTCCACCGCCCTCGCCTCCAGCCAGGCGGCGAGCTTCTCCAGCCCCTCCTCGCTCATAGGGAACGCGGCGGTCTCCAAAATTTCACTCAGCTCCCGGGTCAGGGGGCCGCGCCAGAGCTCCGCCTCCAAGCTGGCCGCCTGCTCCTCCCGGGCCGGAACGGGCCGGATGAAAAACCGGGCCTGTCCCTTGCTGCCGTACCAGGTGTTGCCGTTTTCCCAGAACAGCATGGTGGGGATCAGAATATCCTGCACTGTCCTCTCTCCTCGCTTGAAAAATCAGCCGTGGTCCGCCCAGTCCAGGCTGCGGCCCACCGCCTTGTGCCAGCCCTGCAGCAGCTGTGTCCGGCGCTCGGACTCCATGTCCGGCCGGTACAGCTGGTCTGCGGTACGCAGGCTCCGGAGTTCCTCCAGACCGCTCCACACCCCAACGGCCAGCCCCGCCAGGTCGGCCGCCCCCAGGGCAGTGGTCTCCCGAATGGCAGGGCGGCGCACCGGCATGTCCAAAATATCCGCCTGGAACTGCATCAGAAAACGGTCCCGGCTGGCCCCGCCATCCGCGTTCAGGGCAGCCAGCGTCATACCGGTGTCCTTCTCCATAGCCCGCACCAGATCATAGACCTGATAGGCGATCGACTCCTGGGCCGCCCGGATGATGTGCTCCCGAGTGGTGCCCCGGGTCAGCCCCAGCAGCGCCCCCCGGGCGTACATGTCCCAGTGGGGCGCTCCCAGGCCGGTGAAGGCGGGCACCAGGTAGACTCCGCCGGTATCAGCCACCTTGGAGGCGTAATACTCCGCGTCCCGGGCCTCGGAGAGGAAGCGCAGCTCATCCCTCAGCCACTGGATCACCGCTCCGCCCACAAAGACAGAGCCCTCCAAGGCGTACTGTGCCCGCTCCCCCTGTCCGGCAGCGATGGTGGTCACCAGCCCATTCTGGCTGCGGCACAGCTGCTCCCCGGTGTTCATCAGCAGGAAGCACCCTGTTCCGTATGTATTTTTGGCCTCTCCCGGCCCGAAGCAGGTCTGGCCGAAGAGGGCGGCCTGCTGGTCGCCGGCGATTCCGGCGATAGGCACCTCCACTCCCTGAAGGTTTACCGTACCATACACCGCGCTGGAAGGCATCACCCGGGGCAGCATCTCCATGGGAATATCCAGCGCGGAGCAGATGCGGTTGTCCCAGCGGAGCCGTTCAATATCAAAGAGCATGGTGCGGCTGGCGTTGGTGTAATCCGTGACATGGGCCTTTCCTCCGGTCAGCTTCCACACCAGCCAGGAATCCACAGTTCCGAAAAGCAGCTCCCCCGCACCCGCCCGCTCCCGTGCTCCCTCCACATGGTCCAAAATCCACTTCAGCTTGGTGGCCGAGAAATAGGCGTCCACCAGCAGGCCAGTGTGCTCCTGAATATACTCTGTCAGCGCCGCGTCTCTCTTCAGCTCCTCGCACAGGGCCGCGGTTCGCCGGCATTGCCAGACAACGGCGTTGTATACCGGACGTCCCGTGTGTTTATCCCAGACCACGGCGGTTTCCCGCTGGTTGGTGATGCCGATGGCGGCCACCTCCTGCGGGGCCACTCCCGACTGAGCCAGGGCCTCGGTGAGAACGGAAAACTGTCCCGACCAGATCTCCATAGGGTCCTGCTCCACCCAGCCGGGCTGCGAATAGTGCTGGGTCAGCTCCCGCTGGGCCACCCCCACGATGTTCTGCTCCCGGTCAAATATAATGCACCGGCTGCTGGTGGTCCCTTGGTCCAGGGCGATAACGTATTGTTTCATAGGGCCCCCTTCTCAGGCAGCCGCCCAGCAGAGGCGGACTCCTGTTTTTGGATGTCCCCATTTTACCTCATCCCGCTGTCCGGTGCAAGTAGCTTCCCCATTTGGGCAGAGAGGCATTTGTGCCCTGCGGTGCATAGAATGTCATGTGGCACAGCCATATTCAGCAGTCCGGCCGCGGCCGGACCCGCTCTGAACCCTATTGATTTGAAGGAGTGCCTATGAAACGATATTCTGCTTCTCCTTGGGAGAGCAGCCGGAGAGACGGCGTGGTGGCCTATCTCAATGGAGACCAATCCTGCTGCCAGCCTTCGCCTCCCTGCTGTCCGCCTCCCTGTCCCCCCTGTCCCTGTCCCCCCTGTCCCTGTCCTCCGCCCTGCCCGCCGCCCTGCCCGCCGATTGTGGGACCCACAGGACCCGCAGGCCCCACTGGACCCACTGGTCCCATCGGACCGACCGGGCCTCAGGGCTTTGCCGGCCTTCCGGGACCGACAGGTCCCACTGGACCGCAGGGGATTCCCGGACCTGATGGCCCAACAGGTCCCACCGGACCTCAGGGCACCCCTGGCCCCGACGGTGCACAGGGTGCCGCCGGGCCAACCGGACCCACCGGACCCCAGGGCGTCACCGGGCCGACCGGACCCACCGGACCCCAGGGCGCCGCCGGGCCGACCGGACCCACCGGACCCCAGGGCGTCACCGGGCCAACCGGACCGTCCGGCGAAGAAGGAACGGCGGCCAGTGTGCGCGTCGGCACCGTGACCACCGGCGCCCCCGGAACAGAAGCCGCTGTCATCAACTCCGGCACAGAACGGGACGCAGTGCTGGACTTCACGATTCCTCAAGGCCCGTCCGGGTCTGCCGCCGCGCCAGTGCTGCTGTCCGCCTACTCCTCCCCGCCCCAATCCGGCACATCAGGGAGTACGCTGCTGTTTGATCGAAACGGCCCTGTATACGGCAGCGCGATTTCTCACACGGCTGGAAGCGGAACCTTCACCCTGAGCAGCCCAGGTGTATACGCCGCAGCATTTCATGGCGCCATTTCACCCGCCTCAGGCGTCACCTTCCCCTTAAATGTCACCATATCGCTTCAGCAAAATGGCACCGTTGTTCCCGGAGGCACCGCCCTTCACACCTTCCACACCTCCTCTGACGCGGCCAATCTGTCTTTCTCTGCTCCGATAGCTGTCTCCTCCGCACCCTCTACCCTTCAGGTAGCGGCTTCAGGCGGCAGTTTCCTCTACAGCGCCATCGGAATTACCATTTACCGGCTGGGAGACATTCCCGCCACCTGACCTTCACGGAAGGAGGGAGTGCCTGCACTCCCTCCTTCCTCCGCCCTTGGTCCGGCTTTGCTCCGGTTTCAAACAAGGAGACTCTCATGAAGATTGTTGTCTATGCCATTTGCAAAAATGAAGCGAACTTTGCCGACCGCTGGATGGATTCCATGTCGGAGGCCGATCAGGTGGTGGTGCTGGACACCGGCTCCACCGACAATACGATGGAAAGGCTGAGGGCACGAGGCGCGCAGGTCACAGCGGAAGCTGTCTCGCCCTGGCGGTTCGACACCGCCCGAAACCGCTCCCTGGATCTGGTCCCCCAGGACGCCGACATCTGTGTCTGCACCGACCTGGACGAAGTGTTCCAGCCTGGCTGGCGCGCTTTTCTGGAGGATGCCTGGACCCCTGACGCCGGACAGGCCGCCTACCGCTATACCTGGTCCTTCAACCCGGACGGCTCAGAAGGCGTGGTTTTTTGGCAGGAGAAGATCCACGCCCGCCGCGGCTACCGGTGGGTCCACCCTGTCCACGAGATTCTGCAGTGGACCGGCCCCGGCCAGGCGGGACCAACCGTCACCGCCGAAGGAGTACAGCTGGACCACCATCCAGACCCGCACAAATCCAGAAGCCAGTACCTGCCCCTGCTGGAGCTGTCGGTGGCCGAGGACCCGGACGACGACCGGAACGTCCACTACCTGGGCCGGGAGTACCTGTACTACGGCCGCTGGGACGACTGCATCCGCACCCTGAAACATCACCTGTCCATGCCCCGGGCCAACTGGGCGGACGAGCGGGCCGCCTCCATGCGCTATATTGCCCGCTCCTACGCCATGAAAGGAGAGCGTCAAACCGCCCGGGACTGGTACCTTCGCGCGATCGCCCAGGCCCCCCATCTTCGGGAGCCCTACCTGGATCTGGCCATGCTCCTCTATGAACAGGAGGAGTGGGACGGGGTGCTCTACTTCACCGGCTGTGCCCTGGACATTACCCGCCGTCCCAGAACCTATATCTGCGAGGCGGCTCCCTGGGGCAGCCTGCCTCACGATCTGCGCTCCATCGCCTTTTACCAAACCGGCAGGCCGCGGGCAGCCCTGGAGGAGGCACAGAAGGCCCTGACTCTGGAGCCGTCCAACTCCCGGCTGTCCGGCAACGCCGCTTTTCTGGCCCGCCTGGCGCAGGCATAAAAAAGAAGCCCGCTTCGGGGCTTTTCAAAGCCGGGAGGCCCGGAACGGGCCTCCCGGTAGCTCATAAAGCCATTCTCAGAATGTCACAATCCCCTTGACATAGTCGGGGGCCGGATGGGCCAGCATCTCAAAGGCTGACTGGATCTCCTCAAAGGGGAACTCATGAGTAACCAGCTTCTCCATGGGCAGGCGGCCGTCCAGATAGGAACGGATGCCCTCCTGCATATTTTCCCTGGGCCGGGTGGCAAAGGTGGGATGGGTGGCGTACAGGACAGGCGTTCTGGTCATCAGATTGAAGGCCAGTCTGGGCGGGAATACCTCTTTCCCGGCATAGACCGACGGGATCAGCAGCTTGCCAAGCCCCCGGTAGGTCCCGTCAAACTGGTCCATTCCGCCCTCGTGGGGCTGCTTGATGATGCTGCAGGCGGTATCCAGACCCTTCAGGCTTCCGGTGATCTCCACCACCACATCAAAAAACTTCCCGTCTGTCAGCTCCCAGGCCGCATCGTCCGCCTCTCCATCCTTTGGATTGATGGTGTGGGTCGCGCCCAGCTCCCGCGCCAGCGCCAGCTTGTTATCCAGCAGGTCCACTGCCACCAGCTTGTTTGCTCCGCTTCTGCGCAGCCCGGCAATGGTCATCAGCCCCATAAAGCCGCAGCCCACCACCGCGATATTGTCCCCGTATTTGCAGGAGGCTTCCCGAATAATGTTCACCAGACAGCCCAGCGGCTCGGCGCAGCAGTACTTAACGGGCTTCCCATCTGTCTCGGGGATGGTGCAGAAGGTCCGGGTATTATCATCAATCACCAGGTAGTCGCTGAAGGCTCCCCCGAAAAAGCCCCCAACATACTCACCCACCCGGAAATTCCGGACGCTCTTTCCGACCTCGACCACCTGTGCTACCGGCTCATGGCCGACATCACAGGGGAAGGCCTGCTCCCCCACGCCCATGCGGACAAAGCCGTGCTTGGACACCTGGGTCCCGTTCGTCCCCAGGAAGGAGGGCAGATCCGTGTGGCACATTCCCACCGAGACCGTCTTAAGCAGTACCTGGTTCTCCTGCAGGGCAGGCAGCTCCTCCTCCATGATCTCAATCTTCCGCGGGGCAACTACATAGGCTTTTCTGACTTTCATAACCGGGTTCTCCTTTCTGATCTTATTGCTCCTGTATGTGCTGGAGCGTTCAGTTCTGTCCATGTACACTTTTTTCAGTGTCAATTTTCCTTTTCCTTCACTCTGATGCCTACATTATATCAGAGACCTGGAAAAAATCTATGCCTTCCGCCCTTATGCACATCTTTTTGCTGAAATCCTGTCCTTTTTGAGCCATTCCCAGCTGCTTTTTTCCGTCCCTTGTTTCATGAAATGACGGCTATACAAAGATCAAGGAGCCTCAGCCCTATACGGTCTGAGGCTCCTTATATTCTGTATGTTCTCTCGCCGGCCGGTTGTCCTGCCCGTAACGCCGGTACAGCCGGTCCACCAGTTCCTGGTCCGGGTCCAGATACAGGCGGTTTGCATAGCCGTCCAGCAGGGCTATATGTCCGTTCCAATGCTCACCCAGGGACACCTCCGCCATGGCGGGAATACGGTAAGCCCGCAGGAGCACCGCCGCATGACTGTAGACGCTCCCCTTCCGTGCAATCAGGCCCAGCAGCCGGCGCGGGTTCAGCTCCATCAGCTCACTGGGCAGAACCTCGTCCACCACCAGAATGGCCGTTCGGTTCTTCAGCGGGTCCACGGTGGGCATTCCCAGCAGATTGCGGACCACCCGGCGGGAAATATCCAGAAAATCCTTGGCCCTGGCCCTCATATATAGACTGTCCATATCGGAAAATGCCTGCTCCAGCCGTTCCCCCACGGCCCGGACCGCGTACTCCGCTGTGACCCCCTGCTTCCGGATCATGTCCAGCACCGGCTGAATGAAATCATCATCATCCAGCAGCATGGCGTGAATCGCAAAGATGCTGGCTGTTTTCTCTCCCAGCTGCACAGCCGCCCGGTCGTAGAACTCCGCCAGCTCCAGAATGGCTTCCTGCTGCGCCTGGTAAAAGCGGTCTGTCTCCTCCGCGCAGCTCAGGCCGGACTGCCGGTCCAGCTGCGGAATCGTGCGGGAAAAGAATCGAAGCCGCCCAAATGCCAACTGACCCAGTATGGATTTGCCTGCCGCTGTCTCCATTCAGACGCCCCCCATCCCGGTCTGCCACCAGTAGTTGCTCTGCCTTGATTATATCCGGGCTGGAAACCTTTGTAAATTAGTGATTTTGACGAAACAAACGGCTCTCCGTATTGCTTTCCGCAGAGTTTTTTCAGCTCTCCTCCCGAATTCTCCAGCTTCAGTCCATTTGTACCCCGCCGGAATTGGCTTTACTTCACAAAAGCCCCGTGCTATAATGACACTAATCTGTCCGCCGTCCGCCGGAACACATCCCCCTTCAGGACGGAATTTTTACACAGGAGGTTATCCGCAATGGTTTCTCAGCGCATGTTGGAATTGGGCACCGCCCGCTCTGTCATCCGGGAGCTGTTTGAATACGGCAGGCAGCGCGCCGCCGTGGTGGGCCCGGAAAATGTCTTTGATTTCTCTCTGGGCAATCCCAGCGTCCCCGCCCCCTCCCAGGTTAATGAGACGGCCATCCGCATCCTGCAGGAGCAGCCTGATCTGATCCACGCCTACACCAGCGCCCAGGGCGACGCCGCCGCCCGGCAGCGCTTCGCCGACTCCCTCAACCGCCGCTTCGGCGGAAATTACACCGCCGACCAGTTCTACATCACGGTGGGCGCCGCCGCCTCCCTGTGCTGTGTGTTCAACGGTCTGGCCTGTCCGGAGGACGAGTTCATTGTTTTCGCTCCCTACTTCCCCGAATACAAGGTCTTTATTGAGGGAGCCGGGGCCAAAATGGTGCTGATTCCTCCCGAGACCGAGCATTTCCAGATCGACTTTGACGCCTTTGAGCGGGCCGTTACCCCCCACACCAAGGGCGTGGTGGTCAACACCCCCAACAACCCGTCGGGCGTGGTTTATTCCCGGGAAACGCTGGAGCGTCTGGCCGCCGTCCTCACCGCCAAAAGCGCGGAGTACGGCCACCCAATCTACCTGATCTCGGACGAGCCCTACCGCGAAATCGTCTTTGGCGGCAAGACGGCCCCCTGGATCCCCCACATCTACCGGGATACCATTGTGTGCTACTCCTTCTCCAAGTCCCTGTCTCTGCCCGGCGAGCGTCTGGGCTATGTGCTGGTCCCCGGCGGCCTCACCGACTCCGGACAGGTGTATGCCGCTGTGGCGGGGGCTGGCCGCTCCCTGGGCTATGTGAACGCCCCCAGCCTGTTCCAGCAGGTCACCTCTTTGTGCTGCGACCTGACGGCCGACCTGGCGGTCTATGAGCGCAACTGCAAGCTGCTGGTATCCGCTCTCCGAGAAATGGGGTACCATGTGGCCGAGCCGGGCGGCGCCTTCTACCTGTTCCCCCGGTCCCTGGAGCCCGATGACCTGGCCTTCAGCGAGCGGGCAAAGGAATTCGACCTGCTGCTGGTTCCCGGCGCCGGCTTTGGCGCTCCGGGCCATGTGCGCATCGCCTACTGTGTCCAGACCGAGATGATTGAGCGAGCCCTCCCCCGCTTCCAGGCTCTGGCCGATTCCTACCGGCGGAAGGGCTGATGCCCTCCACCCCCCTTTTTCCGTAAAATTCCCGTTAAAACGGCGCTGTCCCACTGGGCAGCGCCGTTTTTTGCACGATTTTATCGGCAAACACAGGATATTTTTATGAAAATCACATCTATCCAAATGACTTTTTTTCTTGTATGATAGGTCCGTAAGAACGAGATAATACGATATGATTCCCATGGGAGGAAATCAGCTATGACAACAAGAAAAACGAAAATCATCTGTACACTGGGTCCCGCGGTGGACAACGAGGACATGATCCGCACACTCATCCGCACCGGCATGGACGCCGCACGCTTCAACTTTTCCCACGGCAGCCACCCAGAGCATCTGGCCCGTCTGAACATGCTCAAGGCCGTCCGGGACTCCATGGGCCGCCCTGTCGCCACTATTCTGGACACCAAGGGGCCTGAGATCCGCATCCGCAGCTTTCAGACCAAGTCGGTCTCTCTCCAGGCCGGCGCCCCTTTCACCCTGACCACAGAGGATGTGGTGGGGGACGAGACCCGGGTGTCCGTCTCCTATCCTCAACTCCACGAGGAACTCAAGCCCGGCCAGGAGGTACTCATCGATGACGGGCTGGTGGCCATCCGGGTGGACCGGATCGAGGGCGCTGAGATCCACTGCACGGTAGAGAACGGCGGCGACCTCTCCGCCAACAAATCCATCAACATTCCCGGCGTCCATATTCACCTGCCCGCCCTGACTGACAAGGATGTGGAGGATATCCGCTTCGGCGTGGAAAACGACTTTGATTTCATCGCCGCCTCCTTTGTCCGCCGCGCCTCCGATGTGGAGGCGGTGCGCCAGGTTCTTCAGGAGTGCGGCGGCAGCGATGTAAAGATCATTGCCAAAATTGAAAACCAGGAGGGCGTGGACAACATCGACGAGATCATGGCGGCCGCCGACGGCGTCATGGTGGCCCGGGGCGACCTGGGCGTAGAGATTCCCGCCGCCCGGGTCCCCATTCTGCAAAAGCAGATCATCCGCAAGGGCCTGGTCGCGGGCAAGCCGGTCATTACCGCCACCCAGATGCTGGACTCCATGATGCGCAATCCCCGCCCCACCCGGGCCGAGGTCTCCGACGTGGCCAACGCGGTGTACGACGGGTCCAGCTGCGTGATGCTCTCCGGCGAAACCGCCGGGGGAAAATATCCCATTGAGGCGCTGACCGCCATGGTCGGCATTGTCTGTGAGACGGAGAGCTCCATCCACTATTGGCGCCAGCTGGAGAAGAAGCGGGTCCTCCCCGCCTCCAACATCAACGACGCCATCACCCACACCTGCTGCCTGACGGCTAAGGACCTGAACGCCACCGCTATTCTGGCCGCCACCAGCTCAGGCCGCACCGCCCGAATGATCAGCCGGTTCCGCCCCGCCTGTCCCATCGCCGCCCTGGCCATGCACGAGAAGGTACGCCGCCAGCTGGCCATCAGCTGGGGCGTCATCCCCTTCCTCACGGGTGAAGTCACGTCCACCGACCGGATCTTTTCCCTCTCTGTGGAGGTTGCCCTGAAGGAAGGCCTGGTTCAGAAGGGAGATACCGTTGTCATCACCGCCGGCGTCCCGCTGGGGAAAAGCGGCTCCACCAACCTCATCAAGGCTCAGGTTGTCGACGAGGAGGATATGCTGTAAGCCCGCGCCGCGCTCAGCTGCCCCCGGCCGCCCACATTGTGGGCGGCCGGTTTTTTTGTGCCTTCCCCATCCCCGGAGAAAACCGGGCGTTCACCCCGGTCCGGCTCCCCGCAGCGGCCGGCGGCCCCAAAATAAAGCTCTTGACTTTATTGCTTTTTTGCGTTAAACTGCAACGGAGCAAATCAATAAAGTTTGGAGCTGGTTACAATGGTTATCAAGCTGGGCATGCTGCTGGTGTTCTTCTCCGTTATGGTGGGGATCGGCCTGTACTGCCGGAAAAGCGCCTCAGACGTCAGCGGCTTTGTGCTGGGCGGCCGTTCGGTCGGCCCCTGGCTCACCGCCTTTGCCTACGGCACCTCCTACTTCTCCGCCGTTGTCTTTGTGGGCTATGCCGGACAGTTCGGCTGGAAGTACGGCGTTGCGGCCACTTGGGCGGGCATCGGCAACGCCATCCTGGGCTCTCTGCTGGCCTGGGCGGTGCTGGGCCGACGCACCCGCATTATGACGCAGCACCTGGACAGCGCCACCATGCCGGAGTTTTTCGGCAGGAGATTTGGCTCCAAATCTCTGAAAATCGCCGCCTCGGTCATCATTTTTGTCTTTCTCATCCCCTATACCGCCAGCCTGTACAATGGACTGTCCCGCCTGTTCGGCATGGCCTTCCACATTGACTACTCGGTGTGCGTCATTGTTATGGCGGTGCTCACGGGAGTCTATGTCATTGCCGGGGGCTACATGGCCACCGCCATCAATGACTTTATTCAGGGCATCATCATGATCGTGGGCATCATCGCTGTCATCGCCGCCGTCCTTCACAGCCAGGGAGGCTTCATGGCGGCCCTGGAGGGACTGGCCCAGGTGAATGACCCCTCCGCTTCCGATATTCCCGGTGTATTTGCCTCCTTTTTCGGCCCCGACCCTCTGAACCTGCTGGGCGTCGTTGTCCTTACCTCCCTGGGGACCTGGGGCCTGCCCCAGATGGTGCAGAAGTTCTATGCCATCAAAAGCGAGTCCGCCGTCCACAAGGGCATGATCATCTCCACCGTATTTGCCCTGATCGTCTCGGGGGGCTGCTACTTTTTGGGAGGCTTCGGCCGTCTTTTCTCTGACCAGGTGGATGTGGCCGCCGAGGGCTATGACGCCATCATCCCCACCATGCTCTCCGGACTGTCCGACGTTCTGATTGCCGTTGTGGTCATTCTGGTGCTGTCCGCCTCCATGTCCACCCTGTCCTCCTTGGTGCTGGCCTCCAGCTCCACCCTCACCCTGGACTTTCTCAAGGACAACCTTGTGCGGGATATGGACGAGAAGAAGCAGGTGGCCGTTATGCGGGGCCTTATTGTGGTGTTCATCGCCATCTCGGTGGTGCTGGCCATCATCCAATACCGCTCCAATGTCACCTTCATCGCCCAGCTGATGGGGGTGAGCTGGGGCGCGCTGGCCGGCGCTTTCCTGGCCCCCTTCCTGTACTCTCTCTACTGGAAGCGGACCACCAGAGCCGCCTGCTGGGCCAGCTTTCTCTTCTCCACCGCGGTCATGCTGGCCAATATCTTCGCCGGCTCCGCCTTCCCCGCCCTTCTCCAGTCCCCTATCAACGCCGGCGCTTTCTGCATGCTGACCGGACTGGTCATCGTGCCTGCTGTGTCCCTGTTCACCCGCCGGCCGGAGGCTGCTCTGGTGGATGACGCCTTCTCCTGCTACGAGCAGCGTGTTCTGGTCCGCCAGCGGGAAGCCCTGGGCGACCCCGACTGACCCCTTTTCAAATTGAAAAACCTGTGGTATGCTGTAACCAAATACCACAGGTTTTTTACCTTTAAAAGAAGAGAAAGGACTGCGCCAGCAATGATCATCGACATCCACACCCATACCTTCCCGGAGAAAATCGCCGCACGCACCCTGGAGAAGCTCCAGTCCATGTCCCACACCCTGGCCTTCACTGACGGCACGGCGGACGGCCTGCGGGCGTCCATGGAGGCCGCGGGCGTGGACCGCTCCCTGGTTCTCCCCGTGGCCACCAACACCCACCAGGTGGTCCATGTGAACGACGCCTCCGCCCGCATCAACGAGCGGGGACGGGAGACCGGAATTTATTCCTTCGCCTGCATGCACCCCGATTTTGACGGCTGGAAGGAAGAGCTCTCCCGGGTTGTCTCTCTGGGGATGAAGGGGGTCAAGCTCCACCCCGTCTATCAGGATGTGGATTTCGATGACCTGCGCTACCTGCGCATCCTGGATCGCTGCGGAGAGCTGGGACTGACCGTTCTGGTCCATGCGGGTCTGGACGTGGGCATCCCGAACAAGGTAAACTGCTCCCCCATTATGATCCTTAACACCGTGCGCCAGGTGGGACCCGTCCAGCTTATTCTGGCCCACATGGGCGGCTGGCGCAACTGGGACGAGGTGGAGGAGCTGCTGCCCGGCGCCAACGTCTATCTGGACACCTCCTTCTCCCTGGGCCGGATCACCCCTCTGGGGGACGGCTACTACGGCCCTTCCGACCTGGAGATGCTGGGCCCGGAGCAGTTTGTGCGCATGGTGCGCTCCTTCGGCGCCGACCGCATCCTGTTCGGCACCGACAGCCCCTGGGACGGACAGGCGGAGGCCCTGGCCAACCTGCGCGCCCTGCCTCTCACCAAGGAGGAGCTGGAGGCCATCCTGGGGGGCAACGCCCAGCGGCTGATCGGATTTGACTGAAGCGGACTGAACGGATCGCGGACAGCGGAAAGGCGGGACCGGCACAGGCCGGTCCCGCCTCAACTTATACTTTTGCCCGGAAATCTCAAAATCGGCCCGTTCGCTTTCTTCTCCCATTCAGCGGCGCACGAACAGGTGGTAGTACAGGTGGTCCACCGCCCCTGTCCCCTTTACCACATCCACCAGCTGATAGTGCTCCAGTGCGGCCAGACAGAGCCGGGCCTGAATCTCCTCTTTGGGCAGGCTGTCGGAGGAGAGCTCGGCCAGGCTGCTCTGCAGCACCACATAGTCGGTCTCCTCCTCCTGGATAGCGGCCAGCTGGCTGTCCAGAATCTCCGGGCACTGGGCATAGGTGACGTTGGGGAGATAGAAGTAGTAAACGGTTGGGATCAGGTCCAGCTCATTGTAATAGCCCCGGTTGAGCATCCCGGCCTCCAGCAGGGTGGGGTCCTCGTATGGACCGGAGCGGACCAGCGCGGCAATCTGCTCCTGGCAGGTGGGGGTATTCGACCAGAAAAAGTCCTTGTGAAAGATCATCTGGTTGTTGACCACCGCCGCCCCGCCCAGCACCAGGCACAGGACTGCCGCCCCGAAGGCGCTGGGGCTGCGCCCCACCCGGCGGGTCAGGACGTCCGTCAGGGCAACAGCCCCGGGGAACACGGCCAGCAGCAGAGGGAGCAGGGTATACAGCATGGTACGTCCGCAGAACACAGCCACCCCCAGGCCTCCAAAGGCGAGGAAAACGCTGACACGCCAAAGCACAGGGGCCCGGCGGAGAAACAGCAGACCCAGCAGCAGGGCAATCAGGGCCAGCAGCAGGATGGGAATACTGACCAGATTCCGGTAGGCCTGCATCACCGTGTTCCAAACCAGCCGGGGCAGGGAGCCGGTCACCGCGTAGGCGCGGTTAAACTGGATATAGGCATAGAAGAAATCATCCAGGCTGCCGGTGGCCACCCCATAGAGCAGATAGGGGATCAGGGGGATCATCGCGCCGGCCAGCCCCCACAGGGCACTGAGACAAAATTCCCGCCACTGTCTGCCAGCCAGAAGCCGGAGAAAGACAGGGAGGAGCAGCCCCACCCAAAACAGCACCAGATTGAATTTGATCAGACAGACGCAGCCCGCCAGCACCCCCATGGCCAGCATGCTCCCCCGGCTCCACCGCTCCCGAACCTCGCACCGGGCGGACAGCCACAGGGCCGCGGCCATCAGGGGAAAGCAAAACTCCTCGGCACTTCCCCCTCCGTAGTCCAGATTGGCGGGCAGGTAGTAGATGCCGGCAGTCAGCAGAAACAGGGGGACGGCCGCGGCGCACACCGCCGCCCGTGGGCTGTCCCCCAACAGCAGCAGGGCGGTCCGGTAAAAGAAAAACAGCGTGGTCCCCAGCGCGGCAGTCTGGAGCAGAAACACGCCCAGAAAGCCTGAGGGAGAGATCAGGACCCCCAGCGCGTATACAAAATAGAGCAGGGGCCCCTTGTGGTCAAACAGGTCCCGGTAGGGCACCGATCCCTGAAGCAGGCCCCTGGCCATGGTGAGGTAGGTGTTGGCATCGGTCCAGTCGTGGCCGTTGTAGAGCGGGGAGGTCCCGGTACACAACAGCAGCAGCGCGGCGGCAAAGGCAAAGCATACCAGCCAGGCCGCCAGGGCGGGCCGGGCTTTCCGCTGTGACATGGTCATTCCCTCCCCTTCCCCGCCGGGGCCTGTCCCGCCTGATTCACCGCCCGGCGCAGGCTGCGGAAATCCCCCACCGCCCGCAGGCCGATCTTGAAGATGCGCTTGAAATTGATGCTGTTCACGCCGCCCTGGCGGGGGCGGAACGTGATCTCCAGAAAGCGGCCGGGCTGGCCGCTCTTTTTATACAGCACAGAGAGCAGCACATTGGTCAGGTTATAGCCCTCGGGCACCCGGTCCAGATGGGGAGCCAGCGTGGCGGCGCTCATCAGGCGGAAGGGCGTGTTGGCGTCTGTGACCCATACGCCAAAGGAGAGAAAGACCACCAGCCGCAGCGTCTTGGTGACCAGCACCCGGCTCCAGCCGTCCTGGCGGTGTTTGCGGAAGCCAATCTGCCAGTCGTACTGGCGCCGCCCCTCCCAAAAGGGCCAGAACTCATCGGGCAGGGTCTGTCCGTCCGAGTCGGTCTGGAACACAAAGTCCGCACCCTGCTCCAGGGCATAGCGGTAGCCGAACAGCAGAGTGGGACCGTGGCCGGCGTTGGGCTTGGTCAGGGGAACCAGCTGGGGCAGCTCCCCCTGGAGGCGGTGCAGAATATCCAGGGTGCCGTCCCGGCTGCCGTCATCCACAATGACCAGCCGGCTCTCCGGTCCGGTGCGCCGGACCACGTCATGCCACTCCCGGGCGACGGACTCGATATTGGCCTCCTCGTTATAAGCGGGAATCACGATGTAAAGGGCGTCCAAGAACATGCGCCTCCTCGAGCGGGATCAGGTTTTGTGCCGGGGATTGCCGAAGGCGAAGGTGCGGTTGAGCAGAAACTGGACGGCGGCCACCACAAAGATTGAGGCAATTTTGACCGCCATAATACTGTCACATACCTGGCTTCCCGCCCACAGAATCAGCTGGGACAGGAGAAGCCCGAACAGGCCGGTGGCGTAAAACATCAGCATGCGGACCAGGGTGCGGTCGGTGGTTTTAAAATTGAACCGGCGGTTGCAGAGAAAGCTGCACAGCATGCCGCAGTGGACGGTAAGCACATTGGCTATGTAAGGGTTCCAGGCCAGCGGACCGCACAGCAGGGCGAACAGAGCCGCATCCAGCCCGGAGGAGCATGCGCCAATCACGCCATATAAAAAGGCCTGCCGCAGAAAGGGCAGATAACGCTTCATTTGGGAGACTCCCTCCATACAGGGCAGGCGAACCCGCAGGTCCATCCGCCTCCTATTGTGGCAGTGCCTGGTTCAGGGAAACAGCACAGCCGGCGGAGTGCGCAGCGCTCCAAGCAAAAGGCTTTGCTGTGTCAGGCCAGCAGACATTATCATACACGAAATCCGAGCAAAAGGGAAGTCAATCGACCAAAATCTTTTGTAATTTTTCCATTCGGGCTGCGCTCTTGACAAATGGCGCCGAATTCCATACAATGAGGTGAACCGAGCCGCAGCCCTTGAAAGCCCTGTTTCAAGGGCTGCGGCTCTGCCTGTTCTCCAACCAGCTGCCGCTGCAGTCCAGACCCGGTTCCATGGGCGAGGAGCGGAAAAGGGGGCGTACACAGATGAGAAAATTTGACGGTCTGCTGCTGGTCAGCGACTTTGACGACACCTTGTATGACCACCAGCGCCGGATTCCGCAGCGGAACATTCAGGCACTCCGGTATTTTCTGTCGGAGGGCGGACGCTTTACCGTGGCCACCGGCCGGGCCTGGCGCACCTTTTCCCCCTATGCGCAGCTGGCCCCCATCAATGCCCCCGTGGTGCTCTCCAACGGATCGGCTCTTTATGATTTTCAGGAAGGCCGGATGCTGAAGCAGACCTTTCTCCCCCTCAGTGCGCCGGAGGATCTGAGCGCGGTCCTGGATCAGTTTCCCACACTGGCCCTGGAGGCCTACTTCGGAGAGGACGTATATGTCCACCGTCCCAGCCCCATCACCTGGGCCCATTTGGAGAAGGTGGGCGTCCCCTGCACTCAGCTTCCCCCCGCCCGGGTTCCCCTTCCCTGGACCAAAGCCATGCTTCAGGAGGAACCCGGCCTGCTGCGGCAAGCGAGAGACTGGTTTCTGTCGCGGTACGGCTGGGGGTACGAGGCCATTTTCTCCAACCCCTACTATCTGGAGATTACCCGGAAGGGGAGCACAAAGGGAGACATGGTGGCCGAAGTGGCCCGGATGCTGGATATCGCCCCGGAGCACATCTACTGCGTGGGGGACAATCAAAACGACATTCCCATGCTGGAGCAGTCGGCCATCCCCTTTGCCCCATCCAACTGCGCCCGGGAGGTTCGGGAGTGGGGGGCACGGATACTGTGCCACTGTGATGACGGAGTCATCGGCGACATTGTGGAGATTCTGGACCGTCTGTACCCGTAATACCGCAGGGCCGTCCTTATTTTCACCGCCGGCCGGACTGTCAGAGGACAAATTTTATGCCGCTGCTGCATGCGTCGGCATTTTCACAGGCTTTCGCGGCAGAAATACGAGGCCAGCCGCCTTTGACGGCTGGCCTCAGGCTGTCGAAAAAGTCTTGTCAGACTTTTTCACAGCCTGAAAATGCCGTTACTTTCCCACTGCTCCGCAGTGGGAAAGTCCCCGCTTCGCGGGCCGCACGCCCTGCACAGCAAGGCTTTGCGGGGCATTTGATTGGATTCGAGGCGGGCTTTGCCCCCTCGAGCTCCCCCTACGCTGTACAACTTTTTACTTCTGGAAGGGAGTTCTTCGACACGCTGGAGGCCAGCCGCCTTTGACGGCTGGCCTTCCGTTTTTCAAACATCCCTTCTGTGAAAAGCTGCGCCCCGCTTATTCTCTCCCTTTCCCGGATGTTCCCTGCTTCTCAATCCTTGTGGTCCTCCGGAACGGCACCCGATTTGTAGGCCTGGAGCAGACGGCGAAGGTCATTCGCCTGGGCCTGGAGCCTGCGGCCGATGTCAGTTTCGGCAATCTTCACTCTGGATTCCATCCGCTCAAAAATCAACGAGTCGTTGGCGATGTCGTGGTTGTGCAGGATGGCGTCCGTCCGTCCGGCAAAGGGCTGGTGGGAGACGATCCGGATATTGTGGGAGTTGTAAATCAGGGTGTATCCCGCAATGCCAGAGGTGGGCTGATAGGCCTTACAGAAGCCGCCGTCAATGACAATCAGCCGGCCTCCCCCCTTGATGGGGCTCTCTCCCTTTTTGGCCTTTACCGGAATATGTCCATTGATAATATGACAGTGAGTCCCTTCCAGACCAAACTCCTTTAAAATCTTTTCACAGACGGCCGGATCATTGTAAAGGGTATAGTAGCAATTTTTAGGCTCGGACCAGGCGCTCTCATCCTTGATAAGCCGCCGTTCAAAGGTGGTCATCCGGTCCCGGCCAAAGATGGGACTGTTCCGGCCGGCCCAGAGCCACCACAAAAAGTCCATTCCCAGCTGCCGCTCCTGGGAGCCCGGACTGTCATAATAGGCCTTGCGGGCGGTCTTTTCCGCATAGTCCAGAAAAGCCTTGCCCGAGCGCTCCTTGCCTCCAATGGTGAATGTGAGGAAATTCCCATCCTCAGCCATGGGGATACATCCATGGAAAAGCAGATTTCCATTGAACACCTTGTACAGCCCGCCCTTGGAGTACAGGAAGCGCACATGGCTCTGCAGCTTCTCGCTGCGCTGGAAGGAGGCGGTAAGCTGGTCAATCACCTGGCTCTCCTCGTCGGTCAGCGTATAGGGGTCGGCCGGGTCTACCGTGGGGAAATCGCAGTCCTCCAGAGGGTAGGTCACCCCGCCGATTGTGATGCACCTGTTCTGGTAGTCGATCTTGTCCAGCAGCAGCCGGTCCTCCATTCCAAACTCCGGATGGCGCAGGATCTTCTGTCCCTCCAGCTTAAAGAGAATGACCGTAATGGCCTTATGCATCCGTGCGGAGAGCAGCCTGTCCTTTTCGCTGTACTGCTCGGCATCGTCGCCTGTGAGCTTGACCGCAAAGCGGCGGGTGTCGCAGTCTCTGTATACCTCGTTGGCAAAAATGGACAAAGGCCGCAGAGAAATGCCGTAGCCCGTCTCGATGACGTCCAGGTTGTTATAGTGGATGGAATTGGCCAGCACGGTTGCCACCAGAGTTCGGGAGCCGGAGGCCGCCCCCATCCACAGTACATCGTGGTTCCCCCACTGGATATCCACACTGTGGTAGTCCAGCAGAGAGTCCATAATAATGTCCGCCCGGGGCCCCCGGTCGAAGATATCTCCCACAATGTGCAGGTGGTCCACCGCCATCCGCTTGATGACGGAGCACACTGCCTCGATAAAGCCGGGGGCCTGGTCAATGTCAATAATGGTGTTGATAATGTTTTCGTAGTAGTCCCGCTTATCCTCCTCATTGTAATGGGTGTGGAGCAGCTCGTCGATGATGTAGGCGTAATCCTTGGGCAAAGCCTTGCGCACCTTGGAGCGGGTGTACTTGGAAGAAACCCACCGGCACAGTTCCATCAACCGATGGAGCGTGATGCGGTACCATTCCTGCAGGTCCTTTGTCTCCCGTCGGACCAGCTCCAGCTTCTCCTCCGGGTAGTAGATCAGGGTGGCCAGCTCATCCCGCTCCGCCCGGGTCAGGCTGGTGCTGAAAATTTCGTCCAGCTTCTCCTTCACCACACCGGAGCAGGAGTTCAGGATGTGGAGGAAGGCCTCATATTCTCCGTGGATATCAGAAATGAAGTGCTCGGTGCCCTTGGGCAGGTTCATGATGGCCTGAAGATTGATGATCTCTGTGCTGGCCGCCTGCACAGTGGGGTACTGCCGGGCCAGCAGACGCAGATAGCGCAGCTCCTCCGCGCCGAACGTACTTTTGGACTTCATGGGACGCCTCCTTCTCAGAATCAAACGCTGGGGCAAAACCATTATGGCATATTTTTTCACCCTTGACAACGGTTATATGACATATCTGAGTTCTGTGTCCATCCCCTGGCTGACTCACCGGGATGGAGGGGCGGGCTGACTTTCGATGCACAATCCGCCAAACGCCGCCCCCCCATCCATGACGGGTAAAACCCACCAAAAAGCGCCTCGTCTTTTCAGCCTTCCGGTATTGTGAGATTATGAACAGCAGGCAATTCCCGGGCTGTAAGCCGGAGCATACCTCACATCTCTCTCGGTTTGCAAAATACCCTGTTTGTGATTCAGTATACCACATCGTTTCATACGGATGCAGTTCACCATGTTCATCATGTAATCGACCGCTTTAAAGAAATCTTGATTCCTGAACCCCCGCCGCAGACGCTTCTTCTGCCATAAAACAGGCGGATCAAAAAATACAGCCGCCTGGAGCCGGCTCCACGATTGACAGGCATTTATTCAGATGATATGCTGGTACAAAATCCAGAGCGGCTGTTCTCAGCCGCTCTGAAAAACTGTGAGGAGCGTATCAGAATGGAATACCGCATCAACCGCCGCACTGGAGACCGGATCGGAACCCTTGGTCTGGGAAGCAGCTCCATCGCGGAGGCAGGGGAGGCGGAAGGGATCTCAACCCTCCGCCTGGCCTATGAAAAGGGAATCAACTACTTCGACCTGGCCACCGCGGAATCGGTGAATTTCTCCACCTTCGGGAAGGCCTTGGGCGACGTCCGGAACAAGGTCTTTTACCAGATTCATTTCGGAGCCGTCTATGGAAAGGGGAAAAGCTATGGCTGGACCACCAACCTGAGTGACGTCCAGCGCTCGGTGGACTGGCAGCTGAAGGCCCTGAACACCGATTATATTGATTACGGCTTCATCCACTGTCTGGACGAGGCCTCTGATTGGAACGCATACCAGGAAAACGGCGTACTGGATTATCTGCTGGAGCAGAAAAGGTCGGGAGTGGTACGTCACATCGGCTTGAGCTCCCACACCCCCAGCCTTATTGAACGGGTTCTGGACACCGGGCTCGTGGACATGCTCATGTTCAGCATCAACCCCGCCTACGACTACCAGCACGGGGAGTATGCCAACGGCAGCGGCTCGGAACGCACTGCCCTCTACCGCCGGTGTGCGGCTGAAGGAATCGGCATCTCTGTGATGAAGCCCTTCTCCTCCGGCCAGCTGCTGGACAAAAAAACCTCCCCCTTCGGAACGGCCCTCACCGAGTACCAGTGCCTCCAGTACGCCCTGGACCGGCCCGGGGTGCTCACCGTCCTGCCCGGTGTGCGCGGGAAGGACGACCTGGAGTGCCTGCTGGGCTTCTTTGAGGCCTCCGCCGGAGAGCGGGACTACTCCGCCATCAGCTCCCTAACGCCCCGGGACATGGAGGGGGTCTGCGTCTACTGCAACCACTGTCAGCCCTGTCCGGGCGGGCTGGACATCGGCCTGATCAACAAATACTACGACCTGGCCCGGGCGGGGGACGCCCTGGCTGCCGACCACTACCGCACTCTGTCGGTCAGGGCCGATTCCTGCATCGCCTGCGGCCACTGCAACAGCCGCTGTCCCTTCCATGTGGACCAGGTGGGACGGATGGAGGAGATTGTCCACTGGTTCGCAAAGGCCTGACCTTCCCCTGCCTGGTTCTCACCCCTTCCTGAATCAACCATCTATTTTCTCCCTTTCAGCACACTGTGCGCCCACCCGTCTCTCCAGACGGGCGGGCGCATTTTATTCTTCTCCGCCTTATGTGTGTTTGTCACAGACCCGCCGCCCTGTTTTCTGGTATCCTGTGGCCAAAGCTGAACTGAGAGGTGGCAAATTTTCATGACAGGGATTGGAACAAAGCTCCGAAAGCGCGCTTTTGTGGACGCCCGCTTCTGTGTGGCCTGCGGCTGCTGCGTCAAGGTCTGCCCCGTGTCCGCGATCTCCATTTCCCGCGGCGTCACGGCCCAGGCGGACCCGGAGAAGTGTGTGGGCTGCGGCCGGTGCGTCCGTGAATGTCCGGCCTCGGTCATCGAGCTGAAGGAGACTGCATGATGAAAAAGCGGTGGTATGACTATCTGTGGATTGTCTCGCTGACCTATCTGCTTCTGGGATTTTTCAATATTCTGTTCGCCTGGCTGGGTCTGCTGTGCTTTTTCATTCCGCTGATCATCTCAGTTGTCCAGGGCACCAAGGGCTACTGCAACCGCTACTGCGGCCGGGGCCAGCTGTTCAGCCTGCTGGGAGGGCGTTTTGGTCTCTCCCGCCGCCGGGACGTCCCCCGCTGGATGAAGAGCCGCGCCTTCCGCTATGGCTTTTTGGCCTTTTTTCTGCTGATGTTCCTTCAGATGCTGTGGACCACCGTCCTGGTATTCTCCGGAGCCCGGGACCTGAACCAGGCAGTCACTCTGCTGTGGACCTTCCAGCTGCCCTGGGACTGGGCCTATCACGGCACTCTGTTCTCTCCCGGCGCGGCCCAGTTCGCCTTTGGCTTTTATGGGGTGATGCTCACCTCCACGGTGCTGGGGCTGGCCACCATGGTTTTGTTCAAGCCCCGCTCCTGGTGTGTCTATTGCCCCATGGGGACCATGACGCAGCTGATCTGCCGAGCCAAAAACCGCCCCTGATCCCAGCCTTTTTGCTAAAATATCCCCCTCCCTTTTGGTCGTCCTGACAATCTTTTTTTGTTCCGGTTTCCTATACTTGACTTTTTTTATCAAGAATGATATGGTGGAATCACCTGAAAGCTTCAGATGGGGGGAAGCATTTTGGTCATTACCCGGGAAACGGACTATGCCCTGCGCATTCTGCGGTCCCTTCTGGACGGTGAGCTGCACACTGTGGGCAGCATTGCCCAGGAGGAGCTGCTCCCGCAGCCCTTCGCCTACAAGATCATCAAAAAGCTGTCCAAGGCCGGGCTGATCCAAATTGTCCGGGGAACCTCCGGCGGGTGCCGTCTGGCCGCTTCCCTCTCCCAGGTCACTTTGTATGACCTGCTGCAGGCCACCGGGGAGCGGAGCAGCCTCTCCGCCTGCATGGAGCCGGGCTATCAGTGCCCCTGGCGGGAGGGCCACGGCGGCTGCACGCCGCACCGCCAGCTGGCCGCTATCCAGCACAAGCTGGACCAGGAGCTGCGGGCTCACAGCCTGCTGGAAATTTTGACCGGACAGACACTTTGATCGTTTTCCCTTAAACTGGATAAATTTTATCAAATTTTAAAGAAGAGCAAAAGGAGGTAGCTGCTATGTTGTTTCAGACCACCCCGGCCCACGAGGAACTGCGGGCCAAGATCCGCGCCTTTGCGGAGGAGGAGATCAAGCCCATTGCCTTTATGCTGGACCAGCAGAACGAATTTCCGGAGGAAGCGATCCGAAAGCTGGGGGAAATGGGCCTGATGGGGATTCCCTACCCCAAGGAGTACGGCGGCGCCGGATTGGATGCCCTGAGCTACGCCATCGCGGTGGAGGAGCTGGCGAGGGTGGACGGCGGCGCGGGGGTCATCCTCTCCGCCCATGTGTCCCTGGGCTCCTGGCCCATCTTCGCCTTCGGCACCGAGGAGCAGAAGCAGAAGTACCTGGTTCCCCTGGCCAGGGGCGAGAAGATCGGCGCCTTCGGCCTGACCGAGCCCAACGCCGGCTCTGATGCCGGCGGCACCGAGACCACCGCAGTCCTCAAGGGGGACCACTACATTTTGAATGGCGGCAAGATCTTCATCACCAACGCCCCCAAGGCGGACACCTATGTGGTCTTTGCCGTCACCACTCCCGACATCGGCACCCGGGGCATCTCCGCCTTCATCGTGGAGAAGGGCTGGAAGGGCTTCTACTTCGGCGACCACTATGACAAGATGGGCATCCGCTCCTCCTCCACCGCCGAGCTGATCTTCGACAATGTGGAGGTTCCCAAGGAGAACCTGCTGGGCAAGGAGGGCCAGGGCTTCAAGATTGCCATGGCCACCCTGGACGGCGGCCGCATCGGCATCGCGGCCCAGGCTCTGGGCATCGCCCAGGGAGCATACGAGAACGCCGTGGCCTACGCCAAGGAGCGCATCCAGTTCGGCAAGCCCATCGCCTTCCAGCAGGCGATCTCCTTTAAAATTGCCGACATGGCCACCAAGCTGCGCTGTGCCCGGTTCCTGGTGTACTCCGCCGCCGAGCTGAAGGAGGAGCACGCCCCCTATGGCATGGAGTCGGCCATGGCCAAGATGTACGCCTCCGACATCGCCCTGGAGGTGACCAACGACGCCCTGCAGATTCACGGCGGCGCCGGCTTTATGAAGGGCATGGAGGTGGAGCGGGCCTACCGGGATGCCAAGATCACCACCATCTACGAGGGGACCAACGAGGTCCAGCGGGTGGTCATCGCCTCCCACATCCTGGGCAAGGAGCCCAAGGGCGAGGGCGGCTCCTCCAGCCGGCCCAAGAAGCCCGCTCCCATCACCGGGGTGCGCAAGAAGCTGATCCTCCGGGACGGCACCGCCCAGGAGAAGGTGGAGGCTCTGGTGGAGCACCTGAAGCGCGACGGCCACGACTTCACCGTGGGCATCGCCCTGGACACCCCCATCAACCAGGCTGAGCGGGTGGTCTCCGCCGGCAAGGGCATCGGGGACAAGAAGAACATGAAGCTGATCGAGGAGCTGGCCAAAGCCGCCGGCGCCGCCGTCGGCTCCTCCCGCCCGGTGGCTGAGACGCTGAAGTATGTCCCCCTCAACCGCTATGTGGGGATGTCCGGCCAGAAGTTCTCGGGCAACCTGTACATCGCCTGCGGCATCTCCGGCGCGGTGCAGCACCTGAAGGGCATCAAGGACGCCTCCACCATTGTGGCCATCAACACCAACGCCGGCGCCCCCATCTTTAAAAACTGCGACTACGGCATTGTGGGCGACGTGAAGGAGATCCTGCCCCTGCTGGCCGCCGCCCTGGACACCGGAGAGAAGCAGCCCGCGCCCCCCATGGTCAAGATGAAGCGGCCCCGTCCGCCCAAGGAGGCCCCCATCGGCAAGCGGTACGTCTGCGGCGGCTGCGGCTATGAGTACGTCCCCGAGCTGGGCGACCCGGACGCCGACATTGTCCCCGGCACCCTGTTCGAGAAGCTGCCCGAGGACTGGGTCTGCCCCGAGTGCGCCGAGGCCAAGGAACACTTCATCCAGGCCTAACCGCCTGCCGACGACAAAATAAGGAGGATCGACTATGCATTGCGTGAGAACTGTCACCGATAACCTCTACTGGGTAGGGGCCAACGACCACCGCCTGACCCTGTTCGAAAACATCCACCCCATTCCCAGGGGAGTGAGCTATAACGCCTATCTGCTGCTGGACGAGAAGTCCGTGCTGTTCGACACAGTGGACTGGTCGGCCTGCCGCCAGCTGCTGGAGAACATCGAGTATCTGCTGGCCGGCAAGCCTCTGGACTACCTGGTCATCAACCACATGGAGCCCGATCACGGCGCCTCCATCGAGGAAATCCTGCTGCGCTACCCCGAGGTGAAGATCATCTCCACCGAAAAGGCCTTCATGCTCATGCACCAGTTCGGCTTCCACATTGACAGCCACGAGCGCATCGAGGTGAAGGAGGGAGACAGCTACTCCTTCGGCGCCCACAACGTCACCTTTGTGGGGGCCCCCATGGTCCACTGGCCCGAGGCTATGGTCACCTTTGACACCACCAACGGCGTCCTCTTCTCCGCCGACGCCTTCGGCTCCTTCATCGCCCTGGACGGCAAGCTGTTTGCCGACGAGGTCAACTTCGACCGGGACTGGATTGACGAGGCCCGGCGGTATCTGACCAACATTGTGGGCAAGTACGGCCCCCACATCCAGCTGCTGCTGGGCAAGGCCGCCGGCATCCTGGACCAGATCAAGTATATCTGCCCCCTCCACGGTCCCGTGTGGCGCAAGGACCTGGGCTATTTCATCGACAAGTACGACAAGTGGAGCCGCTATGAGCCCGAGGTGAAGGGCGTGCTCATCGTCTACGCCTCCATGTACGGCAATACCGAGGCCGCCGCCCAGGCCCTGGCCGCCAAGCTGTGCGAGCGCGGGATTACCGACGTGGCCCTGTACGACGTATCCAACACCCATGTGTCCTACCTGATCTCGGAGAGCTTCAAGTACAGCCACATTGTGCTGGCCTCCGTCACCTACAACCTGGGGATCTACCCGGTGATGAAGAACTACCTGGAGGACATGAAGGCCCTGAACCTGCAGAACCGCACCTTCGCCATCATCGAAAACGGCTCCTGGGCCTGCAAGTCGGGGGACCTGATGCAGAAGTTTATCGACGAGGAGCTGAAGAACATGACCGTTCTCAACGAGCGGCTGAGTCTCGCCTCCTCCCTCCACGAGGAGAAGGCCGCCGAGCTGGATATGCTGGCTGACGCGATTGCGGAGTCAGTTCAGGAATAACCTCTCCCCTCCTCATATAGAAGCGCCGGCGCCGCCTGTTAGGGACAGGCGGCGCCGGCGTTTCTCTTCTCTTCAGCCCTCCTCAAAGGCCCGCAGGGCAAAGAGGTTCATGTGGTCCAGAATCTCGCGGACCTCCTCCGGCTCCAGCCCGGCCCCGCTCAGGGAGAAGGTCACATGGGGGTAGTCGAAGTCGGCAAAGCACCGGGTCTGGCCGCTCACAGTGGTGTACCACTCGATGGTGACCACCGCCCCGTCCGCCGCGGTGTAGTCCTCCACCCGGTCGATGCCCCCCAGCACGGTGAACTGGTCGCTGGACTCCCAGTTGGGGTGGAAGGTCCAGGACAGGTTGAAGGGGTCCCCCGCCGCCGTCTGGTACTCCCCCTCCAGGTAATCATAGGTAAAGACGGAAATGTCCGCTCCGCCGTTGATCCCCACCTGCTCTGCGTAATACTGGGCCCCGGGGACCGGGGTACAGTTGGCGTCCAGCCACTCCAGATCGGGGGTCCCCGCGGGCCAGAACCGCTCCAGGGCGCTGAGGCTGTCGGCCACATAGTAGGTGTCCCGGGTCAGATCATCCTCCCCGGAGAACATCAGGGTCCAGCCGTCCTCCGGCCCGCCCTCCTCATAGGCCAGGATCTGGTCCATCCGGGACATCACGTCCTCCACGTCCAGGGCCTCCGGGGCCGGGTAGTCGGACATCTCCTCGGGGGCGTAGGCGACGCCGGCGGTGTCGCTCCCCGACTCCAGGGCGGCCTGGGTCGCGGCATCAGCGGCCTCCTCCGGGTCCTCAAAGTAGTGGTTCCGGGTCTGGGTGATCACCGCCACCGCTGTCGCTCCCACGCAGGCGGTGAGAGTCAGGGCGGCGGCGGCCAGCACCAGGGCGGATTTCCACCGCCGTCCCGGGCGGCCCGCCCCATGGGGCAGCTCTTCCAGCCGTGCCTCCAGCCGCTTCTCAAAGCCCTGGGGAATGGGACAGTCCTCCTTCGCCCGCCGGCGCAGGTCCTCGTCCCAGTCATGTTCTCTGATTGCCATACTGCTCCTCCTCTCGCAGCATCTGCCGCAGGCGGTCCCGCCCCCGGCCCAGCCGGGACTTCACCGTCCCCTGGGCTATCCCCAGGGTGCGGGCGATCTCCGCCACCGGCATGTCCTCATAGTAGTACAGGAGGACCGCCAGCCGCTGATCCCGGGGCAGGGAACAAACCGCCCGCCACAGGTCGGACAGCGCCTCGTCCCGCTCCGGGGCGGCCCGCTCCTCCAGGCCCTCCAGAGCCACCTCCCGGCCCGTCTTTCGCCGCTGGCCGCAGGCGCAGTTGACGCAGATCCGCAGCAGCCAGCTTTTGGCCGCCGACGGGTCACGCAGCCGGGGAAAGGACTGCCAGGCCAGCAGCACCGCCTCCCCCACCGCGTCCTCGGCCGCCGCGTCGCTGTCCAGCAGGGCACGAGCCGCCCGGAACATGGAACGGCCGTGCTCCCGCACCAGGCGGACAAATTCCTCCCGCCGGGGGTCCTGTGTCTCCATTGGGGCCTCACCTTCCTTGTCGTGTTATCTGCGGTTTGTCCGGACATATACTAGATGCGCGGGAGGGGCAAACGGTTCCCGACTCTCCCATTATTTCTGCAAAACATCCCGGACCGCCTGCGCGGTCCGGGATGTGATACAATCCGATCCCCCCGTCCGGGTTCCCGGTCTGGTTATGTCCCTGCCTCGTTCCAGAGCCCCGCCGCGGCCGTCACCGCCCCGTCCACCACCGTGAATTGAATCAGGTCGGGATAGTTGGCGCTGGATGTCCCGGTGAGGAAGCTCCGCATCTCCTCCGTGGAGGTAAATCCCTCCGCCAGAGGCAGGGTGTACTGGGCGTGGTCGGAGTCCTGCCCCGATTCATTGCAGGGGTCCAGGCGCACCGCCGCCTGTCCGTGGAGCAGCTGGGCGCCTCCCTGTCCGGCGGCATACACCGTCCCGCAGTAGCCAGAGAAGTCCAGGTCCGCCGCCGTCAGGTCCAAACGGGACGGGGCGTCCAGCTTGATCCCGATGACCGCGCCCGCGTTGGGGCCGGTATCCGCCTGGGCCAGCTCGCCGGGCAGCCCGGCCTGAGACATACCCAATGTGTAAATCTGGACCGTGGGGTTCAGAGGGTACCGCTTTCCGTCAAAGGTGTGGTACACAGAGGCGCCCTCCGCCAGGGGCAGGGTCTCCCGCTCCAGATCCCCCATCTCTTCCCAGAAGGCCTCCCGGTTGTCCCACTGCTCCGCTGTCATGGGGATATAGGTGACGGTTCCGCCCTCCCGGTCGATGCGCTCCACCCAGGCGTAGTGGAGGAGAACCCCCTCGGAATCCCCTGTCTGGGGCGCTTGGGTGCCGGTCTGACAGGCCACCAGGGAGCCGGAGAGAACTATCCCCGCCGCCGCCAGAACGAGGACGGCCCGGCCCCTCCGCTTTGGGGTGGTATCCATCATGGCCCGGAAGCGGGCGAACACCTCCCTCCTGCCGCCGGAGAAGCCGGTGGTGAGACCGGAGCACCCCCGGTCCCTCCCGGCCATCTGGTCCAGAATGGCCCGGCCATAGGCGCGGCGGGCCTCCTCTCCCTGACCCCGGAGGAGGTCGTCATCACAGCACAGCTCCATGTCCCGCCGGGCGGCGCGCACCATAAGCCACACCAGGGGATTGAACCAGTGGAAGCACCGGGCCAGGGTGAGGAACAGCATATAGCCGGTGTCTTTCCGCTTCAAGTGGGTCAGCTCATGGTCCAGTGCCGCCTCCAGGCTCCCCTGGGGCAGAGACTCTGGAAGCAGGATCACCGGCTGGGAGAAGCCCATGAGCAGGGGGCAATGGATTTTAGGGCAGCGGTACAGCTCCGCCTCCTTGTCACAGCCCACGCGCCGCCGGGCCGCCTCCAGGGCGGCCCGGTCCCCCTCTCCCGCCGGGGTGCTCCACAGAAGCAGGCGCTTCCGGCTCCGGCGGTAGCGGATTATCACCAGGGCAAAACTGAGTATCAGTACGACATAATACGTCCCCATAGCCGCGCCGGTCCAGTGGACCGTGTACGTCACCTCGTCCCCCACGGTGACCTTTCGGAAGAAGTCGTTGTCCTCGATGAGCACCTCCTGCCCCGCCGCGTTCTTATAATGGACATAGTGATGGGTCCACTCCTGTTCCCCGCCCAGGATCGTCCGCGACGTCCCGCCGCCGCTGCCGCTGCCCGCCTCCTGGACCAGCTGCCAGTCCTGGGCCTGGGCGTTCACCCGGTCGTATGCGCTGTCCGCCACAGCTTGGGGCACCGAAAGCCGGATGGGAGCGGGAACCAACTGCTCCCACACGGGCTGAAAACCGGGATATGCCGTCAGGACCACCGCCAGCACCAGCCAGACATTGCAGCGCCATTTGGGGGAATATTGTCTGGCCAGCAGGGGCCCCAGGGCCAGAAGCAGCAGAATACAGACGCTCCCGCCCAGCGTCACCTCCGCCAGGGCAGTCAGTTGGTTCAGCATCTCACCTTGCCCCCCTCTCCAAAATCCGTTCCAGCTCGGCCATATCCTCCCGGCTCAGCCCTGTGTCCGGGTAGAGGGCGGCCATCAGACTGGACAGGGAACCCCCGTGCACCCGCTCCAGGAAGGAGCGGCTCTCGCTGGCCAGATAGTCCTCCCGCGCCACCAGGGGCGTGTAGCTGTTGATCCGCCCCTCCTTGCTCCCCGCCACAAAGCCCCGCTCCTCCAGCCGGGACAGGAGCTTCAGCAGGGTGGGGGCCTTCCAGCTCTTGTCCAGCCTGACGGCGATGTCCCCCGTGTGGGCTGGGTACGCCCCCAGCTCCCACAGGGCCTGCATCACCTCCAGCTCCGCGTCCGGCAGACGGGGAAGCTGTCTCTCTGCGCTCATCTCGCATCCCTCCCGATCCGTTAAATTAGACAGTTGTCTTTTTTTCTATATTTTACAACTGTCTAATTCAGCTGTCAAGAAAAAATTTCCCGGACCGCGGGAGGCGGTCCGGGAAAGAAGTGGGAATCAGTTGTCGTCGATGACCTCGCCGGTGAGAACCTGCCGGCTGTCCACCGTCAGCTCCCCGTCCCGGCAGTCCACCGTCAGGGTGGAGCCGCTGTCCACCTGGTCGGCGATGATCTTCCGGCTGATCAGGGTCTCCACGGTGTGCTGCAGGTAGCGGCGCAGGGGACGGGCGCCGTACAGGGGGTCATAGGCTGCCTCGATGATCTCGTCCTTGGCAGCGGGTGTCAGCTCCACGGTGAGCTGCTTGTCGGCCAGACGGCGGTTCAGGTCGGCCACCATCAGGTCGATGATGCGGGTCACGTTGTCCTTTGTCAGCGGCTTGTAGAACACAATCTCGTCCAGCCGGTTGAGGAACTCGGGGCGGAAGGACCGCTTCAGCAGCTCGCTCACCTGGTCCCGGGCCTGCTGGCTGATCTCGCCGTTTTCGTCGATGCCGTCCAGCAGATACTGGCTGCCCAGGTTGGAGGTCAGGATGATGATGGTGTTCTTGAAGTCCACCGTCCGGCCCTGGCTGTCCGTAATCCGGCCGTCATCCAATACCTGCAGCAGGATGTTGAACACATCGGGGTGGGCCTTCTCCACCTCGTCAAAGAGGATGACGGAGTAGGGCTTCCGCCGCACGGCTTCTGTCAGCTGGCCGCCCTCCTCATAGCCCACATATCCCGGGGGTGCGCCAATGAGCCGGGAGACGGAGAACTTCTCCATGTACTCGGACATGTCGATGCGCACCAGATTCTTCTCGCTGTCGAACAGGGCCTCGGCCAGGGTCTTGGCCAGCTCGGTCTTGCCCACGCCGGTGGGGCCCAGGAACAGGAAGGAGCCGATGGGCTTGCTGGGGTCGGCGATGCCGGCCCGGCTCCTCAAAATGGCCTCGGACACAAGGCGCACCGCCTCGTCCTGGCCCACTACCCGCTTGTGGAGGATGTCCTCCAGGTGGAGCAGCTTCTCCCGCTCCCCCTCCATCAGCCGGGCCACAGGGATGCCGGTCCACCGCTCGATGATGCGGGCGATCTCCTCCTCGGTGACCTTGTCCCGCAGCAGGGAGCGGGCCTTGCCCTCGTTGGCGACGGCCTCCTCGGCCTCCAGCTGCTTTTTCAGCTCGGGGATGCGGCCGTACTGCAGCTCGGCGGCCTTCTCCAGGTCGTACTCCCGCTGTGCCTTCTCCAGGGCGGCGTTGGCCGCCTCCAGGTCCTCCCGGAGCTTCTGGACCTTGCCGATGGCCCCCTTCTCGTTGTCCCACTGGGCCTTCTTGGCGTTGAACTCCTCCCGCATGTCGGAGAGCTCCTTCTGGATCTCGGCCAGGTGCTCCTGGGACAGCTTGTCGGTCTCCTTTTTCAGGGCCGCCTCCTCGATCTCATGCTGGATGATCTTCCGCTGGATCACATCCAATTCGGTGGGCATGGAGTCCATCTCGGTGCGGATCATGGCGCAGGCCTCGTCCACCAGGTCGATGGCCTTGTCGGGGAGAAAGCGGTCGGTGATATAGCGGTTACTGAGGGTGGCGGCGGCGATGATGGCCCCGTCGGTGATCTTGACGCCGTGGTACACCTCGTACCGCTCCTTCAGGCCGCGGAGGATGGCAATGGTGTCCTCCACCGAGGGCTCGCTGACCATGACGGGCTGGAACCGCCGCTCCAGGGCGGCGTCCTTCTCGATGTACTGGCGGTACTCGTTGAGGGTGGTGGCCCCGATGCAGTGGAGCTCGCCCCGGGCCAGCATGGGCTTCAGCAGGTTGCCCGCGTCCATGCTGCCCTCGGTCTTGCCGGCGCCCACGATGGTGTGCAGCTCGTCGATGAAGAGGATGATGCGGCCCTCCGACTTCTTCACCTCGTTCAGGACGGCCTTCAGCCGCTCCTCAAACTCGCCCCGGTACTTGGCCCCGGCGATCAGGCTGCCCATGTCTAGGGCAAAGATGGTCTTGTCCTTCAGGGAGGCGGGCACGTCCCCCTTGACGATCCGCTGGGCCAGCCCCTCGGCGATGGCGGTCTTGCCCACGCCGGGCTCGCCGATGAGCACCGGGTTGTTCTTGCTCTTCCGGCTCAGGATGCGGATGACGTTGCGGATCTCGTCATCCCGGCCGATGACCGGGTCCAGCTTGTTCTGCCGGGCCCGCTCCACCAGGTCGGTGCCGTACTTCTTCAGGGCGTCGTAGGTCTCCTCCGGGTTGTCGGAGGTGACCCGCTGGTTGCCCCGGACGGAGGCCAGGGCCTGCATGACCTTCTCCCGGGTGACGTTATAGGTGCGGAACAGCTCGGAGAGCGGCCGGTTGGCCTGCTCCAGCAGGCCCAGGAACAGGTGCTCCACCGAGATATACTCGTCCTTCATGGACTGGGCGGAGGACTCGGCGGCCTTCAGGGCCTTGTCCACGTCCTGGGCCACATAGACCTTGTCGGCCTCCCGGCCGGAGCCGGACACCTTGGGCAGTTTGTCCACCTCCGCCTTGACGGCGGCCTGGAAGCTGGGCACCGTCATGCCCATGGCGGTGAGCAGCTGGGGAATAAAGCCCCCCTCGTCGGACAGCAGGGCCAGCAGCAGGTGCTGCTGCTCGATCTGCTGCTGCCCGTACTCCTGGGCCAGATCCTGGGCCCCCTGAATGGCGGCCAGGGATTTTTGGGTAAATTGATTCATGTTCATCTATCATCGCTCCTCTCGGGGATCATATTCTGGTATGCTATCAGTATAGCGCCCCCGGGGAGAAAAATCATGAACAAATCGTGAATTTTTAGCGCTCTTTTATTTAGAGTGCTAATTTAGAAGATGCCAGGGATCATATATGCCAGAATCCAGCCAATTACAAAGGAGGCCAGATTGGCCCCTGCCGCGTAGCCAAACACAAGAGCGGCTCTCTGCTGCTCCGTCCGCTCCGGGGTCGGCAGGGTCCAGCTGTACAGAGCCGTCTCCACTCCGAACACCCCCAGCTCCATAACCGCGTAGCGCAGAAAGAGCTGCCCCGCCCCGTCCTGGTAGGCGATCCAGTTGAGGCCGATGTTGAGGGCCAGCTGGGTGACCAGATTGACCGCCAGGATCACGGCCTGCTGCCTTGGGCTCCGCAGACCGATCAGCCAGGCGATGGCATACTCGATGGCCACGGCGAGGACGAAGCGGAGGGCCAGGGAGATCCCCTGCCAGACGTAATCATAGCTGTGGTCCGCCGGAAGGCCGGTCACCGCCCCGCCCGGCTCCAGCTCCACCCCGGTGAGATCCAGGGTGTAATAGCTGTCAAAGGCGTAGCGCTCACAGGCTCCGCTGAGGACCAGGGCGTCCTCCTCCGGGAACCACAGAGCGATCTGGAACACAGACGGGGGATAATAGCCCCAGCGGAAGCTCCCCTCCGAGGCGTCCCACACTCTCTGGAGGAAGAACCAGTCCCGCTGCTCCTCCTCCCAGGCGCGGAAAGCCGACCAGGCGGGATACTCCGGGTCGCCTAAACTATGCCAGGGTGTGACATTCTCCTTCCTGACCCATTCTCCTTCCTCATTTTCCCGCCACAGGGACTGGTTGGGACCGTTGGAGGGGACCTCAGACAGCAGGGTGGCCCAGCAGTCCCGCCCCTCCAGCCCCAGGATGGCCACCTCCACCGAGGGCTTGGGGCCTGTGTCCGCCCCGGCGGGCAGGGCCATGGCCGCCAGGAGCAGGGCGGCCCACACAAAGGAAAACAGCCTCTTTTTCATGTTTGTTCCTCCTTCTCAGCTGATGCGCAGACGGCCTTTTATGATAAAGACGCAAGGCGCGGGCCAGTGTGACGGGAAAAACGCAAAAAATATGCCACTCTCTTCTCAGAGAATGGCATATTTTTTCAGGTTTGTCAACGGGACGCGGCGGTTTCAGAACCGTGTCCGTTTTTAGAGATTACTGAATGGCGATTTTACGGCTTACAGGCGCCTGCTCGCCCTGCTTGGGCAGCGTCAGCTTCAGCACGCCGTTCTCATAGGAGGCGCCGATGCCATCCTCCCGGATGCCGCTCACGTCAAAGGAGCGGGCATAGCTGCCGGTGCGGCGCTCCCGGCACACATACTTGCCGCCCTGGGCCCGGCTGTCCTTCGTCTCGTCGTGCTTTGCGGTGATGGTCAGCACTCCGTCCTCCAGGTGCAGGTCGATGTCCTCCTTCTGGAAGCCGGGCAGGTCGGCCTCCAGCAGGTAGTGGTCGCCCTTGTCCTGAATGTCGGTGCGGAAGGCGGGCAGCTGGCTGCGGTCGCCCGAGAAAAAGCTGCGCTCAAAATCGTCAAACAGGCTGTTCAAACTCTGGTTATAACGTCCAAATGGGATCATGCTGTACATGTCAAAAACTCCTTTCGGCCCGCTGGCTTCCGGCCTTTCCGCCTCTCCCCGGGCTCTTTCCTAACTGTGCCTTCAGTATACTTTCCAATTATGAACATTTCTTGCAGACATTATGTCTAAATTGTAAATATTAGCACTCATATATATTGAGTGCTAATATCCGGCGTCTGCCCTCTCTCCGGTGTGTCGGACAGAGTCCCCGCTGCGCGGTGAGCACGCCTTACTGTGCAAGGCTTTGCGGGCCATTCAATCCCATTCGAGGCGGGCTGCCGCCCCCTCGATCTCCCCCGCCCCAATTTGATCAGATTCATCTCTACACAGGTTTTTTTGACAAGCTGAACGGGGCCTGTGGAACAATTCCACAGGCCCCGTTTCATTTCTTCCAGCGCCATGCCGCCAGGCGGATCAGTGCTTCTCCACTCGATAAACCGTTCTTTGGTGGTACAGCTCCCCCGTCCGAAGGACAACCGTGGGAAAACTGCGGTGGTGGACGGCGTCAGGCCACCCCTGGGTCTCCAGGCAAAAGGCGGAGCGGGGACCGTAGGCGGCGTTCTCCTTGCCCGGGGTTCCGTCCAGAAAGTTGGCGGTGTAGAACTGCAGTCCGGGCTGCGTGGTGAAGCAGTCCAGCCGCAGCCCTCCCCCCTCCGCCCGGGCGGCCAGCTTCAGCGGACCCCGGGGCTGGCGGTGGAGGACAAAGTTGTGGTCGTAGCCGTTCCCTAAGGTGAGCTGGGGGTGGCTCATGGACAGCCCCTCCAGAATGTCACGGGGCTGCCGCAGGTCAAAGGGGGTGCCTTCCACCGGGAGGAGCGCCCCCGTGGGGGTGCTGCTTTCATCGGTCTCGGTGATGGCGTCGGCAAGGATCTGGATCTGCTGGCCCGCCAGGGTTCCGGCTTTATGGCCCAGCAGGTTGAAATAGCTGTGGTTGGTGAGGCTGCACAGAGTGTCGGCATCGCTCTCCGCCCGGTAGTCCAGAGCAAGGGAGCCGTCGGCCTCCAGGGAATAGGTCACTTGGACCTTCAGCGTGCCGGGAAACCCCTCCTCTCCGTCAGAGCTGACGTGGGTGAGCACCAGCGTGCCGTTTTCCTCCCGGGCCTGCCACACCGCCTGATTGAAGCCGCGAACACCCCCGTGGAGGCAGTTGGGGCCGTTGTTGGCGGCCAGGGGATAGTGCTTCCCGCCCAGGTCAAAGGAGGCCCCGCCGATGCGGTTGGCCACCCGGCCCACCAGGGCGCCCAAGTATTTGTCCTGGGTTTGGTACTGCTCCAGCGTCTCACAGCCCAGGACGATGTCCCGGCTGCCGCCGGGGGCGGGGACGGTGAAGGAGCGGAGAATCCCGCCGTAGGTCAGCACCTGTGCGGCGTATTCCCCCGCCCGGAGGGTCCACAGCGCTACGTCCTGGCCCTCTTTTGTCCGGCCGAAGGGCCGGCTGGTCAGCTCTGCCATTTCTTACACCTGCCTCAGGAAGCGGAGGAAGGCCGCCCGGCCCGCCTCGTCCCGCTTGTAAACGCCGGCGTCCTCCAGCACCTGGGCAAAGACCAGGCCGGTCTCCTTCTGCACGATCTCCCAGGCGTTGTCCGCTGTGACGGCATACTTGTCCCGGAAGCCCTCCGCCCAGTCGGCGTGCTTCTCGGTCCGCTCGTCTGCCCGCAGGTCGGCCCCGGAGACCAGGGCGTCGGCCACCGCGGCCAGCTCGGTTTTCAGCCGGGCGGGGAGGACGGCCAGGCCCATCACCTCGATGAGGCCGATGTTCTCCTTTTTGATATGGTGGAGCTGGGCGTGGGGGTGGTAGAGTCCCAGGGGGTGCTCCGGAGTGGTCAGGTTGTTGCGCAACACCAGGTCCAGCTCGAACCTCTCCCCCCGCCGCCGGGCGATGGGGGTGATGGTGTTGTGGGGTTCGCCCCCGGTCTCGGCCAGAATTATGGCGCTCTCATCGGTGTAGCCCCGCCAGGAGGTGAGGATGCGGTCCGCCAGCTCCACCAGCCGCTCCGGGTCACCGGAGGTCAGGCGGACCACCGACATGGGCCATTTGACGATGCCCGCCTCCACGTCCTCAAAGCCCGTGAAGGTGAAGGGGGTCTCCACCGGCGCTTTTTCCATGGCGAAGGTGTACCGCCCGCCCTGGAAGTGGTCGTGGGCCAGAATGGACCCCCCCACGATGGGCAGGTCGGCGTTGGAGCCCACGAAGTAGTGGGGAAACTGGGTCACAAAGTCCAGCAGCTTGGCGAAGCAGGCCCGGTCGATCTTCATGGGCACATGCTGGCTGTTCAGGCAGATGCAGTGCTCGTTATAGTACACATAGGGGGAGTACTGCAGAAACCAGGGGGACCCGCTGATGGTGATGGGGACGATGCGATGGTTCTGCCGGGCGGGGTGGTTTACCCGGCCGGCATATCCCTCGTTTTCGGCGCACAGCTGGCACCGGGGATAGGCGGAAGCGGGCAGGTTCCGGGCGGCGGCGATGGCCTTGGGGTCCTTCTCCGGCTTGGACAGGTTGATGGTGATGTCCAGCTCGCCGTACTCCGTGGGGGCCTTCCACTGCATGTCCTTAGCGATGCGGTCCCGGCGGATGTAGTTGGTATCCTGGCTGAGCTTGTAGTACCAGTCGGTGGCCGCCTTGGGGGACTGGGCATAGAGGGACTGAAACTTCTCAATCACCTGGGCAGGGCGGGGGGTGAGCCGGCCCATCAGTTCGGTGTCAAACAGGTCCCGGTAGACCACCGAGTTCTCCTCCAGCACACCCCGCTGGTGGGCGTCGTCCAGCAGGAGCTCCAGAACGGGCGCCAGCTCCCCGGGCGCCTCCACCGGACCGGGATCGGTCCAGCTGTCCAGCTTCAAGGCATCCAATACGGTATTGACCGCCCAGACGGTCTCGCACTCCTGGATCAGTCCAGTTTGTTTGGCATACTCAACCAGCTGGGCAATGGCCTGGTCACGGTCCATGGTCAGCCCTCCTCAAAGCCGCGGGGGTGGCTCTTGTGCCAGGCCCAGGCGGAGGAGACAATGGTCTCCAGGTCGTCATACTGGGGCTTCCAGCCCAGGACGGACTTGGCCTTCTCAGAGGAGGCCACCAGCTGGGCCGGGTCGCCCGCCCGGCGGGGGGCCATCCGGGCGGGAATGGGGTGTCCGGTGACCCTGCGGGCCACGTCAATGACCTCCTTCACCGTGAAGCCTACCCCGTTGCCCAGGTTGAACACGTTGTTCTCTCCGCCCTTGAGCAGATAGTCCAGGGCCAGAATGTGGGCCTGGGCCAGGTCGGTGACATGGATGTAGTCCCGGATGCAGGTGCCGTCCTTGGTTGGGTAGTCGTCGCCAAAGACGGACACCGCCTCCCGCTGGCCGTTGGGCACCTGGAGGATAATGGGGATCAGGTGGGTCTCCGGGTTGTGGGCCTCGCCGATGGCCCCGGAGGGGTGGGCGCCGCAGGCGTTGAAGTACCGCAGGGCCACGTAGCGCAGGCCGTGGGCGCGGGATACCCAGCCCATCATGTGCTCCATGGCCAGCTTGGTCTGTCCATAGCAGTTGGTGGGAACGGTCTTGTCATCCTCCAGAATGGGCACTCGCTCGGGCTCGCCGTAGGTGGCGGCGGTGGAGGAGAACACGATCTTGTCCACTCCGTGCTCCACCATGGACTTCAGCAGCACCATGGTGCCGTGGAGGTTGTTGTCGTAATACTTCAGGGGGTCGGACATGGACTCGCCCACCTGGGAGGAGGCGGCGAAGTGGATGACCCCCTCGATGCGCTCCGCCTGGAACAGGGTGTCCAGCGCCCCCTTGTCCCGGATGTCCAGCTGATAGAATTTGGCCTTGGGGTGGACGGCGGCCCGGAAGCCGGTCTGGAGGTTGTCGGCCACCACCACGTCCCGGCCGGCGTCAATGAGCTCATAGACCGTGTGGGAGCCGATATACCCGGCCCCGCCCAATACTAAGATCGCCATAATGAAACGCGCTCCTTTCCAATTTACAGCTCAGATCAATTCAGG
>CAJFVL010000003.1 GCA_904420465.1 uncultured Clostridium sp.
CCCCAGCGGCGTTTTGCCTACTTTGCCGCTGTAGGCAAAGTAGGTCGCCGCCGCAGCGGCGAAATCTCTTTTTTGTTCTCAGGATATTTCGCCGCCTGCAGGCGGCGAGTTTCTTTCTGAGCGATCAGAAAGAAACCAAAGAATCGCCGGGGGCGGCTCACGGGCATCTTCGATGCCCTACCCCGCCGTCCCCGGACCCCTGTTTTACGGGGGCGTAGAAGGGGTGCCCCGGCACTTGCGGCCGGCGCGGCAACATTATGAATGGTGTCTAAACTTTATCACTGCCGTTCTCCTCAATGGACTGGACCGCCTGCTTCTACAAGATAATCTGCGCCTAGGTGGTGCAGCATACACCGTGGGCGGTGAACAAGCGGCGGACCGGACCGTTTCCCGTATGTAGGGGCGCGCTGTGCGCGCCCGCGGGCGGCCCCAGACCGCCCCTACGGCTCCTCCCCCCGCCAGGCGGGGTCATCAGTGATGCCCAGAAGGTAATCCGCCGATACCTGGTAATAATGGCACAGCTGATAGAGCCGGTCAAGGTTGGTCCCCGATTTTCCGTTCTCCATGTCACTGATCTGTGTTCTTGTGATGCCCAGCACATCTGCAACCGCCTTTTGGGACAAGGCATGTTTCTCCCTCAGCGCAAGCAGCCGCCGCCCAAATAATTCCTTTTGAAACATACAATCCCCCTTGACAACGCAGATATTTTCTACTATAATGAACGTAGATTTTATCTACGTTCATTGTTTTATAAAGGAGCACATATATGGAAAATCAATTTCTTTTTGACCTCTACTGCCGTTGCATGGAGTCCGTGGCCTGCCCGGAGGATGACAGCATCAGGCAAGCCCGGGCACTCTGGGAGCAGCTGGACGAAAAGTTCAACAAAACGATGGGGCCGCGTTTTACAAAACAGTATCAGGAGGCCCAGTTTCAGTCCTCCGCATGGCAGGAGGAGGCGGCCTTTCTTGCCGGCCTGCGGTTCGGGGTGAACTTCATGCCCGCCGTGCTGCCCTACTCCTCAAACTCCACCTGTGCGCCGTAGCGGCGCAGGGCCTCGTTGATCTCGTCCCAGCGGTAGCCCCGGCGGGCCAGGGCGTCGGAGGCCCGCTTCAGTTCCTTGGGGTCGCCGGGCCGCGCCCCCCGCAGCTTTTTCCGCAGGAAGGCGTCGATGGAATCGGCGGGGTCGGCCGCCTGCTCCAGTGCCTCGTCCCACAATTCCCGGGGGACCCGGCGGCGGTACAGCTCGTCCCGCAGCTTCCGCGCCCCATAGCCCCGGTCGGAAAACCAGCGCACCACCTGGGCGGCGTAGGCCGCGTCGTTCAGGTAGCCCAGCTCCTCCAGCCGGTCACAGATGTCCTCCGCCTCCTGGGGACCTGCCCCCCACTCGGCCAGCTTCCGCTCCAGTTCCCCACGGGACTGGGGCTTTCTTGCCAGCAGGGAGAGGGCCTTCTCCTTCCAGCCGGTCTTACGGGCGGCGGCGGTCAGCTCCTCCGCCTCCTGCTCGGTGAGTTCCTTGCCGGCAAAGAGGGCGAAGTCCACCACCTCGCCCTCTCCCAGCCGCAGAATGGAGCCGTCCTCCAGTACAGCCAGCCACCGGCCCTGCACCTGCCGGGAGGGCTTTAATTCCTCAATTTTCATGTTCTACACCGGTTCCGCAGTCTTTCGCCGCTTCAGCGGCGAAAGCAATTCAAATTCTGCCTTCGGCCGACAGGCAGGCACAGCGCAGGCGGCCGAATATCTTCCATGGGAAGGGCTGCGCCCTCTCCATGGAAAAAGTTATTCCTCGCCGTCCTCAAAGTCATCGGCGGACACATCCACCGCCCGTCCGGCGGCCCGGGCGGCCACCTGGGACTGCTTGCTCATCAGCTTGTAGGCGTTGGCCCGAATCTCAGCCTCCACCTTCTCGGCCACCTCCGGGTTGTCCCGCAGGTACGCCCGGGCGGCGTCCCGGCCCTGGCCGATGCGCATGTCCCCCATGGCAAACCAGGAGCCCGACTTCTGGATGATGTCCAGCTTCACTGCCAGGTCCACCAGCTCGCCCCACTTGGAAATGCCCTCGCCGTAGAGGATCTCGAACTCGGCCTCCCGGAAGGGGGGCGCCACCTTGTTCTTCACGATCTTGGCCCGGGTGCGGCTGCCGATGACCTCGCTGCCCGACTTGATGGCCTCAACGCGGCGCACGTCGATGCGCACCGAGGAGTAGAACTTCAGCGCCCGGCCGCCAGTGGTCACCTCTGGGTTGCCGTACATGACCCCCACCTTCTCCCGCAGCTGGTTGATGAAGATGACGATGCAGTTGGTCTTGGAGATGGAGCCGGCCAGCTTGCGCAGGGCCTGGCTCATCAGCCGGGCCAGCAGGCCCACATGGGAGTCCCCCATGTCCCCCTCGATCTCCGCCCGTGGGGTGAGGGCGGCCACTGAGTCCACCACAACCACGTCGATGGCGCCGGAGCGGACCAGGGCCTCGCAGATCTCCAGGCCCTGCTCGCCGGTGTCGGGCTGGGAGATCAGCATGGAGTCAATATCCACCCCCAGGGCCCGGGCGTAGCTGGGGTCCAGGGCGTGCTCGGCGTCGATGAAGGCCACCTCGCCCCCCCGCTTCTGGGCCTCGGCCAGAATATGGAGGGCCAGGGTGGTCTTGCCCGAGGACTCGGGGCCGTAGATCTCCACAATGCGCCCCTTTGGAACGCCGCCGATGCCCAGGGCAATGTCCAGGGCCAGCGAGCCGGTGGGGATGGACTCCACCACAATGCCGGTGTTCTCCCCCAGGCGCATAATGGACCCCTTGCCGTAGGCCCGCTCAATCTGGGCCATGCAGGTCTCCAGCGCCTTCTTCTTATCAGAGGCGGGGGCGGCCGCCTCCACGCTGCTCTTCTTCTTGTCTGCCAAAACACTCAATCCTTTCAGCGCCCGGAAGTCCCGGACCCATTGCTGTCGTTTTCCTTGTTGGGAGTCAGGTCAACCGCCACCAGCTCCGGCGGGTTGAACACCCGGACCCGCAGATCCCGGCTCAGCCCCCGGCCGACAATCAGCTCGGTCCCGCTCAGCCGGTACCTGCCCCCGGCGTAGTCGGGGAAAAAGCCCTGGTGGGGGGCCGCCAGTCCGTTGAGCACTCCGGGGATGCGCACCTGTCCCCCGTGGGCGTGGCCGGCCAGCACCAGGTCAAAGCCGCTGGCGCGGTAATACTGGGTCAGCTCCGGCCGGTGGGACAGGAGAAGCGAATAGGTCCTGTTCCCCGCCAGCGCCTGACAGGCCTGGAACTGCTCCAGCCAGCCCCGCTCTCCGCACAGATCAGGGTCATCCACTCCGCACACGCGGAGGGTTTGTCCCCTGACCTGCAACAGTTCTCCTGTCCCAGCCAGGACGCGGATACCCCAGCCCTCCAGCTTCTCCCGAAGCTGGTCCGACCGGCCGGTACGCCATTCGTGATTCCCCCGAACAAAGAAACAGGAGTGCCGCCGCGCCAGGGCGGACAGGAGGGCGTCAGTATTGCCGTCGGTGTGGTCCTCGTCATAGAAGTCTCCCGGCATCACCACGGCGTCCGGCTCCAGCTTGTCCACCGCCGCCAGCAGCCGGGACTGGCCCTGCCCATACCGCGCGCCGTGAAAATCGGAGAGAAGGGCCAGCCGCACCGGAGCGGTCAGCTTGTCCGTCTCCAAAACGTACCTCCGCACCGTCAGCCCCTGCCACAGGGCGGCGGCAGCCAGCGCCGTCCCCGCCAGGGCGGCGCCCCAGATCCATCCCCCTTGTTTGTTCCGCACTTCCTTCATCAGTGGTTGGCCGTCCCTTCCACCACCCGCCATATCCCCTGGGTGTCGGCGGTGGTTTTGATATCCTCATAGCCGTTCTGGGCCAGAAGCTCCTCAACCTGGGGGGCCTGACCGATGCCCACCTCAAAGAGGAGGGTGCCCCCCAGACGCAGGGCGGATCTCCACCTGGGTGCGATGGCCCGGTAGAAGTCCAGCCCGTCCGCTCCGCCGTCCAGGGCCTCCCGGGGCTCGTAGTCCTTCACTGAGGCGTCCAGGCCGGCGATGTCCCCGGAGGGGATATAGGGCGGGTTGCACACAATGGCGTCAAAGTCCCACAGAGAGGAGCTGGGGGCCTCCAGGGCGTCCACTGACAGACAGGTAACCCGGGCGTTGAGGCCGTTTCGGCGCACATTCTGCTTGCAGATGCGCAGGGCCCCCTCGGACAGCTCCCCCAGCACCACCCGGCACTCGGGGGCGTTGGCGGCGATGGCCAGCCCCACGCAGCCGCTGCCGGCGCACAGGTCCAGCACCCTGGCCCCCTCGCCGGCCTCCCGGGCCTTTAAGATCCCCCGCTCGGCCAGCACCTCGGTGTCCATGCGGGGAATCAGCACATCCCGGGAGATGTCCAGGGACAGGCCGTAAAACTCCCACTCCCCGATGATGTAGGCCACCGGCTCCCCTCCCAGGCGGCGCTCCACCAGATCGTTCACCCGCTTCTCCAGCTCGGCGGAGACATACAGGGACATATCCCGGTACAGCTGCTCCCGGCTCTTGTCGGCAGCATAGCACACCAGCTCCCGGGCCTCCAGCTGGGCGCTCTCCACCCCCGCCCGCTTCAGCCGGGCCCGGGTGTCCAAGAACAGGTTGTTATAGGTGGTGGCCACGGTCTCTCCCCCTTTTCTGAGATAGGAGTGAGGAGATATGAGATAGGAGATATAGGAGCCCGCCGTTCACCGCCGCTGAACTCCTATCTTCTATCTCGTGGTGAAGCGCCTTTGGCGCTTCACCATTCGTCCTCCCCCTGCTTTTCCGGCAGCACCAGCTCCAGCGCCCGGATGCCCACCTCGATCATGGAGTCATCGGGCTCGAAGGTGGTGAAATTCTGCAGCCACAGGCCGGGAGCGGTCAAAATTTTCGTGACAGGCCCGTCGTGGCGGCCCGCCCAGCGGTTGAACTCATAGCTGACTCCCACAATGAGGGGCAGCATAACCAGATGGGCCAGAAAGCGCAGAATGGGGTTGCTGACCGGCCAGATGCTGAACACGATGGTGGAAACGATAATAGAGATGGCAATGACCATGAACAGAAAACTGGTTCCGCAGCGGGGGTGGTGCCGGGGCTGCCTTCGCACATTCTCCACCGTCAGGGGCAGGCCGGCCTCGTAGCAGAAGATGGTCTTGTGCTCCGCCCCGTGGTAGGAAAAGACCCGCTTCATCTCCCCCATCCGGGAGCACAGGGCCAGATAACCCACCAAAATGACAATTTTTAAAATATTTTCCGCCAGATTCCGCAGCAGCATGGAGTCATCCACCAGGGTGACCGCCGTCCCCAGCAGGGTGGGCAGCAGGAAGAACAGCCCGATGGACATGCCCACCCCCAGCACCACCGCCAGGACGGTGACAAAGGAGGCCGCCTTTTCACTGCCGAAGCGGCGCTCCAGCCACAGGTCAAATTTGGAGGGCTCCTCCGGCTCCTCATCGTCGGGGAAAAACTCGGCCGAGAACATCAGGGCCTTGACCCCGTTGTACATGGAGTCGCCGAAATTGACCACCCCCCGGATCAGGGGCCAGCCCAAAATCGGGTGGCGGTCCTTGATCAGCTTCAGCTCCTTTTCCTGGACCTCCAGGCCGCCGTCCGGGCGGCGAACCACCACGGCCTGCTTCTTGGGGCCGCGCATCATGATGCCCTCGATCAGGGCCTGCCCGCCGCACATGGTTTTGAAGCCCTTACGCCCTCCGGCGCAGGGCTGGCACACTTCTTTTGTCTGCTGATGTTCCTGCATTGGGTGGTTTCTCCTTTGGTGACACGATGGTCCCCTGTGCTCCTCATTGTATCAGAGTCGGGGACAAATAGCAAGTAAAATCGAACCTATGTTTCAATCGGAAGCCGGATGGTGACCAGACAGCCTCCCCCTTCGGCATTTCCGATGATCAGCCTGCCTTCATGCCGGGTCACGATCTCCTCACACACAGCCAGACCGATTCCCGAGCCCCGGGCCTTGGAGCTGCCTTTGTAGAATTTCTGCTTGATAAAGGGCAGCTCCTCCTCAGGAATACCAAGGCCGTAATCCCGAATCTGGATGACTGCGTCCAGTAAATCCTTCCGGATGGATACGTCAATCCGCTTTCCTGAACCGCCATGCTTGGCGGCATTGTCCAGCAGGTTGCAGAACACCTGGCGCAGCCGCTCCGGGTCGCCGGTAATGGGAATGGTCTCCTCCGGGCAGTCCTGGTAGGTCAGCTCAATGCCCTCCCGGCGGAAAAATTCCCGGTAGGTGTACACCGCGTCCTCCAGCTCGGCCTTCAGGTCCAGCGGCTCCACCGACAGGGTGAACCGCCCCTCAGAGATGCGGGAGAATTCCAGCAGCTCCTCCACCATGTTGGTCAGGCGACGGGCCTCGGAGACAATGATGTCCATCCCCTTCCGCACATCCTCCGGGTCGCGCAGCTCACCGCTCTGAATGGTCTCAGCCCAGCCGGTGATGGCGGTAAGGGGGGTGCGCAGTTCGTGGGAGACCGAGGATATAAACTCCGACTGTGTTTTTTCCGAAGCCCTTATCTTCATGGACATGTCGTTGATGGTATCCGTGAGCTCCCCGATTTCATCATCATATTTCTTTTCAATCTGAACGCCGTAGCTGCCGTCCGCGATGAGCCGGGCGGTTTCGGTGATGCTGGCCAGGGGCTCCACAATGGAGCGCACAAAAAACAGGTTGGAAAAGTACACCACGCAGAAGAAGATCAGCCCCACCACCACAATCACAGCCATGGCAAACAGAAACTGCCGGTCAATGTCAGTCAGCGAGGTGACATACCGGATCACCCCTACCGTCTGGCCCTGGTAGACCACCACGCTGGAGGCGGCGGCGATGTGCTCTCCAGTGGCGGGATCATGTCCAATCCAGTCCTCTGTCATCTGGTTATTCAGTGCGTCGAGGATATCCGGCGTGTTGGGGGTGGTGCCGGCCGTCAGATCGTTGCCTGAGTACACAACCGCCCCATCCGGGTCCAGAAACTGAAGCTCCAGCTGGCTCTTCTCCTCGTAATCGCTGACCGTCCGCTGCGCCGCCGCCCAGTACTGGCTGCTGGTGTAGTTGCGGAAGCTGTAGGCCTGGGAATTCGCCTTGCGCACCAGATCGCTGGTGGTCCCGGCGTAGTAATAGCTCCACAGCATCACGCCGAAGGCCACCTCCACCAGCACCAGAATCAGCAGCACCACGCCCACAATGTTCAGCAGCCAGCGTCTCCGAATGCCCCGGATCTTTCCCTTATCACTTAATTTCACATGCTTGGCCACCAAACTCACCCCCCGGCGCGGGCCTGCCTCGTGATATCATTTTGTCAGATGCTTCTCCGCGTCCCGCATGACTCGCCCCCGCAAGGCACCGGCAGCCTGCAGGGACAGGCCGCACGCACTCAAAGGCAGGCGCACACAGGCCGGGACGTCATCCCCTCCACTTATATCCATAGCCCCACACCGTATTCACATACGCCGGCTTTTGCGGATTGTCCTCGATCTTGATGCGCAGGCGGCGGATATTTACGTCCACAATCTTCAGCTCGCCGAAGTAATCCTTGCCCCACACCGCGTCCAGGATCTCCTCCCGGGAGAGTGCCTTGCCCGGGTTCTCCATAAACAGCTTGACAATGGAGTACTCCACCTGGGTCAGCTTGACCCGCTGCCCATCCTTCTCCAGGGTTCGGTTGCGCACATTGAGCAGAAAGGGAGGATCGCTGATCTCATCGGCATCCGCCGCTGCCTCATCTCCCCCAGTGCGCCGGAACAGGGCGTCCACCCGCGCGGTGAGCTCGGCGGGGGAAAAGGGCTTGGTCACATAGTCATCCGCCCCGGTCATCAGGCCGGTGACCTTGTCCATCTCCTGGGTACGGGCCGTGAGCATGATGATGCCGATCTTGTTGTCCATGGCCCGGATGCGGCGGCAGACCTCGAAGCCGTCGATGCCCGGAAGCATAATGTCCAGCAGGGCCACCTTGGTGTCCGGATTGGCCTTCAGAGCGGCCAGGGCCTCTTCACCGGTGGCCGCCTCGATGGTGGTGTAGCCCGCCCGCTTCAGATTGATGACCACAAAGCTGCGGATATTCTCCTCATCCTCCAGCACCAATACTTTCCTCATCTTCGCCTCTCCTTTTCCGCTTTCCTCAGCTGTACCAGCTGCTGCGGATGGTCCTGAAATTTTCCAGCAGTCCGTTCTCGTCCAGGCCGCAGTCCCAGGGACATTCGTGGAACCGGGCGGAGTACACCACCGTGCCCTCATCCCGGAGCACAAACGCGTCCTCCGGAGCCTGGGCGCTGCGGTAGATGCTTAAAAAGGGAATCGGAGCCTGATCCGTTCCCCGCCACAGGGAGAACACCACTTCCCGCTGTCCCGTGACCTGGTCGTTGCGGGAGATGGTGATGCGCCCCTTCCACTCCTCCGGAATGATCAGATACCAGGAGTCCACCACATTGTGATAGGTGGTCATGACGTGGCTGCGCATGCCCGTCTCGTCATACTGGCTCCAGTCGATCAGCCAGAAGTTGGTGGTCTGGGTATTGCCATAGGTGGGCAGCGGCTGGGGTGAAGGCACCTCCAGCACAACATCCCCGTTCACATCGGTGAGGCTGATATCGGTATAGCCCTGAATCCGGTTCTCGCTGACCCCTGTCTCATCCAACGACAGATTGACCAGTGTCTGCCGGCCGTTCCGCCCCTCCTGGAAGGCCAGCACATCCACCGCCCGGCCCCCATCAGTGAGGGTGCTGGTGACGTACAGGGCCGGGATATAAAACTCTCCTCCCAGATAGTTGGACTGGATGCGGTTCAGCGTAACCGCCCCGTTGGACAGCCCGGCGCTGCCCAGCGTGACCAGCGCCCCCTCCTGCCAGCCGTAGACCTCCACCTGGCTGCCCACGCCCCCCGAGTCAATGCGGGTCACCGCAATCTCCGTTCTGGTATCCAGGTTCAGGTCTGTCAGTCGGTATCCTCCGGCGCCGTCGCTGGTGCCGCTGCAGTCGGTGAGCAGCAGCTCAGAGGCCAGCAGGGAGGCACGGCTGGGAACGGAGGAGGAAGTCACCTCCTCCACGGAGTACTCAGGCGGCGCCAGCTCGTCCAGCGTATAGGCGCCCAGCTGGTAGACGCCGGTGCTGATCTGCCAGCAGACCACCAGCTCCCGGTATCCGGTTCCGTTCAGATCCGCGTAGTCCACCGCGTAAATGGCGCTGCCGTCCCCTTCCACCACGCCCGCCGCCTGGTACTCATCCTCCCCCACCTGGCGGAAGATATAAATCTTCAGGGATTTTTCCACCCCCGGAACCTGAAGAAAGGTGACGGCGCTTTCCCGCTCCCCGTCTCCGTCCAGATCCTGCAGCTGAATGGTGGCCGTGTTCTCTCCGGAGACAATGGTGGCCACGTCGGCGGACACGCCGTATTCCGCCTCCAGGCTGGAGCGTACCGCCCGGATGGTCTCATTCAGCTGATCATAGCCCGCCGACATCTCGGGCAGGCGGTACAGATTGTCCGGCGGCTGAAACAGGCAGCCGGACAGCAGAAGCAGCAGGGCGGCCGCAGGCAGCAGGCCTCTCCAGCGCTTGTTTCTCATTCCGTCCGCCTCCTTCCCCGCTCTGTCCGGAACATTTTCATAGAAACCCTGTTTATCATCATATCACACTTCCCCGGTCTTGCCTACGGTTTTTTTGAAAACTTTCTTCTCTCCTCCGCCTGAAATAATTTTCAAATCGCTCTTGACAATTCAGTTCATCGGTGATATGGTTAGTTGCACAAGTAATGAACCAACAAACAACTGGAGGAGGGCTGATATGGCATCGAAACTACTTCGTCTGGGAGAGCAGGCCCTGACCTTTCTACTGGGCACCGGCGGAGCCGTCTTTGTGGGGGCGGTGTTTCTGGCCGCCCTGGTGGGGCTGCTCCGCGCCCGGAGCATAAAAACGCGGGCAGTCTGCATCGTGCTCCTCCTGTTCTGCCTGTTGTACGCCGGCCTGCTGATCTGGCTGTCCGCCGGCTTCGGCGGCAGCGGCGGCCACACGCCAGTCCCCACGGGACCCTGAAGAAACACGCAACGGAGGTGAGGCCCAGTGCATGGAACGCTGAACGACCAGTCCCTGATCTATCTGCAGATCGCCCGGATGCTGGAGGACGACATCCTTCGGGGGGTCTACCGGGAGGAGGAGCAGGTGCCCTCCACCAACGAGCTGGCCAGGGGCTACAACATCAATCCCGCCACAGCGGCCAAGGGAATCAACCTGCTGGTGGCGGACGGAATCCTGTACAAAAAGCGGGGAATCGGCATGTTCGTATCGAAGGGAGCGGAGAAGGCCGTGAAACAGAAACGAAAGGCCGCCTTTTATGACGGCTATGTGAAACCCCTGGTAAAGGAGGGGGCCTCTCTGGCCCTGACCGGGGAGGAACTGCTGGCCATGGTGGACCGGGCCATTAAGGAGGGAGAAAAACAATGAACACTGGAATCTTAAAGGCCGAGGGCCTGTGCAAGTCCTACGGCAGGACGGAAGTGCTCCACAATCTGGACCTTACCATCGAGCCCGGGAAGATCTACGGCCTCATCGGCCGCAACGGGGCGGGCAAGACCACCCTGCTGGGCATTCTCACCGCGCAGAACACCAAGGACAGCGGCGAAGTGACCTATAACGGCCAGCCCGTCTGGGAGAATCAGGAGGCCCTGAACCACATCTGCTTCTCCCGGGAGCTGCAGGCCACCCTGTTCTCCGGCCCCAACAACCTGAAGATCAAGCACTACCTGCGCTCGGCGGCCATCTACTACCCCAACTGGGACGGGGCATACGCCCAGCAGCTGCTGGAGGAGTTCAAGCTGGAGCCCAAGAAGAAGATCAGCCAGCTGTCCAAGGGCCAGATGTCCATGGTGACCATCCTCATCGCCCTGGCCAGCCGGGCCGACCTGACCATTCTGGACGAGCCGGCGGCGGGGCTGGACGTGGTCATGCGGGAGCGCTTCTACCAGCTGCTGCTGGAGGACTTTGCCCAGACGGGGCGCACCTTTGTCGTCTCCACCCACATCATTGAGGAGGCCGCCTCCGTCTTTGAACAGGTCATCATCCTGGATGACGGCCGCATCATCGAAAACTCCCCCACCGAGGAGCTGGTGGACCAGTTCCGCTACATCTCGGGCCGGGATGACGTGGTGGATCAGGTATGTGCCGGCCTGGAGGTGCTGGCCGTCCACCAGATGGGCCGGCACAAGACGGCCTCCGTCCGGGGGAGCGCCGCCCAGCTGCGGGCGGTCCAAGGCATGGGGGCCGACGTGGATATCTCCCCCATGAACCTGCAGAACGTCTTTGTGGCCCTGTGCGGCCATGGAGACGCACAGTAAGGAGGGGTTCTCATGCTGAAATCCTTCCGGTTTCTCCTCCAGTTCGCCTGGGTCAACCTGGGCGGGGTGCTGGGCTTTGCCGCCGTGGTCACCGCCGGGGCCTTCCTCACCGGAGTGCCCGACGGAGCGCAAAATATTTTTGAGACCTACTTCTCCACCCTTCCGCTGGTGGTGCTGATTATTCTGTACGTCTTTGCTTTCGCCCTGTGTACCAGCAGCATGAACCTGGCCCTGTCCCTGGGGGCCCGGCGGCGGGATTTCTTTCTGGCGGTCCAGGGCATCCTGCTGCTGTACACCATGGTGTGCTGGCTGCTTCAAATTGCGGTGTCCGCCATCCCTGTTCTGTTCCACTGGAGCCGTCCGGAGCGGTGGAGTATCCTCACCGCTCTGCGGGGTCCCAACCTGTTCTCCTACCCCCTGCTGTGTCTGGCGGTGCTGCTGGCAGGCTGTGTATGCGGGCTGATTTTCACCCGCTCCAAGGCTGCGGGCGTGATTATAGTCTTTGCGGCGGCCGTGCTGGGCATCTTTGGGGTCACCTTCCTGTTCGTCACCTCGGGCACCTGGGGCGAGGCCCATCTGGGTGTTCTGCCCGTGGTCCTCATCGCCGGGGCGGTGGCCGTGGCGGGGGTGAGCGAGGGTTTTTTGTGGCGCACCATCTCGCGGTACGCGGTGAAATGAGGTGAACAAGATGCTGAAAAAACTAATCCGTCTAAACATCAGCGACATCTGGCTGTGCCTGGGGGTAGTGGCCGCCCTCTTTCTGGCCGCCCAGATCATCACCGGGGCCGTCCTGCTCTTCATTGTCAATATCCACTCCGTCCCCCTGGTCTCCGGGGTGGTGCTGCCCATCACGGCGGGGGTCATGGCGCTGATTGTCACCATCTCCCACGTCAGCGTCAACTTTGTCCAGGCTCTCCGGTTCGGCCAGACCCGCCGCCGGGCGCTGGGGATGATGCTTTCCATGGCCCTTTTTGAAAGCGCCTGCGCCTCGGCGCTGGCCGCCGCCCTGGCCTGGGCGGAGCGCACCTTCTTCCCCGCCCTGTGGCTGGTTCTGTCCGGACTGGAGAAGCTGGTCTGGGGCGGGATTCCACCTGTGCCCGAGCCCTCCATTTGGCAGGGTTCCGACCAGGAGTGGACCGCCCTGCTGGACGAAATTTCCTCCACCCTCTACCTTGAGGACTTTGCCCTGGACTGGTGGTGGTTTCTGGTCATCCCGGTCATCGGGCTGGCGCTGGGCTTTATCGTCGGGGCCTTTCTCCAGCGGTTCGGCAGCCGGGGCGGGTGGATTCTGTGGGGCGCCTGGATGGTGATCTGCTTCACCCCCCAGCTGCATGGGGACCGGTTCCTCCTGCTGACCGAGTGGAGCCAGTGGATCACCGCGGCGGGAAGCCTCTTTGCCGCGGCGGCCGGGGTCTGGTCGGTGTGGTCCCTGCTCCACGCGGTGGTGAAAAACTGATCCATGTTTTAGAGAAAGGAGCACTTTCCATGAAGTTTTACCGGAACATGTCCCCGGAGGAGCGGGGCAGCTTCAAATTTGTCGTTGTCACCTTCCTCGCCGGTGTCCTGACGGTGCTGGCCGTTCCGCTTCTTTTCTGGCTTTTGGGCTGAGGCGCCCACGCCTTCTCCACGCCTGATTCATTTTTAATTATTATAAGGAGGACCTTACCATGGCAAAGGATACTGACCGATTCCAGCGGATCTACCGGCAGGGCATGGCCACCGTCATGGAGATCTGGGTGGACCGGGAGACGGGAGTAAACTACCTCTATCACAGCGAGGGATACTCCGGCGGACTCTCCCCCCTGCTGGACCGGGAGGGGAAGCCGGTGATCACTCCGGTCAGTCGGTGAGAATATAAAGGCACGCAGGGGCCCGAGGGAACACTTTCCCCGGACCCCTGTGCTTTTTGGGGTGCTGCTGTGTGGGATCCCCACGTTTTGTATGGAAGGATATTTCGCCCCCTGCGGGCACATACAACGGCTCGTACCGTTCGCACGGACGCATCGTATGCCCGCCAACCGTCCACCACCCACGGTGTATGTTCGGAAACTCAGGCGCATGTTATCCTGTAGAAGGGAGAGGTTCATCAACTGAGGAGAGCGGCAGCGATAACCTTTAGACACTGTTCATGAGGGCACCGCGCCGGTCGCAAGTGCCGGGGCATCTCTTCTACGCTCCCGTAAAACAGGGGTCTGGGGAGAATGGCTCCTGAAAGACCAAGGCGTAAGCCGCAGGTCTTTCTTATAAAGCCATTTTCCCCAGCGGCGCTTTGCCTACTTTGCCGCCGCGGGCAAAGTAGGTCGCCGCCGCAGCGGCGAAACCTCTCTTTTGTGTTCAGGGTATTTCGCCGTCTGCGGACGGCGAGTTTCTTTCTGAGCGATCAGAAAGAAACCAAAGAATCGCCGGGGGTTGGGGTTTTTAGGAAAGACCTGCGGCTTACGCCTTGGTCTTTCAGGAACCCCACCCCCGGCCCCCCTGTTTTACGGGGGAGCCAGAGGGGGACGTGGGCAGTCGCGGCCGGCGCGGAAGCCTCCTGAACGGTGTCTAAAGCTTATCGCTGCCGCTCTGCTCAGTAAACAGGACAGGTGCTTTTACAGGATAAGATGCGCCTGAGTCCAGCAGCATACTCCGGGGGCGGTGGACGGTCAGCGGGCCGCGTTCTTATCCCTATGCAGGGGACGGTGTCCTATCGGCCCGCGGGCGGCCACACGGGGCCGCCCCTACTGCTGCGCAATCGGGCGGACGATGTTCCCACCTGCGAAATGTAAAACTGTCCGCGCAGCGGGGTTCGCCGTTGGATCTCCATATGAAAAGGGGCCCTTTCGGGCCCCTCTGCCTTTTTCTATTTCTTCTCCCCCAGCAATCGGCGGTAGATCTCCTCCGCCGCAGGGTTGAAGCAGACGAACAGGACCTCCGGTCCCTCCGGGTGCTCCTCCAGAACGGCGCGCACCGTGTCCACCGCGATGCGGCTGGCCTCCTCCAGCGGGTAGCGGTATACCCCGGTGCTGATGGCGGGAAAGGCCACGCTCCGGCAGCCCAGCTCCAGGGCCAGCGCCATGGAGTTGCGGTAGCAACCGGCCAGCAGCTCTGCCTCCCCGTGCGTCCCGCCATGCCATACCGGCCCCACCGCGTGGATGACGTATTTGGCAGGCAGGCGGTAGCCCTTTGTGGCCTTGGCCTGCCCGGTGGGACAGCCATGGAGGGTCCGGCACTCGGCCAGCAGCTCAGGTCCGGCCGCCCGGTGGATGGCCCCGTCCACCCCGCCGCCTCCCAGCAGGGAGGTGTTGGCGGCGTTGACGATGGCGTCCACGTTCAGTTTTGTAATGTCCCCGGAATATACGCTCAGTCTCATGGCTGCTCCCTCCCGTTTCATCTGTCACTGCTGAAGAATGGTCAGGTAATCTCCCAAAACGTAGCCCACAGCGGCCCGGCCCTCCCGGTTGAGATAGAGCACATGGTACCATCCGTCCTGTTCAGCCAGCACCACCACCCAGGCGCCATTGTCCAGCCCGCCGATGACGGCATAATCCAGCCCCGGCCCGGAGCGGACGTTCAGTCCGCTCTCCGCGTTGATGACCACGCCGGTGCGGCTGGCCTGGTTGCAGGTCACCTGGCAGGAGGCCGAGCAGCCTTCCCAGCTGGCCGTGATGGTGACCACAGGTGTTCCCACCCCGGCAAACAGGTTGGTGACCACGCCGGAGGAGGAGACGGCCGCCGAGGAGGGGGCGCTGCTGGTCCAGGTGATCTGTGCCCCCTCCACCTCAGGCGTCAAAACCGCATTGAGGGTCACGCTCTCCCCCGAATTCAGGGTAACGGCGGTCTGGTCCAGCGTCAGGGTGTACTCCTGCCCCTCCCCTGGATCGGTGGGTTCTCCCGGATCAGTAGGCTCCTCCGGGTCGGTGGGTTCTTCCGGATCAACAGGCTCCTCCGGGTCGGTGGGCTCTTCCGGATCAACAGGCTCCTCCGGGTCGGTGGGCTCCTCCGTAATGGGAGTATAGGTGATGACCTTGTGGAGGAGGACCGCCATCTCCGCCCGGGTCAGGCTGCCCTGGGGATCAATGCCCGTGTCCTTGCCGGCCACCACCCCCTGGGCCACCAGAGTGGCGGTATAGCCCTTGGCGTAGTCGGCAATCAAATCCTTGTCCGGAAACTGGTCCAGGACGGACAGGTCGCCGTCGGGGCACTCCTTGCCCAGCAGCGGCATGGCCTGCCGCAGGATGGTGAAGGCCTGCTCCCGCGTAATGGAGCTGTTGGGGGAATAAACCCCATCCCCGGTGCCGAAGGCCAGCCCCGCCTCCTGGCCCCAGGACACAGCGGTGTAGTAGTAGTCACCGGAGGACACGTCGGTGAAGGTGGTCCCGGAGGTGACCTCAGGCCGGCCCACCGCGTTATACAGCATCAGCATGAAGTCGCCCCGGCGGATGGACTGGTCCGCCCCGAACTCGGTGGCCGAGACACCCCCCACGATGCCGTTGGCGTAGCAGTATTCCACCGCCTGATAGGCCCAGTGGTCTGTGGTGACGTCGCTGTGGACATACTGCTGTGTCAGGGTGATGGTCTGGCTCAGTCCGCCGGCGGAGGCGGTGATGGAGCCTTCACCGCCGTTCGGCGAGGCGGTAAACAGGCCGTTTTCATCCACCGTTCCCACATCTCCCTCCACCGTCCAGGTGACAGGGACCCAGTCCCGCAGGGCGGTGCGGCCCCAGTAAGAGCCGGTGACGGAGAGCTGCACCGTCTCCCCCGGCTTGATGGTGAGGGAAGCCAGCGTCCCGCTGTCCCCCTGGCGGGAGACGGACAGGCTGGTGAGGGTGTCCACCACATGGATCTGGGCGGTCCCCTCAATGTCCAAATTCTCTGAATACAGGTACAGGGTATCCGTGCCCGCCTCGTCTCCGGCGGTGTAGACGCCGTCCTCAATTTCACCCAGACGTTCCTCTGAGGTGATCTCCAGGTCGTCCGCTGTCTCATCCAGCACATTCAGCCCGCTGTCAATGACCACAGCCTCGGGCAGGGTCACCGAGGAGCCCGCGAGCACCACAAGCCCGTCCTCCGACAGGGCCAGACGGTCGGGTTCCCCGTCCCCGGTCTCCTCCGTCACCAGCATCAGATAGGTGGCGCAGCTGCGCAGGCTGCCGTCGGAGGGCTGGTTGAGCACCTGGGGCCCCTCCTGTCCGGGCAGCCAGACCGAGATGGCGGTGGAGCCGCCCCCGTCCAGGTTGACCGCCCACTCGCAGCCCCGCTCCAGCATCTCCTCGGCCAAATCCATCTCGCTCAGCCCCATGGAGTAGCCCGACTGACGCCCGTCCACGGCATAGAGCACCAGCGTACCGTCCGACCGCACCCCCAAAGCGGTGCGGGGGGCCCGGCCGTTATTGACATAGTCCCAGCCGGAGCTGTCGGTAACCGCACCGTCCCGGACGATGATGTCCCCCACGCCCCCGGCCCACTGGGCCTGGGACAGGGTCTCGTCCTCACAGGAGGTTGTCAGTGTGATCCGGTCCCCCACCTGGAAGGACTGGAACACTTCTATGTAGCCCGAGGCGTCCGAGGCGGTAAGAATATACTCGTCCTCCCCGATGGTGGTGGCCTGATCGCTCTGAAGCAGCTCCACCACCTCCAGGGTCAGGGTGCTGCTGACGGTGAGTTCCTGGGAGGAGGCGCTCTCCTCTTCCTCGCCGGAATCGGCCTCCTGCTCCTCCCGTTCCTCCTGTTCCGAACTGTCGCTCTCCTCTTCATCTCCAGGCAGATCCTGGGGGAGGTCCTGGGGCAGATCCTGCGGAAGGTCCTGGCTGCCGCCTGTCTCCTCCTCCGGATCGGTCTGCTCCGTCCCGTCCACCAGCTTCATCCGCACATACCATCCCGCCGTGCTGGTGCGGGTGGACACCGTGGAGAAGTCATGGTTGAGCAGGTAGAGCCCCCCCGATTCGGTCCGGGTGCGGTTGAAAAAGAAGGGGGTGACCACCTCATCCGTGCGCTGGTTGGTGAGGGTCAGGGTCACCTCCGGGTCCTCCACCAGGGAGACCTGTCCGTCGATGATAACCATGGCGTCCTCCGCCGCCGGATCAGCCTTGTAGATCCCATCCTCGATGACGATACCCAGAGGCACACCGGTTGAGGTGGAGAAAAAGTCCGTGTTGATGGCGGCCAGCACATGGTAGCCCAGCTGCTGGGCGTTGCGCACCGCTGTATTGATATTGGAGGCGCCGTAGACGGTACCCGATCCCTGCAGCAGAATGGGCTGGACCTGGCTGTCCTCCTCCAGCTCCAGGGAGAAGCTCTCTATCCGGCTGGAATTGTTGACGGTAATGGTATTCTGGTAGGTCAGGCCCTCCACCAGCGTGCTGGCGGTCTGCAGCTTCTGCTCCCCTGCGGCAGCGTACACCGTGGGGACAGCCAGGACCACGGCCAGGGCCAGGGCGGCGGTCCGGCGGAACAGCGAGATTGCGGCGTTATGTTTCATGGGCGCTCCTTTTGCAATATGTAAACCAATCGAACATCCACATTATAACAGCTCAGACCGGGAGTTGCAACGAGAAAAAGGAACAAATTCCGGTCAGATCCCCAGGAAAAAAGCGGAATTCCTCCGAACTGTGAACAAGCTGTGAACGCAGGCCGCGAAAGGTTGAAAAACCGCCGCCCTTGGTGTACAATGAGACGATTCCCGCGGCCCCGGGCCGCCTGTATACCGAAACGAGGAGGTCTTTTGCTTGGAGGAACGCCGCGGCAGCGCCGCCAGAACCATCAGCTCGGTTATGGTCATCACCCTGCTGGGCAAGGTGCTGGGCCTGTACCGGGACCGTCTGCTGGCCATCCACTACAGCGTGGGACCCCAGGCCAGCGCCTTCTTCACGGCCAGCCGGATTCCCCGGGTGTTCTTTGACGCGGTGTTTGCCTCGGCCATTGCCGCCTGCTTCATCCCCGTGTTCAGCGAGTATCTGGAGAAGCGCGGCAAGCAGGAGGCCTTTCGCTTTGCCGGCACCTTTCTCACCGCCATGGCCCTGCTGACGGCGGCGCTCACCGCTCTGGGCATGGCGTTCCCCCAGCCCCTGGTGGCTCTGTTCTCCGACTATGAGGACCCCCAGACCACCGCCCTGGCTGTCTCCCTCACCCGGGTGATGTTCCCCACGGTGCTCTTTTCCGGGGTAGCCTTCTCTCTGGTGGGCATTCTCCAGGCTCTGGACCACTTCACCGCCCCCGCCCTCATGTCCGCCGTCTCCAATCTGGTAATCATCGCCTACTTCTATCTTGGGGACCAGCGCTGGGGCATCTATGGGCTGGCCGCCGCCTACCTGGCGGGCTGGCTGCTCCAGGGGGTGATTCAGGGCCCGCCCCTCCGGCGGCTGGGCTACCGCTACCGCCCCGGCTTTGACTTCGGGTCGGAGGGGATGCGCAAGGTCTTTGTCCTGATGGCTCCGGTGATGGTGTCCACCTGGGTGCAGCCCATCAATCTGGTCATCAACTCCCGCTTCGGCTCCCGGCTGTATGACGGGGCGGGGGTGTCCGCTCTGGAATACGCCTCCAACCTGTATCTGGTCATCGCGGGCACCTTCATTCTGTCCATCACCAACGTGATCTTCCCCCGCCTCTCCCGGCTCACCGCGGGCGGTGAAGAGGGGGCCTTCCGGGACACCCTGCGCCAGACCGTTCACACCAGTCTGTTCTTTGTCTTTCCCATGTCCGCCGGGCTGATGGCGGTGGCCCGTCCCCTGGTTTCCTTTTTATATGGCGGAGGGAGCTTTGACGAATTCTCCGTCCAGATCACCTCCACCGCTCTGGTCTGGTCCTCCCTGGGTATGGCGGGCTATGCCCTGCAGAACGTACTCAGCCGGGCCTATTTTGCCCGGCAGCAGGGCAGGGGGCCTCTGCTGGCCGGGGCGGCGGCCATTGCCGTCAACATTCTGCTGTGCATGGCGCTCACCGGCCCCTTCTCCGTGGCCGGACTGGCCTTTGCGTCCGCCCTGTCCTCCACGGTGTACGCTCTGCTCCTCCTTGTCCCCCTGGAACGCCGCAGAGAGGGCGTATTGGACCGGGCTCTTGTCCGGGATCTGCTTAAAATGCTGCTGGCCGCCCTCCTCACCGGGGCGGCGGCTGCCGGCCTGCTCCGCCTGCTCCAGGGCGTCCTGCCCGCTGGCAAGGCGGGGGAACTGCTCTCTCTGGCCCTGTGCGCCCTCTCCGGGGCGGCGGTCTATTTCCTGGCCGCCCGCGCTCTGGGCCTGCAGGAGGCAAAGCTGGCCTTCTCCCTGGTAAAACGAATTGGAAAACGAGGTTGATGTCCATGGAACAACTGCAGCGAATCTGGAGCGCCAGCCTGGTGGGACGCCTGGTGGACGCCCTGTGCCTGTGGTGCGGCCGGCAGTGGCAGCGCAGCTGGCTGGTATACGCCTTTCTCCATCCCACCCGGCAGCCCGGCGATGACCAGCACAGTTTGTGCTTCAGGCTGTGGCTGCTGGTGCGCCGCCTGTTCTCCGCTCTCTTCCGCGCCCTGCGGCTGGACCGGCTGCTGGAGGGCAGTATCTTCCAGAACACCGCCTTCTGGGCCATGGCCGCCGTGGCGCTGGCCCCCTTTCTGCCCACGATGGCGGTGCTGGCACTGGTGATGGCGGGGTTCTTCTCCCTGGCCATCCGGCTGGCGGAGGACCGCAGCCGCCCGCTGGCCTCCTCCCCTGTCAACCGCTACCTGCTGCTGTATGCCCTGGCTTATCTGGCCGCCGGAGCGCTGTCCGTCTCCCCCTCCTCCAGCCTGCCGGTGGCCGCTTTGATGTGTGCTTTCATTCTCTTCGCCTTTCTGCTGGAAAACGCCATTCAGACCCGCAGCCAGCTGGAGGCGCTCATCCGGCTGATGGTGTTCGCCGCAACCCTGGTGTCCCTGTACGGCATCTTCCAGTATGTCTTTCAGACAGGCTACCAGTCGGAGGCATGGGTGGACAGCGACATGTTCTCCTCCATCACCTTCCGGGTGACCTCCACCATCCAGAACCCCAACATGCTGGGCCAGTATCTGCTGCTGATGATCCCCCTGGGGGGCGCCTGCCTGCTGGGGGCCAGGGAGCGGGACCAGCGGCTGCTCTATCTCTTCTGCTGCGGGGCCATGACGGTGTGCATCCTGCTCACCTTTGCCCGTGGGGCCTGGCTGGGCCTGCTGGCGGCCGGAGTCATCTTCCTGCTTCTGCTGGCCCCCCGCCTGATCCTGCTGGCTCCCATTGCGTTGGTGATATTGGCCCTGGTCCTTCCTGACGCGGTCATCAGCCGCTTTACCAGCATCGGCGATCTGTCAGACAACTCCACCTCCTACCGGCTGAGCATCTGGATCGGGTCGGCGGCCATGCTGAAGGATTACTGGCTGTGCGGCATTGGTCCGGGCACCGAGGCCTTCAATCTGGTTTATCCTCTCTACAGCCTGGGGGCCGCCGCCGCTCAGCACTCCCACAGCCTTTATCTCCAGACCCTGTGCGACGGAGGGGTTTTCACCCTGTTCACCCTGCTGGCTTCCCTCCTCTCCCTTGCCCGGGTGCTGTGCGTCTCCCTGACGAAAAAGCTGGACTGGCAGATGAAGCTTTGGCTGGTGGCCATCCTGGCGGGGCTGGCCGGCTTCCTGGTCCAGGGCGCCACCGACTACAGCTTCTATAATTACCGGGTTGCCCTGATGTTCTGGGCCTTCGTCGGCACCGGCATCGCCGCCGGCCGCCTGGCCTGGAAGGAGGTCGAGTCATGATCCGCGTCATCCAGGTCATCAGCGACACCAACATCGGCGGCGGGGGACGCAGCCTGCTCAACTATCTGGCCTGCTGCGACCTCAGCCGCTTCTCCCCCAGCGTGGTCCTCCCCCGGGGCAGCGCCCTGACCGAGCGGGTGCGGGCCCTGGATGTGCCGGTGGAGGAGATCGACGCCATGGCCGACCAGTCCCTGGACTGGAAGGCCGTTCCCCCCCTGACCCGCATCTTCCGCCGGGAGAAGCCCGATCTGGTCCACACCCACGGCTCCCTGTCCGGCCGCATCGCCGCCCGGCTGGCCGGCTGCCGGGTGGTCTATACCCGGCACTGCGCCTTTCCTCCGGGCAGGCTGATTTCCAGTCCGCCGGGGCGGCTGGCCAACCGGATTCTGGACGGCCTGCTGTCCGACGGCACCATCGCCATCGGGGCGGCGGCCAGGGAAATTCTGGTAGCCACCGGCATCCCGGCGGACAAGATCCACGTCATGCTCAACGGGGTCGCCCCCCTCCTCAGGCCCTCGCCGGAGGAACGCCGGGCCCTGCGGTCGGAATACGGCTTTTCCGACGGAGACTTTGTGGCGGGTATTCTGGCCCGGGTGGAGGAGTACAAGGGGCACGGCCTTCTTCTCCAGGCAGTGTCCGCGCTGGCGGAGGAAGGGCGCCCCATCAAGCTGCTGGTGGCGGGCACCGGCCCCTACGAGGATGAGCTGCGCCTGCGCTCCCTCTCCCTGCCGGAGGGGACGGTGCACTTCGCCGGCTTCGTCACCGATGTGGAAAAAGCCTTCGGCGCCATGGACGTGCAGGTGAACGCCTCCTACGTCAGCGAGGCCTCCCCCCTCTCCCTGCTGGAGGGGATGAGCATGGGCCTGCCCGCCGTGGTCAGCGACTGCGGCGGCAATCCCCTCCACATCACCGACGGGGAAAACGGTCTGATCTTCCCCAGCGGAGACGTTCCCGCCCTCACCGCCTGCCTGCGGCGTCTGATGGACGAGCCGGATACCCTGGCGCGCCTCTCCCAGGGCGCCCTGACCGTGTTTCAGCAGCGCTTTACCGGCGAAATTTTTGCCCGGAGGCTGGAGGAAATCTATCTCCAGACCCTGAAAGGAGTTCAACATGGAACAACATAACAGACCCTTCCGCCTGCGTCTCAATCTGTTTGACGGCATCGTGCTGGCAGTCATTCTGGTTGTCGGCCTTTTCCTGCTGTGGACCTTTTTCCGCCCCGAACCGGAGGCTGACAACGCGGACTGGGTGCCGGTGCGGTACAGCGTCCACATCGACCAGGTGCTGGAGGGCACCAGCCAGCTGATCCAGCCCGGCGACCCTCTGGAGTACACCCTGGAGGAGGCCCAGCTGGGCACCGTGGTCTCGGTGGAGTCCTCCCCCTGCGTCACCACCGGCCTGGATGAGGAGTCCCTGACCACCGTGGAGGCCGTCCTCCCCGGATATGAGAGCATCGACCTGGTGGTGGACGCCATGTGTGAGGAGGAGGACTACTGCCTGCGGGCCGGAGGCGTGGTGGTGCTGCGCACCGGAGACCAGCTGTATATCCGGGGCTCCCAGTTTGCCGCCGTGGGCACCATCACCGACATCGAAAGGAGTGAGGGGCAATGAAACCTTTCATCGACCGGGATGGCCGGATCTTCGGCCTTGTCAGCGTAGTGGACCTGCTGGTGCTGATTTTTCTGGTGCTGGCCGGGGTGTCCCTGTATCTGAAGGCCAATGTGCTGGACACCACCCAGACCGCCCAGAGTCACGATCTGTCCGCCATGGACACGGTCTCCGTCCAGGTGCTGGTCTCCAACGTCTCCGACTTTGTGGCTGACGCGCTGGAGATCGGGGACGAGGTCTATGACCAGGGCAACTTTGACGCCGGAGTGCTGGGCACCATTTCGGACATCCAGATTCAGGACGCCTCCTATATTGCCGAGCTGTCCAACGGCCTGCAGGCGGTGGTCTCCGGGGCGGAGGACCACTGCAACATCCTTCTGACCCTGGAGTGCCGCTACACCCAGTCCAACGGCTTCTGGATGATCAACGGCGACTACCCTCTGGGGGTCAATGCGGCCCGCACCTTCTTCACCAAGTACGCCGGCTTCGGCGGCACAGTGGTCCAGATCGGGTAAAGGAGCGGACTCCATGAAGATCCTGATGGCCACCATGGGCCTGGATATCGGCGGGGCGGAAACCCACATTGTGGAGCTGGCCAAGGAGTTGAAGCACGAAGGCCACGACGTTGCCATCGTCTCCCGCGGCGGGGTCTACGTCCCAGAGATCACTGCCGCCGGCATCCGCCACTACGAGGCCCCCATGCACCGCCGCAGCCTGTCCGACATGCTCCGCTCCCGCTCCATTCTGCGCCGGGTCATCCGTCTGGAAAATCCCGACGTGGTCCACGCCCACGCCCGCATCCCCGCCTTTCTCTGCGGCACCCTCCAGCCCCGGATGAAATTTCCCTTTGTCACCACCGCCCACTGGGTCTTTGATACCCGGGGAGCCCTGCGTTACCTCACCAACTGGGGCGAGCGGACGGTGGCCGTGTCAGACGACATTAAGGACTATCTGATCCGGGAGTACCACCTTCCCCCCGAGCATATCTCGGTGACCATCAACGGTATTGATACGGAGAAATTTTCTCCCGCCGTGTCCGGAGCAGGAGTCATCCGGGAGTTCGGCCTGAATCCGGGCCGGCCCATCGTCTCCTACGTCAGCCGAATGGATGCCGATCGGGCCCTGGTGGCCCGGCAGCTGATCCAGATCGCTCCCCAGCTGGACCAGGCCGTCCCCGGGGTCCAGCTGCTCATCGCGGGCGGAGGCAACGTCTTTGCCGAGCTGAAGGCCCAGGCCGACTCGGTCAACGCCGCCCTGGGCCGTCGGTGCGTCACCATGACCGGCCCCCGCACCGATATTAACAAGATTGTGGCCGCCGGCCAGATCTTTGTCGGGGTGTCCCGGGCAGCGCTGGAGGCCATGTCGGCCGCCAAGCCGGTCATTGTGGCGGGCAACGAGGGGTACCAGGGCCTGTTTGGTCCGGACAAGCTGGCCGAGGCCCAGGCGGGCAACTTCTGCTGCCGCGGCCTCCCCCAGTCCGACCCCCAGGTGTTGCTGCGGGACGTGGCCGGCGCACTTGCCCTCTCCCCTGAGGGGAGAGAGCGCGCCGGGGCCTACGGGCGGCAGGTTATCTTTGACCACTACTCGGTGCGCCGCATGGCTGCCGACTGTCTGGCCATGTACGACCAGGTGCGCCGCCGGAAGTACAACGTGGTGATGAGCGGCTACTACGGCTTCGCCAACGCGGGAGACGACGCCATTCTGGAGTCCATCCAGCAGGCCATCCATGAGGCCAGCAATGATGTGTCGGTCACCGTGCTGTCCAACGACCCGGAGCTGACCCGGAAGCAGTATGGCATGGACGCCATCCCCCGCTTCCGGATGTGGCGGGTATTTTCCGCTCTGCGCCGCAGCGACGTGCTCCTCTCCGGAGGCGGCAGTCTCCTTCAGGATACCACCTCCACACGCTCCCTGATGTACTATCTGTCGGTCATCCGCTGCGCGGACCTGTTGGGCAAGCCGGTGATGCTGTACGCCAACGGCATCGGCCCGGTGCGCAAGCCGGGCAACCGCCGCCGGGTAAAACGGGTGGTGGAGCGGGCCGCGCTGGTCACGCTGCGGGACCACAGCTCGGCTCGGGAGCTGGCCGACATGGGGGTAACCCGGCCCGACCTGTATGTCACTGCGGACCCGGTATTTCACCTGGCCCCTGCCTGTCCGGAACGGGCCGCCCAGCTGCTCGCCTGCGCCGGACTTCCGGCAGGCTCCCGCTTTACAGCAGTCTCGGTCCGCGACTGGCGTGACACCGACGGTTTCTTCCCCCAGCTGGCCCGGCTGTGTGACCACCTGCGCCGGGTCCACGGACTGGAGATTCTTTTCCTTCTGATGCAGCCGAACCGGGACCGGGAGGCCACGGCACGGGTACGCAGCCTGATGGAGGAGCCCTCCTATACGCTGGACGCCCCCTGCACCCCCCGGGAGCTGATGGGGGTGCTGGGACAGGCCAGGCTGTGTCTGGCCATGCGCCTGCACACCCTGATCTTCGCCGCGCGCATGGCCGTGCCTGCCATGGGGCTGGTCTACGATCCCAAGGTGGACAGCTACCTCCGGGAGCTGGACCTGCCGGCGGCGGGGGATGTGGAGCACTTCGACGGGGAGGAGGCCATCCGCCGGGCCGACGCCCTGATGGCCGATTATGACGCTGTCCTCGCCCGCCTCCGGGAAAAATCCGCCGCCCTGGCCCAGGCCGCCAGGGAAAACGAGCGGCTTCTGCTGGAGCTGCTGGAGCGAACCAAGCGCTGATTCGAGTCTCCGTCCTGTGCTGCCGTGAATATCCAGCCAGTCTTTTAAATTTTGTTTTCAGTCAAGAATCGGGAGGGGATATGTCCTGACATATCCCCTCCCGATTCTTTTCTTTTTCTGGTCGTACTTTTCCCCTTGATCATAACATTACACCGCAGCGATTTACCGGTCTGCGGCCGGCTTCGCTGACACAGCCCGCTTCTTCGACAGGTGAATGGTAATGGTACCCAGAAACGCCGCTATCGAAACCGGTAAGACGGCGATCACGATGCAGCCGGACCCTGCCGGTTCCTCCAAACACCCCAGGAAAGATCCTCTGGATTCTTCTCCCCCTTCCTTCAAAATAAATTTCAAAAAGGGCTTGACTCCCAGCTAAAAGCTGGTATAATAATACCGTTGCCGTGCTGACCATCGGCAACGCCATCTGGAGAGGTGGCTGAGCTGGTCGAAGGCGCACGATTGGAAATCGTGTAACGGATGAAACCGTTCAAGGGTTCGAATCCCTTCCTCTCCGCCAAAAAGAAAGACACGCTAAAGCGTGTCTTTCTTTTTGGGTTTCGCCGCCTGGAAAGCGGCTTCACCCTTCGGGATTTCAATGCTCGGGGTCGGCAGAGCCGCCCCTGCGCAATTCCCGGCCGCAGGCCGGGAATTTACGCGCCACCCGGCGCGCGGTCCAGAAGGTCCGTTTTCACGTTCAAGCACCTGCATCTTTTTCGTCAATACATGCCATGTCGGAGCAAAGTCCGCTTTGCTCCGACATTTTTTATGCCTATGGCAAAAAGGCGTCATTCGCCCGCCTCCTTGCTTCTCCTTTCCAACTGTTACCCGCTGGCCGGACTTTCCTTTGGCTGACCGTCCCGCGGGCGTTTAATCTTATATCCATATCTAAGACACCCTCCTTCCATCATCACGCCTCAAAAGAAGCGCTTTACAGCGTATCTTTCTTTTGAGGTTCTGCAGCTTTCGGCCGTTTCGCAGCCTGATTGCAAATGCCCGGGACTGCCGCAAGTTTTCCCCTGTGGGCACCGCACTTAGACAATGACCAGCGGTTTAATCAGGTCCCTGGGCTTGTCCTTCATCAGCATCAGGGCGGGCTCCACGCTCTCCAGGCCGCTGAACCTGTGGGTGATGAGCTTTTCGGGGTGGATGCGGCCGGTCTGGACCAGCCGGGCCAGCTTCTCCGAGCGCAGACGGCCGCCGGGCATCAGCCCGCCGCAGATCTGCTTGTGGCCCATGCCGCAGCCCCACTCCGCCCGGGGGAGCTTCACATAGTCGCCCTCCCCCAGATAATTCACGTTCCCGATCTTTCCGCCCGGCTTCAGCATCCGGATGGCCTGGTCAAAGGTATCGTTGTCGCCGCCGGCCACAATGATCCTGTCCACCGGGCCGTGGTTGGCGTCCAGAATCTGCTCCACGATGTCCCCCTCCCGGTAGTTGATGATCCGGGTGGCCCCAAACTCCAGCGCCAGGTCCGCACAGTTTTTCCGGGACCCAACGGCGTAGAGGTTGGCCGCCCCCCGCAGGGCCGCCGCCGCCACCGACATCAGCCCAACAGGACCAATTCCGATAACCGCCACGTTGTCCCCGTACTGGACGTCAGCCAGCTCCGCCCCGTGGAAGCCGGTGGGCACCATGTCGCTGATCATGCAGGCGGCGCCCAGGTCCATCCCCTCGGGGAGATGGGCCAGATTGGCGTCCGCCTCGTTGACGTGGAAGAACTCGCCGAATACCCCGTCCTTGAAGTTGGAGAACTTCCACCCGGCCAGTATGCCGCCGCTGTGCATGGCATACCCCTCCTGGGCCTGCAGCGAACCCCAGTCGGGCGTGATGGCGGAGACCAGCACCTTGTCCCCCGCCTTGAAGTCCCTGACCAGACTGCCCACCTCCACCACCTCGCCCACGGCCTCGTGGCCCAGGATCATGTTGTGGCGGTCTCCGATGGCGCCCGCCCACACCGTATGCACATCAGAGGTGCAGGGAGCCAGGGCCAGCGGCCGGCAGATGGCGTCCAGCGGGCCGCAGACCGGCACGTCCTTGGTCACCCAGCCGGTTTCACCAATTTTCAGCATTGCAAAGCCTCTCATGTTGACACACCTCTCTTGATATCATGTGAACCCCTTCTAAGATTTCCCGCGCCCCGGCATTCCATTCCTCCTGCTGCGTCTCAGCCAATTTTTTCTGGATTCCCTGTCCAGCGTCAGTGGTGCCTATTCTAGATTCATTTTTTCTCTCCCCTCTCCCTGCCCTGCAGCTGAGGGGACAGCCCGGCGGACCAGCAAAAAGACAGCGGACCCGAGTTTCGGGTCCGCTGTCTTTCGGTCTGATCGCGTCAGTAGCTGTAGCCCATCAGCCTGGGCAGCCAGGTAATAATACCGGGAACATAGGCGAACACAAACAGGAGAACAATTTCTGTCAGCATGAATGGGATGACGCCTTTTACAACATGCTTGAAATTCAGCCCGGAGATAGACACCGCGGTGAAGAGGTTGTAGCCGAAGGGAGGAGTCACGAAGCCCACCACCAGGCAGATGGTGAACAGCATGCCGATGTGCAGCTCGTTGCAGCCCAGCTCGATTCCGATGGGAATCAGAATGGGGGCCAGGATCAGGGTGGCCGCCACATTGTCCATCAGGCAGCCCACAATCAGCAGGATGACAACCAGCACGAACAGGTACAGCGGCTGGCTTCCGCCCACCAGGCTGATGAACCCCTCGGAGATCACCGTGCCGATCTGGGAACGGGCCACCACCCAGGAGAACAGGGAGGCCGCGGCAATGATGAAGTTCACCATGGTGGAGGTTTTCAGGGAGGAGATCAGGATGCGGGGCAGGTCCTTCACCTTCAGCTCCCGCAGGGCGAAGCCGACAATCAGGGCGTACACAATGCCGACAGCGGCGGACTCGGTGGGGGTGAAGATACCGCCGTAGATACCGCCCAGGATCAGCACAGGCAGTCCAAGGGCGCCCAGCGCCTTCCAAAACAGCTTCAGGGACAGCTTCAGGTCAAACTTCATGGTCTCCGCCTGCCGGATTGCCTCCGGGTTCCGGAAGGCAAAGGCGATATTCACCGCCGCCAGCGCCAAGGCGATCACAATGCCGGGTACAATGCCGGCCACAAACATGGCCGGGATGGACAGGTTCATGGTCACGCCGTAGATGATCATGGGAATGCTGGGGGGAATGATGGGACCCAGGGCACCGGCGGCGGCCACCAGGCCGGCGCTGGTCTCTCTGGAGTAGCCGGCCTTGAGCATAGACGGCAGCATAATGGAGCCGATGGCGGCCACCGTCGCCGGGCCGGAGCCGGTCAGCGCCGCGAAAATTGCACAGCTGAACACCGTGACAACGCCCAGTCCGCCGGGCAGCCAGCCCAGCAGGCTCTTCGCCCAGTCAGTCAGCCGCTTGGAGATGCCGCCGAAGTCCATCAGGTTGCCCACCAGGACGAACAGAGGCACCGCCAGCAGCGTGAAGGAATTCAGGCCATAGACCAGACGCTGGGCCACCATCAAAACGCTGGTGTCCGTCACCGCCAAATAGGCCATGCCGGAGGAGAGAATGGCAAAGGCCACCGGAACGCCCAGCAGCATGAAGCCGAACAGGACAAGAAATACAACCGTCATGCTTTTTCCTCCCCTTTCTTTTCCTCTTTTTTGGTCAGAACCACCGCAATCTGAACAAAGGCCTGGAACATCAGCAGCAGGCCGCCCACCGCCACGGCGCTGTTGATGCACCACATGGGGATGCCCATGGCGGTGCTCAGGTTGTTTCGGGAGCTGTAGGCCAGCTGGATGCCGGCGTACAGCATGGCGGAGCCATTGAAGAAGATAATCAGCTCGATCAGAATGTCCACGGCTTTTCTAGCCACCCCGTGGAGCATATCCAGGATGACGGTCACGGTGGCGTGTTCCCTGCCTTCAATCAGCAGAGAGGCCCCCAGCAGGTGCATCCAGACAAAGCAGTAGCGGGCCAGCTCCTCACTCCAGGACAGGGAGTTGTTCAGAACAAACCGGAAAAACACCTGCAGCACACAGGCGACGATCAATACGGCAAAAATCGCGATCCCGATATAGCTGACGGCCTTATTGACCGTATCGGACACGCGCTGCAACGTTTTCATGCGCATTTCCCTCTCTTTGTGCGATTCCGCAGCCCCGGGGAAGCGGCTGGCCGCTTCCCCGGTCCGCAGGTACATGATTCATTTCTTTGCTTTTCGAAGTTGCTTCTCAGGCCAGGCCGACCTCGCTGCGGATGCGGTCCATCCAGTCGGCGCCGATGTAGGACTCCAGCTCCTCATAGCAGGACTGCACGGCGGCGCGGAAGGCCTCGGAGTCCACCTCGTCCTCGGAGATGATGGTCATGCCCTGAGACACCAGGTCGGCCTCCATCTCGGCGGCGGTGGCGTCGTTGTTGTCCCGGGAGGCCTGGATGGCTTCAGCCGCGGCGTCCCGCAGAATCTGCTGATCCTCCGCGGACAGGGACTCGAACACGCTGGTGGAGATACAGATGGGCAGGGGGGAGTAGAACAGGTTCACATTGTTGATGTAGTCGCAGATGTCGGGGAAGCCGTTGGTGTAAAGCACGCTCAGGGGGGCGTCACACCCGTCCACGGTCCCCTGCTGCAGGGCGGTCAGCAGCTCGCCCCAGGCCATGGGGGTGGCGTTGACGCCCAGCGCCTCGTAGGCGGCCAGGTAGGTGGTGGTCTCCATGCAGCGGATCTTCAGACCATTCAGGTCCTCCGGGGTCCGGATGGCGGCATTCTTGGTGGCCAGCTGGCGGAAGCCGCCCTCGGCAAAGCCCAGGCAGGTCACGCCGCTGCCCGCCATGTTGTCGATCAGGGCCTGTCCGAATTCCCCGTCGATGACTGTACGGGCCTGCTCCAGGTCGGTGAAGATAAAGGGCAGGTCCAGGGTCCCGTTGGCGGGCATGTAGGAGGAGACATAGGCGTTGGTCATGACGGCCATGGAGCAGGTGCCGATCTGCATGCCTTCCCACATCTCCGGCTCGGAGCCCAGCTGGCTGCTGGCATACTCGTTCACCGTGATGCGGCCGTTTGTCTTTTCCTCCACCACTTCCTTAAAGCGCAGGGCGGTCACATGGTAAGGGTCGTCGTCGTTGATAGCGGTGGTGTAGCCGATGTCCAGGGTGATGGTCTCGCCGCCGCCGGAGCTGCCGCTGCCCGACGTCCCGCCGCCGCTGTCACCGCCGCAGGCAGCCAGGCTCAGAACCATGGCGCAGGCCAGCGAAGCTGCAAAGATCTTCTTCAATTTCATTTTTGTTTCCTCCTTGTGTTTTTTACCTGTCATCAGGCCACAATTGACGCCGGAACAACCTGCGCCAGGTCGCGCAGCTCATCCTGTGTCAATCCGGTCTGGAGCAAGGTCTGGATGAAGCGTCTGAACTCGGATACCGGAGTGGGCAGTCCCTTCTGGCCCCGGTCGGTGGCAATATAGCACCGGCTGCTGCCCACCAGCCGGATGGTGGCCGCCATCTCCTCCGCCGTGACGCTTTTCTGGGCGATGTTGTACCAGTTCTTCTCAATCAGCACACCCAGGTCGGCCAGCTCCTTCTGGGTCTCCGCCGGAACAGTGGTACGGGGAAACTCCGGGTGGGTCAGAATCATCCGAACTCCCCGGGTACACCCCTCCCGGCACAAAACCAGGGACTCCTGAGGGCTGATGTGGCCGGTGGCCAGGACGGCGTCGTACCGCTTGACCGCGTCCATAATCTCATAGACAGCATCCTTCAGGCCGCCGTTCTCATTCAGAACCGAAATGCCCTTTCGGTCAAAGAAGTCCCCCTCCATATTTCCGAAGCACAGGCTGTTCGCCGCGTCCCGGGTGGGCATCCAGATGATTTTGGCCCCCACCTTCAGGGCGTTCTCCACCGCGTACACGTTCAGCCCGCCGGCCGGCCAGTTCAGTGCCAGGCCGCCGTATGCCCTCGCCCTGCAGCCGCTGTAGCGGTTGATCAGTTCGGCCCGGACAGCCGTTGACTCATAGTGGCTTTTCAGCATTACGCCGGCCATCCCGGCCTCGTCCGCTTCCCGGACCAGTTGAAACCCGTCCTGACAGCGGGGAAATGCCGACGGAGCCGTATGTACATGGAGGTCATAGGCGCCGGCCATCAGCTCCTTCGAGGCCTCCGCGGCCTCTCTCTCGTTCATGCTGTTTTTTCAACTCCTTTCGTCTGCATATCTTCCCGCTTTGCCTCCGGACCGCCTATTTCCCCGACATTGAATTCGTTTGTGTTTTGATATATCAAAACACAAAAAGGGCTAGCCCTTTTTGCCGCCGCGGAATCTCTTATAATATGGCATATTTTTTCTTTCTTGTCAAGGCAGGCCTGTCCAACCCGCCGTTCTATTGTGCGTTTTTTATAATTTTGTCAGCTAATTTTCGTCTATCCATACAATTTCTCTTTCCTGCATCCGCTCTTCCATCCAATCCAACAGATCTTCCATCACCTCCCGCCGGTTAGTCTCATGCAGCATTTCGTGCCGTCCGCCCGGGTAGAGCCTTACCGTCACGTCCCGGCATCCGGCCTGACGAAACAGCTCCTCCACCCGGCGCACCCCCTTACCCATGGAGCCCACCGGGTCCTGGTCGCCGGAGAAAAAATAAACCGGGGTATCCGGATTCATCCGCGCCGCATTGCGCGGCCTCCCAATAAACTGCAGCCCCTCCATCATATCCCGAAACATGGAGACGGTGGGCCGGAAGGAGCACAGCGGGTCCCGCAGGCCCTCGTCCACCAGCGACTCGTCCCGGCTGAGCCAGTCTCCCCGGGTGCGGTTGGGCTTAAATTTCCGGTTGTACGCCCCGAGGGAGAGCCGGTAGATCAACCCGCTGACATATCGGGGCCCCCGGAGAATGCACAGAACCCCGGCCGCCGCCCTGCCAAAGGCCACCAGGGGGGCGGCCTCCTGCCCCGTGCCCGACAGAACGGCTCCGTCCACCGTCCCCGGCCATCGGATCAGATAGGTCCGGACCAGAAAAGAGCCCATGGAGTGGCCCAGGAGAAAATAGGGCGCCTCCGGATACCGCTCCCCTTCCAGCTCCCTCAGCCGGCGCAGGTCCTGAACCACCAGGTCCCACCCCTCCTTGGGTGCGAAATAGCCATACTGGCCATCCGAGGCGGTGCGTCCATGCCCCAGGTGGTCCCCGCCGCACACCAGAAAGCCGTGTGCGGCGAGGAACCGGGCGGCCTCGTCGTACCTTCCCACATGCTCCGCTATGCCGTGGACAATCTGCACCACCCCCCGGGGTGCGCCCTCCGGCCTCCACTCCTGAACCTGGACGTCATGTATCCCGTCGGAAGAGGGAAAGGAAAAGCGCTGCACCTGTTCCATGATCCGTCTCCTTACTGCCCTTCGCGGGGCTTTTTCCCTTATTCTACCCTTCCTCCTTTGTCTCAGTCAAGGCGGCTGTGCTCCATCCGCTCCAGCACCCCCCGGATGGTCCTGCTGTGGAGCAGTCCGTCCTGGGCCAGCTCCTCCAGCAGAGCGCAGATCTCCCCGTCCTCCGCCCGCCGGCTTCCCCGGAGGCAGGCTTCCGCCCACTCCCGCTCCCACCGGTACTGCGCCCGCAGGGCCTGCGGGAGGGGCCGGGTCTCCTGGGAGGCGGCCCCTCCCCTGACCGGACTGGGCCGGCCTGTCAGAAGAAAATAGAAGGCAGACAGCTGCCGCACAGCCCGCTGGTGATCGCCCGGCAGCTCAGAGAGCTGTCTGGCCCGGTTCCCCATCCGGCGAACCAGGGCCTGGGCCGAGGACATTCCGCTCCAGGCCATTTCCATCAGCTCCGTCAGGAGCGCCTCATCCCTCTGCGGCTGGATGGGGGGCCGCGACGCCGCCTCCCCCTCCGCCGCTTCCGTTCCGCGCGCCTCCAGTCCGTCCACTGCCACCGGACTCAGCGACTGGTCGGGCATCACCCTGCGCCACACCCGCTCAAAGGTTTCCCGGTCCGGAAGCGGCAGCTCCAGCTGCGGCTGTTGTTGTTCCATCGCAATCCCTCCTGTTCCGGCGAACGCCCCCGCTTTGCGGCCGTCCGCCCTGTTTTCCTCCCATTCTATGCCAAAAACTGTCTGAGGGTGCGGTTTTGGCAGATTTCTCTTGTCCCACTGCCATTTTTATGATACACTGTCCCCCGAAAGTCTCAGAGAGAAGGAGCCAGCCATGATTGATCCAGAGAGAAAGGATTTTATTTTCCGCAGCGTCAACACCCCTCACCAGTTTTCCTATGAAAATGGAGTGACCGTCACCCATGTGGAGCCCGGACGGGCGGAGGGCGTGCTGGAGGTGGGCCCCAACAGCATCAACCCCCACGGCAACGTCCACGGCGGTGCCCTGTCCACCCTGGCCGACACAGTGGGGGGCTGCTGCGCCTGCTCCAAGGGCGGCGTGTGTGTCACCGCCTCCAGCAGCATGGAGTTTCTCCGCCCCGCCAACGGCTCCATGATCACCTGTATCGCCACCCCCAAGAAGCTGGGACGCACCCTGGCCGTGGTCCAGACCGACCTGTTCAACGACAGTGAAAAGCTGGTGGCCACCGGAACCTTCACCTTTTTCATGGTGGAGCCCCCCACCGAGTGACGTCTCCCTGTTTCCCCAGACCAAGCCGCGGCAGAGGCCGCGGCTTTTCCCCTTCATTGACTTTTCCACATGGCAGGTTCATAATGATTTCAGGTTTAGCTGGTATTCCAACCGGTCTCACAGAAGAAAAGGAGGATCAGCGCATGGATCGAGTGCTTTTTGTAAACGCCTGCATGCGGGGGGAGGGGCAGTCCCGCACCCTGCGGCTGTGCCAGCGTTTTTTGTCGGAGTACACTGCTCTTCGACCCCAGGCGGTAGTCCACTGCCGGGACCTGACGGGGGCGGAGCTGCCCGTCATGACGGCTGAGCGCTCCCGGCAGCGGGACGAGCTGGCCGCCGCCGGGGCGGATCATCCCCTGCTCACCCCCGCCCGGGAGATGGCCTATGCTGATCTGGTGGTGGTCGGTGCCCCCTACTGGGACCTGTCCTTCCCCGCCGCCCTGAAGGTCTATCTGGAGTGGTCCAGCGTGCTGGGAATCACCTTCCGCTATGCTGAGGACGGCCGGCAGGTGGGTCTGAGCCGGGCCAGGGCACTGGTCTACCTCACCACGGCAGGCGGCCCGGTGGAGGGGCAGAACTACGGCTTTGACTACCTCCGGGGGCTGGCCGGTATGTTCGGTATCCCGGACAGCCGCTGCGTGGCGGCGGAGAATCTGGACGTCTGGGGAACCGATGTAGAGCAGGTTCTCCGTCAGGCCGAGGAACGGGCGGGCGCTCTGGCCCGAGAACTGGCCGGCTTTTGAGCCAGATTAAAATAAAAAAATTTTTTCGTTTCATAAAACCAACGGCACGCCTCCTGTTTCCTTTTGTATGAACAGGCCGCGGAGGAGCCGCCGCCTGGCAAACACGCCCGGGCGACATCCGGCGCGGATTACAAGGAGGAATGTCCATGGAGCACAAAACCCAGCGGAACCGGGCGCCGGCCCCGCCCCTGTGCGGCCAATCTCCCGGGGGACCGGAACAAACTACAGCCAAATTGCAAAAGAGGAGGAAAACCATGAAAAAGCGAATCTTATCCCTCGCGCTGGCGTTGACGTTATGCCTGGGGCTGTCCGTCCCCTCCCTTGCGGCAGGCGGCGGGACATCCGGATACCTTGACAGCGGCAGCGCCTCCATCCCCAAACTGAGCAAGACGGAGATCGCCCAGCTGCTGGAGGACAACCCCCTGACCCTGCCCGAGCAAGTGTTCGACGAAGTCCCCTCCTGCACCGCCCCCTATGCGGCGGGAAAAGTAAAGACGGAGGCTCTCCAGGCGGCAGCGGACCGCCTCAACGCCCTGCGGCGGATCGCCGGTCTGCCCGCAGTTCAGCTGGACCTGGAGCTGAGTGAGCAGGTCCAGTACGGGGCGGTCATCCAGGGGGCCCTGGGCTCACTGAGTCATTATCCCTCTCAGCCGGCAGGGATGGACGATGCCTTTTATCAGCTGGCAAGAGACGCCTCATCCAGCAGCAATCTCTACGCCGGGCCCTCCCTGCCCCAGGCGATAGATGGTTTCATGGATGACAGTGACGCCAGCAACATCGACCGGGTGGGCCACCGCCGCTGGCAGCTGAATCCCACCATGGGCAAAGTCGGCTTTGGCTACGCAGAGAGCAGCACGATGTATAGAAGATATGTGTCGGAGTATGCCTTTGACCGCAGCGGGACCTGCAGGGACTATGACTTTGTGGCCTGGCCCGCCTCCGGGAATTTCCCCAATAATTTAAGCGGCTTCGAGCAAAACACCGCCTGGAGCGTCAGCCTGAACCCCAGCGAATACAGCACGCCCCGCCAGTCCGACCTGACCGTCACCCTGACCCGTGAAAGCGATGGGCAAGCCTGGACCTTCCAGGGGAGCAATTACACAGCCGCCAGCTCCGGCGCCTATTTTCATGTGGACACCGGCGGCTATGGGATCGCCAACTGCATCATCTTCCGCCCGGATGGCATCTCCTCTTACGAGGGCGTGTATACCGTCACCATCGACGGCCTGAAATCTGCCGGCGGCTCCCCTGTGGACTTTTCCTACCAGGTGGATTTCTTTGATCCGGCCAATCTCGATGCCGAGCCGGAGGAGCCCCAGGAGCCGGAACAGCCCACCGACCCCGGCGCGCCCGGTGACAACCAGAGCGGGATCATGACCTCCCCCAACACCACCTTTGCCTCCGGTCTGGCCATCAAAGAGGACGGCACCCTGTGGGGCTGGGGGGATGGTCTGTCCGCCTGGGGCAAAACCTGGGACGGCAGCACCCCCGTCCAGCTGGGCAGCGGCTACACCGCCGTCTGGGGCAGCGTGGAGGAAGCCTATCTGCTGAAAGAGGACGGAACGCTGTGGTTCCGGGGATCGTATCTGCCCTACTATGGCTACCTGGATGAGACGTCTACAGATCCCGTCCAGATTCTGGACAACGTCGTGCAGTTCTGCAGCGGAACTGCGCTGAAGGCGGACGGCTCGGTGTGGAGCATACTCCCTCCCTCTGAGGATGCGTACGACCCGGATGTTCTGTTCTATCACATTATGGATGATGCAAAACAGGTCAGCGGCGGCCTCTACGGCGGGGAATTTGGCATGGCCCTGAAGAACGACGGCACCCTGTGGTCCTGGAGCAATAATCCAAGCGGCAACAGCGCCATAGGCTGGCCTGCGGGGGATGCGTCCTTCGCCCCGCTCACTCAGATTCTGGACGGCGTGGCCTATGTCAGCGGTACCATGGCCATCCGCACTGACGGCTCTCTCTGGTCCTGGGGGAGCAACTACTTCGGCGCCGTGGGTGACGGCAGCGGGCAGGACCGGTACACCCCTGTGAAGGTGCTGGACCATGTGGTGGGGGCCTGGTGCTATTCTGACGCGCAGATGACCACCAAATACGCCATGACCGAGGACGGCACCCTGTACTCCTGGGGCTTCGGTGCCCTGGGCTATGCGGGCGGGGATACCCTCTATGAAGCGAGTCCCTCGCTGGGCATCTCCGACTTCTATTATCAGTCAGTCCCCCGTTCTGTGGATATCACCGATGCTGCCGCCGTCTGTGTGGGCAGGAATGCGGTCTATGTATTGAAGGAGGACGGCTCCCTCTGGGGCACCGGGTCCACCTACCAGGGTCAGCTGATGAGGCCGGATAACAATGAGGAGGTGACCAGCTTTGTCCGTCTGATGGACGGCGTCATGCTGCCTCAGGGCTCCCAGAGTGAACCAGGAGACAACACCGCTTCCTTCTCCGACGTGCCCGCCTCCTTCTGGGGACACACCTACATCATCAAGGCCTCCCAGGCCAACCTGATGTCCGGTGTGGGCAGCGGACGATTCGACCCCAACGGCAGCCTGACCCTGGCCCAGGCCGCGGTGCTGGCCTACCAGATCCACAGCCAGGCCAACGGCGGCACGCTGCCCGACGCGGCCGGGGCCTGGTACATGCCCTACTACCAGTACTGCCTGGACAACGGCATCTTTACCGCCAGCCAGTTTGCCGCCGCCGACATGGACCGGCAGGCCACCCGCTTTGACATGGTGTCCATCCTGGACCAGGCCGTGCCCGCCAGCCGCATGACTGCTGTCAAGACGGTGTCCGACGGCTCCATCCCCGACCTGCGGGAGAGCGATCCCTACGGCGACGTGGTCTACAGGTGGTACCGGGCCGGAGTGGTCTCCGGCGACGGCGAGGGCCGCTTCAACGGCTCCACCGGCATCACCCGGGCCGAGGTGGCCGTCATCCTCTGTCAGCTCAACAATCTGGTATAACAAATCAAACAAAGGAAAGGACCGGGGACTGCATGGGCAGTCCCCGGTTCCACTTATCAAAAAAGCCCTCCCGCAGGGAGTTCCTGCGGCCGCAGCCGCAGGAAAAATTCTGATCCGTCATTTCCGGCGGCGTGTACGTCGGAAATGACACTTCTCGCGCAAGGCATGCCGACTTTTCCGTAAGGAATCGAGGCATGCCTTGCGTGCAGCCTTTCTCGAACAAGCGGCTGCGCCGCTTGTTCGACAGTCTCGGCCGGGGACTGCCATGGGCGGTCCCCGGTTTTTCTTGCCCAAAGAGGGAAAGACTGGTATACTGTAGCTTGAAATTTCAGTCCGGCGCACAGACCGGGGTCAGGGGGATACCCAATATGAAAAAACTGATGGTCCTGGACGGCAACTCCATCGTCAACCGGGCCTTTTACGGGGTGAGCCAGAACCTCACCACCCGGGCGGGTCAGCCCACCAACGCCATTTTCGGCTTTCTCAACATTCTGGACAAGCTGGTGGGCGAGGAGTCCCCCGACGCCCTGTGCGTCACCTTCGACCGGAAGGCCCCCACCTTCCGCCACCTGGCCTACGAGGGGTACAAGGCCACCCGGAAGGGGATGCCCGACGAGCTGGCCAGCCAGATGCCCATTTTAAAGGACGTCCTCTCCGCCATGAACATCCCCATGTACGAGCTGGATGGCTGGGAGGCCGACGACCTGATCGGCACCATTTCGGTAAAAGACACCGCCGCCGGGTGGGAGACCGTCATCGTCACCGGGGACAAGGACTCCCTCCAGCTGGTCACTGACGCCACCACCGTCAAGCTGGTGTCCACCCGCATGGGCCGTACCACTACGAAGGACATGACCCCGGAGTCCTTCAAGGAGGAGTACGGCTTTGACCCCATCCACATCATCGACCTGAAGGCCCTGATGGGAGACTCCTCCGACAACATCCCCGGGGTCAAGGGGGTGGGGGAAAAGACCGCCATGGCTCTGGTCCAGCGGTACGGCTCCATTGACGCTCTGTATGCCGCCATGCCCGGCGTGGAGATGGCCCCCGGAGAGCCCGCCAAGCCGGGCGTCATCAAAAAGCTGTCTGAGGGGGAGGAGATGGCCCGCATGTCCTACGACCTGGCCGCCATCCACACCGACGCCCCCATTGACTTCCGGCCCGAGGCCAACCTGCGCCGGGAGGTTAACGGCCCTGTCCTGTACCAGCTGTTTCTGGACCTGGAGTTTGCCAAGCTCATCGACAAATATCACCTCTCCGCCCCCCAAGGGGAGGGGCAGGTCCGGGAGGAGAGGGCGGTCCAGGGCAGCTGCACCAGCGAGGTGGTGGAGACCCGGGCGCGGCTGGAGGAGCTGCTGGCCCTCTGGAAGGAACAGGACGAGGTGGATGTGCTGGCTCTGCCCTCCCTGGATGTGATCTGCGTGGAGTGGTGGGAGAGCGAGACGGACAGCCGGGCTGCCCTGCTCTTTTCCGACAGGCTGGAGGGCTACAACGACGGCCTGAAGGCCCTCTTCGGTCCGGAGATCCAAAAGGCGGTCCACGGCTCCAAGGAGCTGTGCTGGCGGCTGCTGGACGAGGGGATTTCCCCCTGCGGCATCGCCTTCGACACCGAGGTGGCCGCCTACCTGCTGGCCCCCACCGACGGCAGCTACGAGCTGGAGAAGCTGGGGATGACCTACTATAACCAGGAATTTCCCAAGGCCAAAACCTATCTGGAGGAGGGTGCCTTCGGCCCTCTGGCCGACCCGGCGGCCCCTGCCGCCGCTCTGATGTCCCACACCGCCCTCATCGGCGCCCTGCGGGACACCCTGTCCGGGCGTCTGGAGGAGCTGGGGATGAAAAAGCTGTACGAGACTGTGGAGCTCCCTTTGTGTCTGGTCCTGGCCGAGATGGAGCAGGCGGGCTTCCGCATCGACCGGGGGGCGCTGGTCTCCTTTGGGGAGACCCTCTCCGGCCGCATCGACCGCTCCCAGGGAACCATCTATCAGCTGGCGGGGGAGGAGTTCAACATCAACTCCACCCAGCAGCTGGGCAGGGTGCTCTTTGAAGCTCTGGGCCTGCCCCCGGTGAAGAAAACCAAGACGGGCTGGTCCACCAACGCCGAGGTACTGGAGAAGCTGCGGGGCCAGCACCCCATTATTGAGGAAATTCTGGAATACCGCCAGCTGACCAAGCTGAAGTCCACCTATGTGGACGGATTGGACAAGGTCATCGGCCCGGACGGGCGCATCCACACCTCCTTCCAGAACACGGTAACCGCCACCGGGCGGCTGAGCTCGGTGGAACCCAACCTGCAGAACATCCCGGTGCGCACCGAGCTGGGGGCCGAGCTGCGGAAGATGTTTGTGGCCGGGCCGGGGATGGTGCTGGTGGACGCCGATTACTCCCAGATCGAGCTGCGCCTGCTCTCCTGCATGGCGGGGGACCAGGCCATGATCGACGGCTTCAACAGCGGGGAGGACATCCACACCATCACCGCCTCCCAGGTGTTCGGGGTGCCCCAGGAGGAGGTCACCCCCCTGATGCGCCGGTCAGCCAAGGCGGTGAACTTCGGCATCGTCTACGGCATCTCCCCCTTCTCCCTGTCCCAGGACATCGGGGTGACGGTGGCCCAGGCCAAGGAGTATATGGACAAATACTTTCAGCACTACTCCGGCGTGCGGGCCTATATGGACGGGGTGGTGGAGCAGGCCAAGAAGGACGGCTACGTCTCCACCCTCTTCGGCCGGCGGCGCTGGGTGCCCGAGCTGAAGTCCTCCAATTTCAACACCCGTTCCTTCGGGGAGCGGGTGGCCCTCAACGCCCCCATTCAGGGTACCGCCGCCGACATCATCAAGCTGGCCATGATCCGGGTGCGGAACCGGCTGCTGGCCGAGGGGCTGCGGGGACGGCTGGTCCTCCAGGTCCACGACGAGCTGATCGTGGAGTGCCCGGAGGAGGAGGCCCAGGCCGTCTGCCGCCTGGTGAAGGAGGAGATGGAGGCGGTGGCCGCTCTGCCCGTCCCACTGGTGGCCGAGACCTCCGCCGGAAAGAGTTGGGCGGACGCCCACTGACCGCGTTTTTACGGTTTATATTGAGAGACGCCGGGGTGCGGCCGCGCCCCGGCGTCTCATTCCCTTCCGCCCCGCCGCTCCCAGGCCTCCAAACGGCGCTACAGCCGGGCAAGCGGTCCGGGCCGGCGGAAGGAGACCACCACTGGCTTCCAGCTCTCGCAGCCCTCGCACAAGTCCCACTCGGTGCGCACCTCCCGCTCCGTCAGGCGGGTTCCTTGGAGCCGGTTATAGCAGTCCAGACAAAATTCCGCCATATTGATCACCTCCTATTCGTTATACTATATATTACTAAATATTACAATGAAAATTTTGCGTTTGTAATACATCGCAATTAAAATTATTGCGAGGTGATACAGTGGGCATTGAAAAAAAGGTCTACAGTTTTCGCTTCAGCGAGGACATGGTGGACCGGCTGCGCGCCTGTGCGGAGGCAGAAAACCGCACCCTCTCCAACATGATAGAGACCATCCTGCTGCAATATCTGTCGAAGCGGGACGAAGAGACAAAAAAATGACCGTCCGCGCTTGGCGCGGGCGGTCATCCCTTTGCATTTTTTCCAAAAATCCGGTATGATGGGGTCAGTAAGGAGGAGACGGCGATGCTGGTCACAAGAGAACAGATCCGGGGCTTCCGTCTGAGCGGCCACCACCTGGACCGGCGTCTGCCGGCGGGCAGCCTGGAAAAGGCCGCCGGGGCCTGCGGCGTGCAGAACTCCCCGCCCGGGGCCTGGGAGACCACCCTGTTTCTCCGGGTGGCGGGCTGCACCCGGGGACAGCTGGAGGACGCCCTGTATCAGGACAGAAGCCTGCTCCAGGCCTGGAGCTTCCGGGGCGTCCCCACGGTGTTTCCAACCGGGGACGCGGGGGTGTTCCTCACCCCTCTGGCCGCCCTGCCCGGGGAGGAGCCCTGGATCTACACCCGGGGCGTCACCGCCGCCCTGGACTTTGTGGGAATGGACTTTGACACGCTGCTGCCCCTGGCGGAGCAGGCCTGCCGCCATCTGGAGGGGCACACCGTCCGGAGCAAGGAGGAGCTGGACCGGGTGCTGGCCGCCCTGGTGGAGGAGCGTCTGCCCCCGGAAAAGCGGGAGGCCTGGCGCGCCCCCTCCATGTACGGCAGCCCGGACAGGCAGACGGTGGGGGGCGCGGCGGTGTCCTTTCTGCTCCGGCCCTGCGCCTTCCGGGGACTGGTGGTCTTTGGGCAGAGGGAGGGGAACACCCCCACCTTTACCGCCCCCTCCCGGTGGCTGGGCCGCCCCCTGGAGACAGGGTCCGGCGGCGGTCGGGAGCTGGTGCGCCGCTTTCTGCGCTGCTGCGGCCCCTCCACCCCCGCCCTGTTCGGAGACTGGCTGGGCTGCTCCCCCCGGCAGGCCCGGCGGCTGTGGAACGGCATTTCAGAGGAGCTGGTTCCAGTGGAGACGGAGGACGGCCGGCGCTGGCTGCTGGCCAATGACTGGGATATCCTGCGCACTGCGGAGACGGGGGACAGCCTTCTCCTGGCGGGTCCCCACGACCCCTACCTGGATCTGCGGGACAAGGCCGTCATTCTGGCGGACAAGGCCCGCCAGAGGATCGTCTGGCGCACGGTATCCAACCCCGGGGCCATTCTGCGGGGCGGGCGGGTCATCGGCATCTGGACGGCAAAGGCGGCGGGGGGCTGCCTGTCGCTGGAGCTCTCCCTCTGGGAGCCGGTCAGTGCCGCCGGGCTTCGTGAGCTGGAGCGGCAGGCGGAGGAGTACGCCGCCTTTCGGGGCCGGGCCATCCGCCGTCTGACCATTCAGGAGGAGACTTCCAGCGCAGAATGAGAAATTCTGCCGGCAGCTTTTAGGGGACCGCCAGGGCGGTCCCCTCTGCTCCTTACATCTCTTTACAGCTCCAATACCTGCCCGGTGGTCAGGGCATGGCACCCCGGTCCGAAGCGCTCCCGGAGCAGTTCCAGGGCCGGATCTCCGGTACAGTGGCCGGTGCAGAGCTCCTCCACTCCCAGGCCGCGCAGGGCATCGGCCACCGCGGCGATATACTCCGGGGTGCAGTTCATCCCGCTGGCCGCTGTCCTGCTGAACATGTGCAGGCCGCCCACCGCCGCCCGAACCCGCTTCCCCGGAAGCTGGTCCAGCACGCTGCGGACGATGTTGACCATGCCGTTGTGGCTGCAGGAGCTGAATACAATCAGCTCTCCGTCCTCCTCCAGCACCAAAGACTGCTCATGGCGGTAGTCATCGGGGACCAGCTCCCCCGCCCCGTCCCGGCGCAGCAGGTTATCCGCCTGGCAGACAAATTCCGCATCCCGGACGGTACAGGGGACCAGCCAGGCCCCAGGGAACAGCAAATGCAGGCCGTCCACCGGCCGCAGGCGGCTCCCTCCGGCCCGCTGAACCTCCTGGGGGATACCGATGAACCGCAGTCCGCCCGGGTCCCGGGCAAAGTAATCTCCCTCCGCACCCCGGCGGAAATAGACCGGGGCGGAGGGGTTGAGCTGGAAAAACCGGGCCAGTCCGCCGGCGTGGTCATAGTGCCCGTGGGAGAGCACCGCCAGCTCCACCGAAGCCAAGTCCACCCCCAGCCGCTCCGCGTTGTCCGCAAAGCGGCCGGAGGCTCCCGCGTCCAGCAGCAGCTTTCTTCCCCCGTATTCCAGATAGAGGGACAGGCCGTGCTCCGGCTGCAGGCCGGAGCCCTCCGGAGCTGTGTTCTCCACCAAAACGATCCCTTTCATTGGGCGCACCTCCTTGTTTCCCGTCTAGGACAGCGCGGTGAACAGCTCCCGGTGGGCGGCCTCCAGGCCTTCCGCCAGGGCGGTGATATCCTCCGGCGTAGTGTCGTATGAGAGGCTGATGCGCAGCGCCCCGTCCAGCTCCTTTTTGGGCAGGCCCAGAGCGGCGTAGACGTGGCTGGGCTTTCCCTTGTGGCAGGCCGAGCCGGAGGAGACATACACCCCCCGGTCGCTGAGGAAGCGGACCACCACCTCGCTCTTGTAGCCCGGCATGGTCACCGCCAGAATGTGGGGGGCCGCCCCCTCTCCGATCCGCTTCAGGCCGGGGACCCGCGTCTGAAGCAGGCTGACCGCCCTGTCCTTCAGCTCCAGCATGCGGGCGGTATCCTCCTCCATGGCCGCCCTTCCCGCTTTGGCGGCTGCGGCAAAGGCGGCAATCTGGGCGGTGGCCTCGGTGCCCGAGCGCAGGCCGCCCTCCTGCCCGCCCCCCAGCATCATGGGAGGAAAGCGCAGCCCGCTGCGGATGTACAGCGCCCCGATTCCCTTGGGGGCGTGGATCTTGTGGCCGCTGACGGTGAGCAGGTCCACCCCCAGTCCTCTGGGGGTAAAGGGCACCTTCAGAAAGCCCTGAACCGCGTCACAGTGAAACAGGGCGGGACAGCCGGAGCGGCGGACCACCTGGACCGCCTCGGCCACCGGCAGGAGGGTGCCCAGCTCGTTGTTCACCAGCATCATGGACACCAGAACCGTGTCGGGACGCAGAGCGCGCTCCAGGTCCTCCAGAGAAATGTTCCCCTCCCGGTCGGGCCTGAGGCAGGTCACCTCGTACCCCTCCCGCTCCAGCGCCCGGCAGGACTCCAGCACCGCCGCATGCTCATATGCGGTGGTAACGATGTGCTTCCCCTGCCTCCGGCCCAGCCGGACCGCCCCCTGGATGGCCCAGTTGTCCCCCTCGGTTCCGCAGGAGGTGAAGGTCAGCTCCTCCGGCCGGCAGCCCAGCGCCCCGGCCACATCGGCCCGCCAGCCCTTCACCGCCGCCGCCGCTGACATCCCCAGGGCATAGCGGGAGGATGGGTTTCCCCAGCCCTCCGTCATGGCCTGCACGGCCGCCTCCACCGCCTCCCGCCGCACCGGGGTGGTGGCCGCGTTATCCAGATAATGTGTCATCCGGTTTCCTCCTGTCTCAACTCATGGAACGTATGGCTATTCTATGCCCTGGTGACTGGAAAGTCAAGCTTCCCCCGCCCCTTCCCTTGCCAATGGCTCCGGTTTTGTATTATAATAGGTAGCAACGACATGGCCGGGCAGAAGCCTCCGGCCGGAGGAGCGGTGAGAATGCCACCAAGTAAGCGTGCGGTCCGATGGGCCGTTCTTCTTGTCTTTCTGGCCTGCTGCCTGTTCATTGCCTGGAATGTGCCCTATACCCAGGATGACTGGGCCTGGGGCACGCCGGTGGGCATAAAGCGCTGGCTGTCCGGCGAGCTGAACAACCGCTATGTGGGGACCTTCTTCGTCCTGGTCATGACCCGCTCCCCGCTGCTCAAAACCCTCATCATGGGAGGGACCATGTTTCTGCTCCCCCTGCTGGCGGCCCGCCTGGCCTCCTCCGGCGGGCCGGACCGCCGCTTCCCCCTGGTCCTGCTGGGGGGCGCGGCTCTGTTCTCCATGCCCATGGTCACCTGGCGGCAGACCTTCGGCTGGGTGTCCTCCTTTGCCAACTATATCCTGGGAGGCGCGGCCGCCCTGATCCTTCTGGTGCTGTGGCGGCGGGTCCTGCGGGAAGGGAGGCCCCGGCGGGAGGACCCCGCTCTGGCCGCCGCTCTGTTCCCCCTGTCCCTGGCCGCCCAGCTCTTTGTGGAGCATCTCACCGCCGTCCTGCTGGGTGCCGCTCTTCTGGCGGCAATCCTCTCCCTGATCCTGCGGCGGGGGCGGCTGCCCGCCCTGACCGCCCTGGCCGGGTGCGCTCTGGGGGCGTTTCTCATGTTCCACAACCCCCTCTATGGACAGCTTATGGCCGAGGGCAAGGCTGTGGAGGGCATCCGCCGGCTGATCTTCCCTCCAGGGGCCGGTTTGGGGGAGATTCTGTCCCTGACCGTCCCCCGCTATGTGCTTCAGCTTCTTCCCGGCATGTTTGAATTCTTCCCCGGGGTATGCGCCCTGCTGTCGGCGGGCTGTCTCTGGCGTCTGATCCGCCGGGGCGCCCCCCGATGGCTGACCGCCCTTCTGGGTCTGGGGATGGGGGGCTACAGCCTGTGCTGCGCTCTCATCATGGAATACCAGCGGCAGAATCTGAGCTGGGGCACCCCGGAGCTGCGGGCGGGCATGGCCCTCCTCCAGCTGGTTCTGGTCCTGACGGTAATCCTCTGGGCCGGCGGGCAGAGCCGGTGGCTCCCTCTGCTGCTGGTGCTCTCCGCCGCCGGACTCCTCCTCCCTTTCAGCCTGCTGGACGAGGGCGGCCCACGGTGCGCCTTTCTCTCCGGCCTGGCCCTCATGGCCGCCGCCCTCTGCCTGCTGGAGGACCTTCCCCTGCCCAAATGGGCCCGGGCAGGGGCCTGCCTGCTGCTGGCCGCCGCCGTGGGCTTTCATGTGCAGGCCTATGCCTACATCGGCCGAAACGAGGCCGCGCGCCAGGCGCAAATTGACCGTGCCATCCAGGAACAGGCGGACACCGTCCTTCTGCCCACGGAAAGCCTGCGCTATTATTACTTCTGGGGCCGCAACCCCTTTTCGGAGGCGCCGTGGGCCGTGGAGTACCGGCAATTTTACGGCCTGCCTCCCGGTATCCAGCTGATTATTCTCCCCCACGGCTCGGCGGACTGCTGGCCTGACGTGCCTCCCGAGATGCTGGAGCAGGCCCAGCTCTTCCCCTGAATTTTCCTTTGAGAAAGGATGGATTTCTGTGACCCAATCTACCGGTGTCTGTTATATCGCGGGGGCCATGTCTCTGACCCCCGCCCTGTGCCCCTGTCCCAGGGCGGAGGATTTTGTCATTGCTGCCGACCGCGGCTACGACTCCCTGATGGCCTATGGAGTAACCCCCGACCTGGTGGTGGGGGACTTCGACTCCCTGGGCTACGCTCCCTCCCATCCCAACGTGATTCAGCTGCCCTGCGCCAAGGATGACACCGACATGGTTTTTGCCCTGCGGCAGGGACTGGACCGGGGCTACCGCCGCTTTGTTCTGCTGGGGGGTGTGGGGGGCAGACTGGAGCACACCCTGGCCAACCTGCAGGTGCTGGACTGGCTGACCACTCAGGGGGCTCAGGGCTTTCTGGCCGGGGAAAAGACAGTGGCCACCGCCCTGCGGAACGGCTCCCTCACCTTTCCTCCCTCCATGTCAGGATACCTGTCCGTATTCTGCAACAGCGGAGAGGCCCGGGGCGTGACCCTCAGGGGGCTGAAATTTCCCCTGGAGGACTCCGCTCTGCTGGGCAGCTTTCCCGTGGGGGTAAGCAACGAGTTCTTGGGCCAGCCCGCCCACGTCTCGGTGCGGGAGGGGTGCCTGCTGCTGCTGTGGGAGGAGCGAGGGGACTTCTACCCGCTGCTTCCCAAGCTGTGGCTGGTCTGACCGCCCCCTTGTACGCACGATCTGATGAACGGAGGTCTTACTATGTCTGAACAGCGCAGCGATAATGATCTGCGGCTGGCTGTCCTCATTGACGCGGACAACGCCTCCCGCACCGCCATGAAGGATGTGATGGCCGAGGTGGCGGTCTACGGCACCCCCACCATCAAGCGCATTTACGGCGACTGGACCTCCCCCAACATGTCCACCTGGAAGTCCATTCTGCTGGAGTGCGCGCTCACTCCCATCCAGCAGTACGGCTACACCACCGGCAAAAATTCCACCGATTCGGCCATGATTATCGACGCCATGGACATTCTCTACTCGGGCAACTGCGACGGCTTTGTTCTGGTGTCCAGCGACTCCGACTTTACCCGGCTGGCCATCCGCCTGCGGGAGGCTGGAATGAAGGTATACGGCATGGGGGAGAAAAAGACCCCCCAGCCCTTCATTGTGGCCTGCGACAAATTTGTCTACATCGAGGTCATCCGGGCGGCGGCCAAGCAGGCCGCCGAGGCCGCCAGACAGAAGGAAGCGCAGGCCCAGAAAAGCGCCAAGAAGGAGGCCAGGAAATCAGCCTCCTCCTCCGGTCCCGTTCCGCTGGAGGTTGTGGAGCTGATTGCCGAGTCGGTGGAGGACCTGTGCGAGGAGGACGGTCTGGCCCACATGGGCAAGCTAGGCAACCTGCTGTTAAAGAAGCGGCCCGACTTTGACCCCCGCAATTACGGATTTTCCAAGCTGTCCAAGCTGATCCAGGCTTTGGACCGCTTCCAGATTGTCCCCCAGGGGGTGGACAACACCGAATTTTATGTGAGGGATGTGTGCCAGGAGGACAAGTAGAAACCGGCGGGGACACAGGCGGCTGTGTCCCCGCCTTGACTTTCCCGCCTCATTCTGTTATACTGGGCCGGCTTTTCGGCGGAAGCCCGCCGCGGAAGGGAGTTGGTCGCCGTGTCACAGGAACGCGGCAACATTTTAGGTTCCATGCCCATCGGGAGGCTGGTGGTCCACATGTCCTGGCCCATCATGCTGTCCATGCTGATGCAGGCGGTTTACAACCTGGTGGACAGCATCTATGTCTCCCGGATCGGCGACGAAGCCTTTTTAGCCCTGTCCTATGCCTATCCCATCCAAACCCTGATGGTGGCCTTCTGCGTCGGCACAGGGGTGGGCTTCAGCGCGGTGCTCTCCCGGCGGCTGGGGGAGAGAAAGCTGGACCAGGCCAACAGCGCCGTGCTCCATGGATACCTGCTTTACCTGCTGTGCTGGCTGCTCTTTCTTGCCTTTGGCCTGTTTGCCTGCGGCGTCTACCTGCGCTCCTGCACGGAAAACGCCGCTGTTGTTCAAATGGGGGCCGATTATCTGCGCATCTGCTGCTGCTTCTCCTTCGGCATGTGCATGCAGTTCCCCTGTGAACGGGTCCTTCAATCCACCGGGCACCCCGCCGGCTTTATGATTGTCCAGGGCTCCGGCGCGGTCATCAACGTCATTCTGGACCCCATCCTGATCTTCTTCTTTGACATGGGGGTGGCGGGTGCGGCGGCCGCCACCGTTATCGGACAGATTTCGGGGGCTGTCATCGGTTTTTTCCTGATCCGGCGCATCCGGGACCAATTTCCCATCTCCCTGTCCGGCTTCCGGTTCCACCCCGCCATTACCGGCGAGATGTGCCGCATTGCCGCCCCCGCCGTCCTGATGCAGTCCCTGAGCAGTCTGATGTCTCTGGGTCTCAACGCCATTTTAAATCTCTGGTCGGAGACGGCGGTGTGGGTGCTGGGGGTCTATTTCAAGCTTCAGTCCTTTGTACTCATGCCAGTGTTCAGCATCAACAACGGGCTGATCTCCATCATCAGCTACAATTACGGGGCGGGGTCCCGCCGGCGGGTGGAGGGGGCGGTCCGCTTCGGACTGATCACCGCCCTGGCCACAGCGCTGATCGGCGCGGCCATCCTGTGGCTGTGTGCCTCCCCGCTGCTCACGGTCTGCTTTGCTGCCTCGTCCCAGGCTCTGGAGCTGGGGGTGCCTTCCCTGCGGATGACGGCTCTCGCGTTCCCCATCGCCTCGGTGAGCATTACCCTGTCCGCCGCCTTTCAGCCTTTGGGACGCAGCAGCTGCTCCCTGGCGATCTCCCTGCTGCGGCAGATTGTCCTTCTGCTGCCCGCCGCCCTGCTCCTGGTCTGGGTTCGCCCACAATGGACCTTTCTCTCTTTCCCTGCGGCCGAGCTGCTCTCCTGCCTGGTTTCCATTCTCCTGTTCCGCCGCCTGTACAGGGACAAAATCGCCTTGATCGGGCAGGGCCTATAACAAAAATAACCGGGAAGCGGTTTCACCGCTTCCCGGTTTTATGTTATCGTCTCTGTCCAGCCTTTCACATCAGCTTGACGGTGTAGTACACCAGCAGGCCGAACAGCCATGCAATCATGACAAAAATCAGATAATAGGCCGCGCTGGCCCCCACAGCCAGAGAAACCACCATAACAGCCAGGCCGGCCAGGCAGCTGATTACAGCAGGCCAGTAGTTGGCATTCTTGGACAGCACACGGACCTCCTGGCCTCCGCTCCGCCGGACCACGCCGCCGCCTCTCTTCAGCCAGAGGGTGCCCGCCAGAATGACCACCAGACCGGCCAGCACCAGACCGGCCTCCAGTCCAAAGGCGCCGTCCCGGTAGCGCACAAACCACAGTCCCAGAATCGTCAGCCCGCTGGCAGAGGCAGCCAGGAAAAATTCCCGCTGGTACAGGTAGTACACCAGCGCCAGGCCCGCCCAGGCGGGCACCAGCAGAAAGAGCATCTGCACTCCAGGCTCCTGAAAGGTCAGGCTCACATGGGCGCAGATCACCAGGGCCCCGCAGACCAGGGCCAGAACTGTGGGCAGGCCAAACTTTCCGCCCTTCCAGAATTGAACGGCCGCCCAGACCAGACACAGGACCCCCGCCACAAGGCCGCCAATCCGCACCCAGGTCAGCGTGTTCAGGGCGATGGTGGCCTGGGTCACCTCTGAGACGTAGAAATGAATATAATAGCGGTTTACCAGCAGCATCAGCAGCTCCAGCACGATGGCGCCGCCCACCCAAAGCAATCCGCGGTTAAACGCCTTGTCCTCCTGACGACGGCGCTCTTCTCTCAGGTTCTTGTCCATTGATTTCCATTCTCCTTGCCCCGGGGCACCCATGACCGGCCCCGGCAAGATTGCCATTTGTCGGCTTTGTCTCCAGACAATTTTATATTGTACCAGATCGCGCTATTTTTTGCAACCGTAAAAACAGATCAACCTGCCAAAAAAGTCCAATGGGACTTTTCCGACAGGTTGACACAATGGAAAAAAACAGTGACGTCAGCCGTTCCCGCCGAATTCGCTGAAGAACTTGTCGTGGATGGCCTGAACGGCCCGGTCAGCGTCCCGCTCGTCCACCAGGACGGAAATCTTGATCTCGCTGGTGGAGATCATGTTGATGTTGATGCCGGCAGAAAACAGGGCCTCGAACATCTTGCAGGCCACGCCCGCGTTGTTTGCCATGCCCGCCCCCACGATGGAGACCTTGGCCACCTGGTCATTGAGCTCCACACTGTGGAAGCCGATGGCCTCCTTATTCTCCTCCATGATTTCCTTGGCCGTCCCCGCGTCGCTGCGGGCCACAGTGAAGCTGATGTCCTTGCTGCCGTCCCGGCCAATGGACTGAAGAATGATATCCACATTGATGTTCTGCTTGGCCAGCAGAGAGAAGATCTTAAAGGCGATGCCCGGACGGTCCTCCAGGCCGATCAGGGCCAGACGGGCCACGTTCTTATCCTTGGCAACACCGCTGACATGGGTCTTTTCCATGGTCTTGACAACCTCCTTGACTTTCGTACCGGGATTTCCGCTGAAGCTGGAGAGCACCTCCAGATTGACGTTATAGCGCTTGGCCATCTCCACCGAGCGGTTGTGAAGCACCTGAGCGCCCTGGCTGGCCAGCTCCAGCATCTCGTCGAAGGTAATCTCGTCCAGCTTGCGGGCCCCCTTGACGTGACGGGGATCGGCGGTGTAGACCCCGTCCACATCGGTGTAGATCTGGCACAGGTCGGCGTGAAGGGCGGCGGCCAGAGCCACCGCGGAGGTATCCGAACCTCCCCGGCCCAGCGTTGTGACGTCGCCGTACTTGTTGATGCCCTGGAAGCCGGCCACCAGCACAATTTTCTTTTTATCCAGTTCATTCTGGATGCGCTCGGTCTGGATACGCTTGATCCGGGCGCTGCTGTAGGCTGAGTCGGTGCGCATCCCGGCCTGCCAGCCGGTGAGGGACACCACTTGGTAGCCCATCCCCTCGATGGCCATGGCGCACAGGGCGATGGAGATCTGCTCTCCCGTGGACAGCAGCATATCCATCTCCCGCTTGGAGGCGTGGGGATTGAGCTCCCTCGCCTTTTCGATCAGGTCGTCGGTGGTGTCCCCCTGAGCGGACAGCACCACCACCACACTGTTGCCTTTGCGGTAGGTATCGGTGATGATGCGGGCCACGTTGCGGACCCGGTCCGCGTCCGCCACCGAGGAACCACCGAATTTTTGTACTATGAGTGACATGTATGTGTTTCCCCCTAAAAGGTGATATCAGTTCCGGACAAGGGGGGAAGGACTCCCCCGCTCTATCCTATGCCGCACAGCGGCGGTCAGCCTCTTTCAGTCCAGCACGCGGAAGAGGGAGTCCACCTGCATGCCCTTCAGCTTATCCCGCACCTGGGGCTCGGTCATGGGGGCGGTGAGGAACGCCACCTCCGATGCGGGGGCCCCCGCCCGGGCCAGAGGCTGGATCTCTCCGCAGGCCAGCCGGGCCTGATCCACCGCGGCCTGGGCCCGCACATACCAGCGGGAGGTAAGGATGTCCGGCGAGACCACCAGATCGGGGGAGCCGGGCCCCCAGGCATTGTGCCGGTCCCGCTTCAGGTCCTTTGCAATGTCAATCACATCGGCCACCACGGCGGAGGCGGTGGGCAGCTTGCCCGCACCCCGGCCATAGAACATCACGTCGCCGATGGCGTTGCCGGTGACCGCGATGGCGTTGAACACGTCCTCCACACCCGCCAGAGGGTTATCGGTGGAAACCAGATGGGGCGCCACAAAGGCGCACACCTTGCCCTCCGGCTCCCGGATCGCCCGGCCCAGCAGCTTGATCTTGTAGCCCTTGGAGTCGGCGTAGGCCACATCCTCCAGCGCCACGTTCCGGATGCCCTGGGTGGGCACCTGCTCGGGGTAGACGTGCTGGCCGAAGGCCAGGGCGGCCAGGATGCAGATCTTCCGGCAGGCGTCGTGGCCATCCACGTCGGCGGTGGGGTCCTTCTCGGCGTAGCCGTTGGCCTGGGCCTCCTTCAGAGCCTGGTCAAAGGTGAGGCCCGCCTTGATCATCCGGGTGAGGATATAGTTGGTGGTCCCGTTCAGGATGCCGGTGATCTGGGTCAGCTCGTTGGCCGCCAGGCAGGAGGTCAGCGGCCGCAGGATGGGGATGCCGCCCCCCACGCTGGCCTCAAACAGGTAGCTGCATCCATGCTCTCTGGCCAGCTGAAGCAGGTCGTAGCCGTGGGTGGCCACCAGCTCCTTGTTGGAGGTGACCACGCTCTTGCCCGCCTTCAGGGCCCGGGTGGTGAACTCCAGGGCGATGGTGGCCCCGCCGATGGTCTCCACCACGATGTTCACCTCAGGGTCCTGCTCGATGACGGAGAAGTCCTTGACAAACAGATCATGATAGGGGCTGTCGGGGAAGTCCCGCACATCCAGAATATATTTCAGCCGGATCAGCTGATCCGCCCGCTGGTCAATGAGTCCGCTGTTCTGGGTCAGGACGTCGGCCACGCCGGAACCCACCGTACCAAACCCCAAAATTGCCACGTTTACCATTTCTTTTCACCTCAAAAATAAAATTGAACGCGGGTCCGGCGGACCAGATCAGCCGCCGCTCTGACTTTCTCAGCCCGCCAGAATTTCACACCGGATCACGCCGGCGCCGGAGGACACCTCTCCCAGCACCTCCTCCAGGGGGCGCTGCAGCTCGCTGGTCTCCGCCGTCATGGTAACCACCGCGCAGCCGTTGAGGGGAATGCTCTGGTTCAGGGTCAGGATATTGACCCCGGTGCCCGCGAAAATGTTCAGGGTGCCGGAGAGGATGCCCGGCTCATCCCGCAGCAGAAGCTGAAAGGTGACGATCCGTCCGTGGAGCATGTCGTTGAAGGGGCGCACTGCGTCTTTATACTTGTAAAAGGCGCTGCGGCTGATGCCCACCGCACGGACCGCTCCATTGACCGTGGTCTCCTCTCCTGTCTCCAGCAGACGCTTGGCCTCGGCCACCTTTCGGACGATCTCGGGCATGGCCTCCGCCTCCACGATAAAATACTTGGCCGCCCCGCCCATGGCCTTCCCTCCATTCTATCCGCCCTGTATGTCCGTGTTGCACGGTCATTTGTTCTTGTGATGAAGTCTATTGTAGCACACACCAGCCGCCGCCGCAACGGCCAAGCCGCCGGAGGAATGGCAAAATTTCACCGCAGTTTTTCCAAATCTTTCGTCGGATTCTACAGTCTCTCCGGTGCTTTCCTGTTATTCCCAGCTTTTGCGCCCCGTTTCAGGAAGGAAAACTTGGTCTCGGAGCACACCACCGCCACAAAAATCAGGGCAAAACCGGCAGCCAGCCGGGGCGTCACCGGATCACCGTAGAAGATGACGGAGAACAGCACCCCGAACACCGACTCCAGGGAGAGAATGACGGCGGCGGAGGCTGGATCAGACCACACCTGACCCACATTTTGAAACAGCAGAGCCACCGTGGTGGCCATGATGCACAGATAGGCCAGTGGGAGAAACACCTCCGGGTTGGACAGGGCCTCGGCCGGGAAGGTCTCCGTGAGCCCTCCGCCAATCCAGGCAAACAGCCCGGCAAAGGCAAACTGAAACACCGTCAGCAGAGAGATATCCCTGCCGGAGGACACCTTCGTCACCGCCACAATATGGGAAGCATAGAAAAGGGCGCACACCAGGGTGAGCAGGTCGCCGGCATTGATGGACAGCTCCTCGGTGAGGGAAACCAGTCCCACACCGGTGACGCACAGCAGAGCGGCGGCGATGTTGTACCGGTCCGGCCGGCGTTTCAGCACCGCCCAGGCGAGGAAGGGGACGATGACGCAGTACACCGCGGTCAGAAAGGCGTTCTTGGAGGGAGTTGTCAGGGCCAGTCCGAAGGTCTGGACCGAGTAGGCCAGAAACAGAAAGGCCCCCATCACCGCCCCCCGCCACAGATAGTCGGGGGTAAAGGCCTTCCACCTCCCCCAGCACACCAGGGCCAGCAGAACGGCCCCGGCCGTAAAGCGGATGGCCAGCAGGAAAAAGACGGGCACCGCGTCCAGGGCGTTTTTCATAATAAAAAAAGAAGTGCCCCAGATGACAGCAGAGGTGAGCAGCATGGGCTTGGCCAGAAGGCGCATGGCTTTGGGGGACATGGATATCAACTCCAGATTGCAAAGTGTGGGGCGGGTATGCTATCATATCTGAGGAACAGCCGGCGCCCGCCCGCGCCGTGACCCGCTTGGGAGGTGTTGAAATTTGGACATACTGCCCCGCTCCTTCTATGACCGGGACACGCTGACAGTGGCCCGGGACCTGCTGGGCCGGCACCTGGTCCGGGTGCTGCCGGACGGACGGCGTCTGGTGTGCCGCATCACAGAGACCGAAGGCTATATCGGCCGGATGGACAAGGCCTGCCACGCATACGGCTATAAGCGAACTTCCCGCACCGAGACGCTGTTCGCTCCGCCGGGCACCGCCTACATCTATTTCATCTATGGCATGTACCACTGTCTCAATTTCGTCACCGAGCCTGAGGGGGAGCCCTGCGCCGTCCTGATTCGGGGCGTCCGGGCCGTCACAAACGGGGATATTATAGCAGAAAACCGCTTTGGGTGCAAGCAGGGCCAGATGACGCCCTATCAGAAGAAGAACTTCCTCAACGGGCCGGGCAAGCTGTGCCGGGGGCTGCTGCTGACCCGGGAGCAGAACGGCCTGGATCTCACCGACCCCGGCGGTCCGCTGTATGTCTGCTCCGGTCCCGCCCCCGGAAGAATTTTCACAGGCAAGCGCATCGGCATCGACTACGCGGAGGAGGCCGTCCACTTCCCCTGGCGGTTCTGGACGGAGGAGTAAGCCCTTCCTATAACCCACACACGGAGGATTCCCATGTATTTTTTTGACCTGGACGGCACCCTGCTGGATTCCAACGGAATATGGCTGGATATCGACATCCAGTTTCTGGGGCTGCACGGCATCTCACCGGTGCCGCCGGAGTATACCGAATACGTTGTCCACCACACCTTTCAGGACGCGGCGGAATACACCCGCCGGGTCTTTTCCCTGTCCCTGTCCGCAGAGGAGATCATCGCCCAGTGGCGGGAGATGGCCCGGGAGGCCTATGCCGGCCAGCTGGAGCTGAAGTCGGGAGTGCGCGGCTTTCTGGAGCGGGCAGCCGCGGCGGGGGAACGGCTGGCCCTGCTCACCTCCTGCATGCCCAACCTGTGCCAGGCCGCCCTGGAGCACCACGGTCTGCTCCCCCTGCTGTCCCCCGTGCTCACCACCGCCCAGCTGGGTCTGGAGAAGCGGGACCCCGCCCTCTATCGAGAGGCGGCCCGGCTGTGCGGACAGATGCCGGGGGACTGCGTCCTCTTCGATGACTCTCCAGTGTACTGCGCCGCCGCAAAAGAGGCAGGCTGGCAGGTGTTCGGGGCGGCCGACCCGGTCTTTGCCGACCGGGCGGAGGAGATGGCCCGCATCTGCGGACCGGGGCGGTTCCCCTTTGACTTCTCCGGGCCGCTGCCCGCCCGGCCAGCTCAATAAAAAGGATGGAGGGCGGCCCTGGCGGGCCGCCCTCCCAGCGTGTCGAAGAACTCCCTTTCAGAAGTAAAAAGTTGTACAGCGAAGGGGGAGCTCGAGGGGGCAAAGCCCGCCTCGAATCCAATCAAATGCCCCGCAAAGCCTTGCTGTGCAAGGCGTGCGGCCCACGAAGCGGGGACTTTCC
>CAJFVL010000004.1 GCA_904420465.1 uncultured Clostridium sp.
TCCAGATTTTCCTTGATGGGCGCAAACTGGCCGGGGTACTCCCGGTCGATCGAGGTAGTCAGGTTCCCGTCGGCCAGCTTCTGCGTGGCCTCCACAATATCGCCCACGATGCTGCTGACAATCTCCTGGGAGTCACGGACCGCCTGGCACAGCGTCCCGATCTCATTTTCAGCAGCGTAGTCCACACCGTAGGACAAATCGCCGTGGCTGAATGCCACCACAGCCTCCTCCGCCTGCTTCAGCGGCTTTACCGTGCTGCGTATCGTTCTCAGATTCATCAGGATGCTGATCACGCAGGCCGCCGCCAGCAGGGCGATCATGACAACGCGGTCCCGGGCAATCCGGCCTTCCACCTGTGCGATCTGTTCGTTTCCGTTCTGCTGCACCTGCTGCTTCAGCTCATCTCCCTGCGCCACCGCCGTCTCCAGCCGCGGCGTGCACTGGGTCTGAATCAGCTGCCGGGCCTGCTCCAGGTCCCCCGCCTCCAGAGCGGCGCAGATATCAGCAAAGGTGGATTCCCAGTTCCGCACCGCATTCACATAGGCCTCATCCAGGCCGTCTGTCCCGCTGTATAACTTCTCAATGGTGGCCAGCGCGGTCTCAATCTCCGCCTCCGCGGCCTCGATCTCCGCCACCTGCGCGGCATCATACCCGGAAAGCGCCATGTCCCGGATCTGCCGGGCGATGGAGTTGACCTCCTCTGAACTGGTCTGCACCGCGTCTGTAATCGCCACCGCTCCGCTCAGAATCTCTTCGTATCCGCTTCTTACGCTGCCCGTGCTCCAAATGGATACCGCCGTCAGCACGATCATCAGGACCAGTGTGATCACCATGGATGTGATCAATCGCGTACCGAATTTCATGTTCTTCATACATTCTACCTCCTAAAGCTTCCTTCTGTCCGCCGGCAGCTACATCACATCTCCATACCGGCCCTTCTGCACATCCCCAAGGATCCGGCCGTCCACCAAGGTGATCACCCGCTTGCGCATCAGATTTACAAACTGCCTGGCATGGGTGGCCATGATAACCGTGGTGCCCCGGTGGTTCAGCTCATCAATCAAATGAAACAGATCCCATATTGTATCCTCATCCAGGCTGGCGGTCAGCTCATCCAGCACCAGAATCGGCGGGCTGTTGACAATGGCCCGGGCCAACTCCACCCGCCGGCACTCCCCCAAAGAGAGCTCCACCGGATACTTCTCCCCGACGTGCTTCAGCCCCACCATGTCCAAAGACTTCTGAATCCGCTCCTCCATGGAGCCTTTGCTCCGCCTGCGTCCCAGCAGGGCCGCCATGGACAGATTTTCCCGTATGGTGCGCTTGCGCATCAGCTGGGAAATCTGCGGGACATACCCAATGTCGTTGGCCCGCTGTCGCTGGCTGAAGCGGTAGCGGGCGTTGATATCCTCGTGCTCGAAATAAACCCTGCCGCCGGTCGGCCTGATGACTCCGGCAATCAGCTGCAGCAGGGTGCTCTTCCCCGCTCCGCTGCTGCCTGTGACAAACACAAATTCCTGCTGCTCAATGGTCAGGTCAATCTCCTGCACCGCCGGCACATTTCTTTTTTCCTGCCGGTAGTATTTGCTCACCTTTTCCAACCGGATCTGCGGCATAGTCCGCTTCCTCTCTACTATACAGCCGAGTCAATCTCTGATATAATCCTCCAAGGAGGAGTTGATCCCATTGTCCCGTCAAAAAAATTCCCGCCGCAGGCACCGGCTGGCGCCGTGGCTTCTGCTGGCCCTTCTGTGTATCGGCGCGGCTGAACTGGCCGTCTGCCGGTTTGCCGACCCGGCCCTGTTCCGGCGCATCACCGCTCCGGTAACCGGGCTGTTCCGGTCCGTCCGGTCGGCTGGGACTCAGCTGGCCGAGCAGGCCGCCGGACTGCTTTCTTCCCCGGCAGAGGAGCCTTATGAGGAGGCCCCCGTCCAGCAGCTGGCCGGAGATCCCGCCATTCAGCAGACGCCTCCCGCCCAGGACCCGGCCATCACCGAGCTGATTGACCTCCACGGCCGGGAAATCCTCACCGGCGGAGTGGTCGATATTGTCTATTACAATCAGGGCGAGGAGCCCTGGGCCAGCCAATCCTTCGGCCCCGATCCCATTGCCGGCTACGGCTGCGGGCCCACGGCCCTCGCCATGCTGATCTCTTCTCTCACCGACCAGGACACGGACCCCGCTCAAATGGCCCAATGGGCCTACGAGGAGGGGTACTGCGCCCCGGGCAGCGGCTCTTACCTGTCCATTGTGGAGGGTACAGCCAGCGCATACGGGCTGGAGGCCGTGCCCTGCCGGGACTTCAGCGCCGACACCCTGTGTCAGGAGCTGTCCTCTGGCCATATTTTTGTGGCTTTGATGGGGCCGGGACATTTCACCAGCTCCGGCCACTTCATCCTGCTGCGGGGGGTAACCCTCCGGGGCGAGGTTCTGGTTGCGGACCCCAACAGCCGGGATCGCAGCCTGGCCGCCTGGGACCCGCAGCTCATTCTGGACGAGCTGTCAGCCAGCCGGTCCTCCGGCGCTCCTCTCTGGCGCTTTTCCACACTGGAGCCAGTCCCTTTGTCCTGAGCTCCAATTCCCTTCGCGGCATCAAGTTCCCTCTGCCAGCCCGGCGCCGGCAGAGGGAATATTTCAGCTTTACCGCGCCTCATGTTCCGCAGCTCCATAAAAGGAGCGGCCGCCGGCCAGCCGCCGGTTCAGCCGGCGGTCCGCCTGGATCACCCGATCCAGCAGAGCCCGGTTTTTATTTACCAGGGCGGACAGCACACGGCCGTCCCCCTCTTCCCTCCGCTGGCCGGACAGCACCTGGCGCAGCCGCTCTCCGTCCTCCCTGGGCAGGGCGGCGCACTGCTTCCGAAGCAGCTCCTTCCACTCCTGCAGACGGTTGATCTGCTCCTGGCGCATCCCCAAAAACATCTGTGCCGATACCTGGTCCCGGCGGTCCAGGGCAGAGGACAGTTCTGCGGTAAGGTCCTGCACCTCGGTCAGCTCCAAATACATCTTCCGCTCCAGAGCGGCGGCGGCATCCCAATCCCGCTTGCTCAGCATATCCGGCCACCTCACCGCTCGGTCTGATTCTTGTCCGCCTGCCGGAAGCTGTCCCGCAGCTCGGAGGCCATTCCCTTCACCCGGGCCAGCTCGGTGGCGTTTCGCCCCGCCTTCACCCGGCTGAGCTCATAGCAGAAATACTCGTACAGCTGGCTGAGATTTTGGCTGATGGGATATTTCCGGTCCAGGGTGCTGTCAAGATAGCGGATAATCTCCAGGCTTCTGTCCACCGCCCCTTCAAAAACGGGGTACTGCTCCCGCCTCAGCTCCAGCTCCGCCTGGGTCAGGCGCTTGATCAGCTCGTCATAGAGCAGCAGAAGCAGCTCCCCCTGCGTCATGGTGTTCAAGGAGTTTTCCCGGTAGCGCTGATACCCTCTCATATCCATAGGCGCCCAGTTCCTTTCTCAGACTGCCCCATCAATAGCCGCCCATCAAGCCGGCCAGGGAGGAGCTCTGCGCATTCATCTGATTGATCAGCACCTCCAGCCGGGTAAACTGGTTGGTGTAGTAGTCCACCCGGTCAGAGATCTTGTCCTGCCACTTTTCAATCTGCTCGTCGATCTCGTTCATCCGGTCCAGCATGGTGTTGTCCAGCGCCGCTGTGGGCGCATACTGGGAACCGGCCTTTTCAATCAGAATTCCCTTGGTGGCCCCGGTGGTGGACGCATAGCGGTCCGTAATCTCCTGAATGGAGGCCATCAGGCCGTCGGTGGCCGCGCCGTTCTCCTGGCTTTTGGTAAAGGCGTCCCGCACCTGGTCCGGATTGCTCTCCAGTGCCTGACGCAGGGCCGTCTCGTCCAGGCTGATGGTGGTCAGCCCATCCTCGTAGCTGGTCTGAATCCCGATGGAGCGGAGAGCGGCGCCGTCCGCCCCGCCGGGCGTCACCGCGCTGCGCAGGGCGCTGTACAGGGAGGACAGGTCGCTGTCCATGAACAAAATGCCGGTTTTGGCCTTTTCCTCATAGGCCTCGATGGCGCTCTCGCTCATGTCCGCCCGGTCCTCGTCCGTCAGGGGATCATAAGGATTCCCATTGGACTGCTCCAGCGGCATGTCGGAGTAGGCCTTCTTGACCTCGCTGACGATGGCGTTGTAGTCCTCCACCATCTGCTTGACCGCGTCCACAATGGTGTCAGCGTCAGTCTTGCTGGTAAAGGTGACGGCCTCCCCCCCGGTAAAGAAAGAACCGGCGTTCCTGGTACCGGCAGCCTCGTCCGCCACGGACTGAGACACCTCGTCGCTGGTGATGGGACCATCATCCGGGTCCCGCTCGGCGGCGTTGAAGGTGCCGCTGATGGTCACTGTCATGCCGTCCAGGTCAAAGGTGTTGCTGCTGCGGGAGTAGGTGCGGGTCTCTCCATTGATGGTGGCCTGGAACACCGCGTCCTGGCCGGCGGTATAGCCGGTGAGCGTCTTGTCATCCGGGTCCACGGCCTTTCCTCCGAAAAGGACGGCGGCCAGGTCGCTGGCCTTCCCCTGCTCATCCACAGTGCCGTACTCAATACGGCCTCCCTCGCCGGTCTCTTTGGCGGTGAATACGAACTGGTTGGTGAGCTGGGAGTAGCTGACGCTGACCCCGGCGTCGGCGTTGGAGTTGATGGCGTTCATCACCGTCTCCATGGCGGTGTCAGCGGTATAGCGGCCCACCTCCACCCCGTTGATGGTCAGGCTGTACAGCTTCTTGCCGTCGGCATTGAGCAGATTGCCCTGGGCGTCGGTGCGGTTGCCCGCCTCGTCGTGCCAGGTGCCGTCGGCCCCCTCGGTGATGGCCCCCGTGCCCTGCACCGCTTTCAGGCCGCCCATGTCCTCCCCCAGCAGGTCCGCCAGGGATTTGCTGGTGTCCAGATAGGAGGTCAGGGCCCCGTCCTCCATCCCCATCAGCTCGCCGGCGGTGGAGGAGACGGAGAAGGTATTCCCCTCGGCCGCGGTGAAGCTCAGCTTCTTATCCACGGTGAGCGCCGCTGTGATTTTCCCGCTGCCGAAGGCGTCGCCCAGCTTTTCATTGAGGAGCGTGACAAAATCACCGGCAAAGTCAGTGGAATCCTTGGGCAGCCCGTCCAGCTTGATCTGCTTGGTCTGGCCGTTGAGGGTGACGCTGACCGTCTTGTCGGACAGGTACTCGGCGGTGTTTACCTCTTTGACCGCAGGTCCTTTGACCTGGATGGAGAACGTGTCCGCGTCGTTTTTCACGGCGTCACTCAGGTTGTTCACCCGGTCGGCAAAGTTTCCGCTGGCACCGCTGATGGCGACCTTGTTGCCCGCACCCAGCTTGTCCGTCAAGGTGACCTCGCCCTTGTCGTTGATGTCAAAGCCGATCACCTCGTCGGCAGAGTACAGGGTGCCGCCGATGGAGACCTCCTGTTCAGCCAGCTTCTCGTTGACCGCCTTCTTGAACGCCTCCACATCCAGTCCGTCATTCAGCTCGCCGAATTTCTCCAGCTCACCGAAATTCAGGGTCACGTTCTGGTTTCCATAGCTCAAGGTCAGCGAGCCGTCCATGGTGCTCACCTTTGTGGTGTCGCCCAGGTCCACCGGGTCGCCGGAGACGGTGACCTTCCCTCCCTGAGACTGTGCGCCCAGGGTATTGTTTACGGAATACCGGGCGGCCGTGGCCAGCTGGGCCACCGCGTTGAGCGTCACGTCGCTGTTGGTCTTGCCCACGGCGCTGACCAGGCCGGCAAACTCGCCGGCGGTGGTGGTGATCACCGCGTTATTAAAAAAGGTATTGCTGAGCAGGTTCGTGGCGGAGGTGTAGGAGGTATATTTCCGCGCAAACTCCACCAGTTTATCCGAAATGCTCTGGTATGCCTCCTGCTGCCACTGCAGCACCGTGCGGTCCTGCTCCAGCTGGGTAATCTTCTGCTGGTAGCCCTGAACCATTCCCTCAATCAGAGCCTCCGTATCCAGGCCGCTTGCCAGCCCGGAGATAATATTGGTGGTCCGATTCCCATAGATGCTGCTGGTGGAGGAGTTGCTCCCCGTCAGGCTGCCAATGGACGCCATATCTGTCTCACTCCTTTTGATAAGGAACCTTGTAAGCGGTCCTTTCTTTCATTGACATTCCACACATTTTTGAGTAAAATTGATTTGTTCCATGCTTTACTCCTTACTTCCTCACTTTTTATATCGTCCCGGTTGATCAAAAATTAAGAGGCGGACCTGTATTTTCTTGCAGACGGGTCTGCTTGTTTGTCTTGCCGGCGGCGTTGAAAGGAGAAGCAGGGATTATGTCCACCTCGATCATTGCCGTTACCAACCAAAAAGGCGGCGTTGGGAAAACCACAACCGCCTGTGCTCTTTTGTCCTGTCTGCACCACCGGGGGGCCAGGGTGCTCGGCGTGGACCTGGACCCGCAGGGGAGCCTGAGCTTCAGTCTGGGGCTGGACATCGAGCACTGCACCACCGTCTACGATGTGTTCCGCGGGACTGCGGCCCCCGAGCAGGCGCTCGTCCATACCGAGACCTGCGACGTGCTGCCCGCCAACATTCTGCTGTCGGCGGCGGAGCTGGAGTTCAACAAGCCCGGGCGGGAGTTTCTGCTGAAAACCGCCCTATCCAAGATTCAGGACCGCTACGATTTCATTGTCATTGACACGCCCCCCGCCCTGAACATCCTGACCGTAAACGCCTATGTCTGTACCGACGGACTGATCATCCCCATGGCCCCGGAGGTACTCAGCCTGCTGGGGGTCTCCCAGATCAAGGAGACCATTGACAGCGTCCGGGATTACTACAACTCCCGGCTCAGGGTAATGGGCATTCTGCTCACGCGCTTCAACGCCCGCCTCAATCTGAACCGTGAGATGCTGGACCTGTCCCAGCAGATGGCCGCTCAGCTGGGCACCAAGGTCTTTCAGGCCAAAATTCACAGCAGCGTTTCGGTGGCTGCCGCCCCCGCCCACGGCATCAGCATCATCGACTATGCCCCGGCCTCAAAGCCCGCCCAGGACTATGAGCAGCTGTGTGACGAGATTCTGGGGCCGGCCTTCCCCCGCCGGACTGACGCCGGGAGGGATGCGTAATGGCGGGAAAGTCCAGCAAGGGAAACCGGAGCAGCAAGACGGCCCATGTTCTCAATCTTCTCTCCGGCGCACCGTCTCAGGAGCATCCGCCCCAGGCCGCGCCGGAACAGCCCGTCCCCTCCCCGGAGTCCCGGGAGACGGCGGCGGAGACGGCGCCTCCCCCGCCCCCTGAGCCTTCCCTGTCTCAGCCCTCTGCCCGCCGCCTCTCTCCCCCCATTCTGGAGGTGGCCCGCAGCAACAACGAGGCCCTGTCCGAGCAGATCCGCCAGGCCCTGGAGCGCTCCCTGGAGGAGGATCTGGGGGAGCTGCCCCAGGAGGAAGCCACTCCCGACCCGTCCATCCAGGCGGAGGAGGACGGCCCTTCCCCTTTGGAGCCGGAGCCTGACCTGGAAGCGGACAAGATATTCCCCCAGAACCCCGCCCCCGCTGCGGAATCCCCGGCTTCCCCTTCGGAGGGAGCATCCTCTCCCCAGTCCCCGGTCCAGCCCCCGGAAAACGTACCGGCCGCCCCTCCTCAGGAGGCCGCCTCTCCCGGCCTGCAGCCCGGAATGGAGGCACTGAACGTCATGGAGCTGCTGGTGGACGAAAAGCTGGATCGCTATGTGAAGCTGTTCGGTCTGTGCCACTGTCCCCGCTGTCTGGCCGACACCAAGGCGCTGGCTTTGACCCGCCTGCCCGCCAAATATGTGGTTCTGTCCTCCTCCGTCAAGCCCCCGCGTCTGAGCCTGTACCGCTCCCGGTACGACTCGGAGGTCACCACCCAGATCATTTACGCCTGCAAATCGGTTCTGGACAGCCCCCGGCACACCCCGGAGGATTTAGGCCAGCAGCCGTCCAGTGAAAATTGAAGCCGCCGCACCGGAGCAGCTGTCTCCGGTGCGGCGGTCCCTTTTTCTATTTTCGGTTGATATCCCGCTTCTGCAGGGCGAAGATGTCCCGGCAGAGCTCATCCTCCTGCCACAGCCGCAGCCCCAGAAAGCTGCACCCGTATGTGTGGATTCCCTTTCCTTCCATATCCGGCCCCACCCGCCGGACCAGACAGGACAGGCTGTGGACCGGCCCGCCGGGCCGCAGCCGAAAGCCGGACAGCAGCAGGGTTTCTCCCTCCATATAGACAGCCTCGGTATGAAAGCGCACGCCGCTCAGGCTGATGTCATCCAGCTCACACTCACTCTGTTCCCCCCGGGAGTTCATCACATTTCCGTGGGCCCTGACCCGCTGGCGGAAGTGTTCCCGGCGCTCCGCGGTGGATATCACATGCTCCACCTCGATCCACCAGTATTCCGCGGCATTGCGGGATACCCGGCCATAGAGGACAACCACCCGGTCTTTTCCATTTCCTTCCCGATAACGGATCTTGACCGGCGCATGGTAGAGCACGCCCCGGGGCGTGCTTTCCCGCTTTCGCAGCTCCACCTGAACCTCGTTGCGCGCTCTGCTGTACTGCTGAATGACCCCCACAAAGAGGATCTGATTCTCTGCCCCGAGCACCTCGCAGATTGTACCCAGGGCGCCGCGCAGCTCCTCCGCGTATTCGGGGTTCATGAATGAGTCACCTCTTTTTCCTTCCGCTTGAAACCCGGCCCTTCCGCCTTCTGCTCCAGCGTGTGCTCCAGGTCATCCCAGCTCATCGGTTTATAAAAGTAAAATCCCTGGATGAAATCACAGTCTGTTTTCCGGATTACATCCAGCTCCTCCCTGGTCTCCACACCCTCCATGCAGACTCTGCGCTTGAATTGGTGGCAGGCATAGACCAGGCTCTTGATGAAGCGCTGCTTCTCCTTGGAGGACGTAACCTCCTGCATCAGGGTCCGGTCCAGCTTGATCAGATCGGCCGGATAGCGCAGGAGCATCTGCAGTCCGGAATAGGCGCTGCCAAAGTCATCCAGGGCAAATCGCACCCCGATCTGCTTGCACTGCTGGACAAACTGCTGAAGATGGTCCGGCATCTCGTCAAAGTGGGTCTCGGTCAATTCAATAAACAGGTTCTGGGGCGGCATGTGGTGCCGCCTCAGCGTTTCCTCCAGAAAGGGGAAGAAGTTCCGGTCCACCACCTGGAGGTAGCTGACGTTGACCGAAATTTCAAAGTTCGGCCAGCGCTTTACCACCCGGCCTCCCCTTTGGATCGTCTGGTCCAGAACCCATTTCCCAACCGGAACAATCAGTCCTGTCTGCTCCAATACCGGGATAAACTTGCCCGGGGAAATTTCCTCTCCCCCGTTGTTCCAGCGCAGCAGCACCTCGCCCCCGAAGATTCTGCCGCTTTTTGCCTCCACCTGCGGCTGGATCATGGTGCGGAACCCCTGGAATCCGCGCTCCACACAGGCATTAAGCGCAATATTGAAGTTGGTCTGCTCCCGGAACACACGTCCGGAATGGGGGGCTGTCTCCAGATAGCTCAGCCCGGGAAAGGCCTTGGCGGTGCGCGCCGTTCCGATGGCGTTGTCAATCAGCATCTGGGCGGATACCTTCTCCTCTCTGCCATGGACCACACCGATGGCACAGGGGGACACCATGTGAATGGTGAAGCGGCGGAACGCCCCCTTCACAATATCCTGAATATGCCCGGCCGGTTCCCCCGGCTCCAGCACGGTTTGGGAGAGCAGCAGGAAACGGGCCCCGTCCATGCGGTAGCAGCTGAACTGGCTGCCCAGGTCCCGCTCGATCTGTCCGCCGATCTCCTTGAGCAGCTCATCGCCGATATCCCGCCCATAAACCCGGTTGATGTCGGCAAAATCCCGGAAGGTCACGCACATCAGCATCATGCTGACTCCCAGGTTGTTCAGCTCCTCCACCCGCTTAAGGGCGAGGTTCAGCTTCAAAAGCCCGGTGATGGGGTCCACTTCCAACTCATTTTTCAGGCTGACCATGCTCCCGGAGAAGAACAGCGGCTCCCGCTTCTCCTCATCCCACTTCATGATGCCCCGGCAGTGCAGCCAGCCCAGCTCCCCGTTTTTATCATAAATGCGGTAGCGGATGCTGTGGATCTCCCGCTTCTCCCGAACCATCCTCTGGGTCTCCTCCACATGCATCGCCTGGTCCGGGCCGTAGATGCGCTGCTCCAGACGAGACACGAAATCTGTGACCAGATTTCCGGAAAATCCAAAGTCCTCCTTCAGGTTATCGGAGATGTAGTAGAGGTTTTTCCGCATATCCCCAAAGTAGATATAGTAATTGGACCGCCCTGTGGTCTGGGAGCGGATAAAGGAGTCCACATCAAAATAGTAGTCCTGGATAAAGCGCTGGACCGCCGCGCTGGACTGGCTGCACTGCAGGGCATCTTCCTGCGTCTCCCCCCCTTCATTTCGCCCCGCCGAATCCAGGTGCAGGTGATAAAGGCGCTTCTCCTGATACATCTGTTCGTCGGCCCGGTCAAGAAGCGTGCTGAACTGGGTGTCTCCCGCTCCGGCCCAGGCGCTGCCAATGGACATTCCGCATCCGGCGCCCACCGCCATTCTGCGCAGGCGCTCCACCCTTTCATCCAGCTGCCCCTTGTCAATCTGCTCACAGACCACCAGAAACTCGTCGCCCCCCATACGGAAAATCTGGTCGCTGATGAACACGCTCCCCAGGATGTGATACGCCTGGATCAGCAGCCGGTCTCCGCTGGAGTGTCCATACTGGTCATTGGTCCTTTTCAATCCGTTCAGGTCGCAATAAATCAGCCCTGTATTCTGCTCCAAATGCGTCTTGGCCATATAGGTATTGAGGGCGTAGCGGTTCAGCGCGCCGGTCAGCTGATCATGAAAGCTGATTTCCGCCAGGTTTTTCACCAGGTCGCGCTGCCGGATGATTGAGACAATAAAGTGGGACAGCAGCTGGCACAGGTCGGCCACCAGCCCCAGATGACTCTTTTCCGGATTATCCACCTGCCAGAAGCCTATGGCCTTGTCATTGCTCAGCAGGGGCAGCAGAATCGCCCGCTCCACCGATTCCGGCGGAATTATGGCGTGCATCTCCGGATACTTCTCACAAAACTCCGTCGTATTTGTCAGAATCAGGGGCTGGTTGTGGGCAAATACCTCATACCACTGGATGAGGGGTTTCCCGAAGCTGATGGAAATCAGCTTCGGGTCTGGCGAGCCGCCAGACCGGGCCCAGCTGTATGTATTGACCACCCACTCCTCCGCCCGAAGCTCATAGACGTTCAGCGCCGAGCAGTGAATGTGGGGACCCAGATACGCCAGCATCTTCTTCAGAGCCACATCCTGATCGGCGCTGGAGTGGGCGATCAAAAGGCACTCATTCACCAAATTTTCATAGTGCCGGAGCGCGGCAGCTCCCAAATTCACCTCTTTGTCCCAGCCTTCCTCCGCGTCCCGGGCAAACTCCATCCGGTACTGCCTGCCTTCGTACTCAAGCAGTGTGTCCTGAATGGAATAATACCGGCGCGTCAGCGGATTGCGGTAGGGCCACTTCAGGAATTTTCCCATTTTCAGCCGGTCATTGGTACAGAAAGGACACGGTCCGCTGTATCCCTGAAGGACCTCATAGCACTTCTTTCCCCTGTACTCTTCCCGGTTCTTGATCAGAAAGGCGTCCCGGCCGCACTTATTCAGGTAAACCAGCTCATACGTCTCGGCATCTGCCACATACACGATCTCTTCCAGGTCCTCAAAATACTCCCAAATGGGTGTCACGGCAGCTCGCCTCCCAATTTATCCTTTCCTGACTGCCGGAACCGGCGCGGAGCGGCCGGCAGATCTGACGGCCGCTCCCTCCCTTATGTCTGTTCCGGCTCTTTCCCTGCCTCCGGCTGTTCCGCCACCTGGCCCGGCGTCGGCTGCATCATCTCCGCCCAGACCCGGTTGACCTCCTCCATACAGCTGAAGTACAGACTGGTCAGCAAGTTGGTGGGAATTCCAAGCCCGCCGGCCAGCTCGTCAATCTTCGCCCAGTTTGCCCGCTCGTAGGACAACGCCAGGTCGTAGAGCATCCCGCAGCGGCCGCTGTGCTTGAGCAGGGCATCCTTTACCTCCTGGCGCAGGGGAATCTGGTCCAGAATCTCCTCCAGGGGAGCGTCAATCAGATAGTTCAGGGTGGAGAACATCCCCATCAGATAGGCCTCCGGCTTGGAGATGGGCATATCCTTGGCATAGTTCATCAGGCTGCTGCAGAAGTTGGCCCGCATAAAGGACAGCCGCAGGAACTCCTCGGCCCCTTCCTCCATCTTGTTCTCCGCGTTGCTGGCGCTGAGGAGGTAGACCCACTGCTTCAGCTCGTTCAGGCCCATGGTCATGATGGCCTGACGCACCGTGTTGACCCGGTGGCGCATGGCAAAGTAGCAGGAGTTGGCCATCTTCAGAATATTATAAGTCAGGGTGGCGTCCACCGAAATAATCCGCTCGATCTCCTCCACGTCGGGCTCGTCCCGGGTCACCGCCACCATCAGACGGAAGAAGTTGCTCTGCAGATAGCCGCTGCTGTGGGTTTTCGTGGTCAGCTTTTCGGCCACATAGGTCCCCTCCAGGGCGTCCGCCTTCAGCTTCAGGGCCTTCTGGTACAGCTCCTCCCGGTCGACGCCCACCGCGATGCACTGCTTTTTCATGCTGTGGGCAATCTCGATGATATTCTTCAGAGTCAGCTCCGGGGTGCTTTGGAAGTTAAGTTTGATGTAATCAATGCCGTCCAGGATACCCAGGTAGCGGGGGGCAAACTGAAACTCATTTACCGCGATCTTGTAGCCGTCCTTGGCATACTGCTGGACCATGCGCATGGCCAGGGGGTGAATGATCACACTGTCGTCAATCTGGATGACCAGCTCCCCCTTGTCAAACAGGCGTGGGGTCTTTTTCATCAGCAGGGTGGTGGTAAAGGTCATGAAATTCAAGGAGCCCCGCAGCAGCTTGTCGGTATTCATGGTCAGGAAATTGTAGATGGTATCCGCCGCCGCGAAGTCGCTGGCTGTGCTGTCTCCGCCGCCGAAGGCCTGGTTCTCCCCATGATACTGAATCTCATATCCGATGATCTTGTTCTGTCCATCCTTGATGGGCTGGCGCACAATGTACTTGCTGCTCATGTTCTTATCCCTCCCGCTCTCTTCTGCTGCGGTCCAGCAGGTGGTCCACAATTCCGATCAAATGTCCGATCTCCGGCTTACTCAGCTGCTCGTCCGCGCCGACCTCTTTGCCCTTGCGGCGCATCTCCTCGGTAATCAGGGAGGAAAAGATGACCACCGGGATCTTCCGCAGGCTGGCGTCCGTTTTGATCAGCTTGGTCAGCCGGTGGCCATCCATCTGGGGCATCTCCAGATCGGTGATGACCAGCCCTACATGGTGGAACAGGTCCTTGTCCTCCTTCCAGGGCTGCAGGGCATCCCACAGCTCCCCGCCATTGGAAAACATCTGCACATTCACATACCCGGCCTTGGTGAGGGCGCTGCGGATCATCTGGGTGAGCAGGATGGAGTCCTCCGCCACCCAGATGGGCGTCTCGTCCCGGCTCCGTGGCCCCATCTCCTCCACCTCGGACAGCTGGATGCCGGTCTCCGGCGCGATTTCAGCCACGATCTTTTCAAAGTCCAAAATGGTGACCAGATCCTCCCCGCACTGGGCGATGCCGGTGGCCACCCCCTCCGGTCCTCCGGACACTGTCTTGTCCGGCTTTTGGATGTCAGTCCAGGAGATGCGGCTGATCCCCACCACGGTATGGACCCGGAAGGCAATATAGACCTGGTTGAAATTAGTGATGATGAACAGGTCCTTCGGGCGGGGCTCCTCTTCGCGGCCGCTGAGATATTTGGGCAGGTCCACCACGGTGATCACAGTATCCCTGGGCTTGAAGATGCCCTCCACCGCCGGATGGGAATGGGGCATGGGGTGCACCGGCGCGGACATCATAATTTCCCGCACCTTGGCCACGTTGATTCCGTACAGGATACCGTCGATGGTAAATTCCATGATTTCGATCTCGTTGGTTCCGGTCTCCAGTAAAATTTCCTGCTTGTGTTTTTCCGCCATGCCGATCCCCCACTTCAAAATTTGATAGATTTCTTTGGATATTAAAAAATCAGATCCGGCTTTCCGTAGCTTCGCACGCAGGCATCTCCGCTGGCCACCTCGAACAGCAGCGTTCGGGCCACCGTCCCGCCCACATCCTCGTGCAGCAGCCGGACCCCTTCGTTCTTCAGCGTGATGTGGACGCTCTCAATATTCCGCTGACCAATGTTGCCCAGCGTGCCGCCCGCGCTGCCGCCCGGCACGTCGAACATTCGGGCGCCTCCGGCGATTTTAGCTGTAATCCGGCTGCGCCTGGCCCCCCAGGCCTCCATCTGGCGCAGCGTCTCCCGGATGCCGGTATCCGCGTATTTCATGGGCGATCTGCGCCCCGTCTCCATGTTCAAGGGCAGCATGACATGGACCAGGGCGGCCAGCTTCAGCACCGGGTCCCGCAGGCAGATGCCGATGCAGGAGCCCAGGGCGTACGTCACCAGCATCCCCTCATTCTGCGCCATTTTCATATCCGCGATCCCAACTACCAGCTTATCATTCATCCAGCACACCCAGCTTCTTTAAAAGATAATTCAAAGAGCGGATATCCGGTGAAAGCAGCAGCCGGCAGGGCACCTCCTGACCGTGGCAGATGAAATTCGCGCCCACAGTCATGATGTAGTCCGACTGCCCCCCATACTCCGCCATGGGGACGGTGAGAATAGCCCCCTGCATATCCACCGCAAAGGCGGGGACCGTGAGCTGGATGGTAATGTCCGCCAGCCCGGACAGGGCGTTGATAAAGGTGGAGATCATAATGTTGCCCACCTCCACCAGGGCGGAGCGGTCCAGCTCATCCAGTTCCTCATAGGAGGAGACCTCCCTTCCCACCATGTGGCGCAGCACCAGATCCACAAACTCCATCTGCTGCACTGAGAGCATGATGCCGCTGATTTCGCCCCCTAGTCGGACCAGCACCCCGGCGGTGATGACCTCCGGTCCGCCGATCCAGTCGATGGCCTCGTTATACCCCATGATGCGCACCTCGGGCACGCTGATGCGCACCTCGCACCCCAGGATGCTGGACAGGGCGGTGGCCGCGTTTCCGGTGCCGATGCTGCCGATCTCCCGGATGGTATCCAGCTCCAGGCCGTTCAAATCCTCAAAACGCTTCATTTTCTCTCACCGCCTTATCCGTTGGGCAGATTGTTCACGGTGGTCTCCACCTCATCCGCAGTGGTGACCATGCGCAGGGCGTAGCTGTAAGAGCGCTGGGCCTCGATCACCTTGCCGATCTCATGGGCCAGGTCGGCGTTGGAGCTCTCCAGGCAGCCCTGGAGGACAGGGGAATCCCCCATCCACACGCTGCCGGCCGCCGCCGGAGCCAGAAACCGGCTCCCGTCCAGGTGCTGCAGCCCCTCCTGATACTGAATCTCAAAGACGCCCACCGGCTGCCTTGCCTCAGCGTCCTCCACCTGGATGGGATAGCCGCCGGTGTTCAGCACCTGCCGGCCGTCGCCGTCGGACAGATACCACACCGACTGCCAGTTGCCCTCATCGTCCTGCTCCTGAAATTCGGCAATGGTGAAGGAGCCGTCCCGGGTAAAGGACACCTCGTTCAGGGCCGGGTCGTACAGGGCAAAAAACCCGTCGCCTGAGATAGCGTAGTCCTGCTTCCGCCCCGTCTCCTCCACCGCCGACTGGCGGAAGTCGGTTGTGCTGGCGGCGATGCGGGTACCGGTGCCCTTGGGCAGCTGCTCCCCGTCAATACCATTGACCATCCGGTACATCAGGGCCTCGAACACCGGCTGCTCCGCCCGGAAGCCGGTGGTATTCACATTGGAGATATTGTTGGCATGGGCGTTCAGCCGCTCCATCTGCTGCTGGGCCCCCACCGCCGCGCTGTAAAATGCCTGAATCATACTGAATCTGCCTCCCTTGCCTTACATCCGGGCGATCTCGCCGGTGGCCCGGGTCAGCAGCTCGTTATACAGCTGCAGCACCTGGGCGGCGCTCTGCAGAGCCCGCTCGGCTGTCATCATGTTGCTCATCTCCTGAATCATATCCACGTTGGAGTTCTCCACCCAGCGCCACTGCACCTCCGCCGCAGTGGGAACGGCCTGCTGACCGCCGGGTCCGAACAGGCCGCTGGTATTTTTCACCAGCTGGCCGTTGTCGGCAAAGGTGAACACGCCGATCTGCCCCAGGTAGTAGTTCCCGTCCTGGGTGTAGATCCGCCCCTCCCCGTCGGCCCGGATCAGGTCGGTGGTCAGCTGGATGGGCTGCCCGTCCATTCCCAGCACCCGGCCCTGGCTTGCGAGACAGAGGAAGCCCTCCCCGTCCAGGGTGAAGCTGCCGCTGCGGGTGTACTCCACCCCGTTCTCCGTCTGGATGGCGAAGAAGCCGTCCCCCACAATGGCAAAGTCCAGGTTCAGCCCGGTCTCCTCCGGAATGCCCTGGTCAAAGTTCACATACAGCTGGTCGGGGGCCAGAATATAGCTCTGTTCTCCAATCACCTGGGCGCCGCTTTTATCCTTGTTGCCGATGCGGCTGTAGAGCACCTCCTCAAAGGTGCTGTCGGTGTAGCGCTCCGCCTTATATCCAGGGGTGGCCAGATTGGTCATGTTGTTGGCCACTACATCCAGCCGCCTGCTCTGGGAGAGCATCCCGGAGGTCAGGTTGTAAAATCCCTTGGTCATACTTCTTCAACCGCCTTTCTTTTACCCTTCCATATACTGCTTCATGTAGAGGCGCAGGTGTCCGATGGCCTTGCTGTGGATCTGAGAGACCCGGGGGGCGCTTACATGGAGCACCTGGGCAATCTCCTTCATGCTCAGATCCTTCTCGTAGTACAGGGAGAGGACCAGCCGCTCCTTCTCCCGCAGGGAGGCGATCCCCTTTTTCAGGGTCTCGTGAAGCTCCTGCTCCTCATACCGCTCCTCCGGCGGGTTCTCTCCCCCGCCGGGCAGGCGCTGGCTGGCCACCTGGCCGGAGGAGCTGTCCAGCAGCGCCTCGAAGGACAGCAGGCCGGACACCGCGGTTTCGGAGAGCAGCTCGTCGTACTCCTCCTTGCTGATCCCAAGGTGGTCGGCCATCTCCTGGCTGGTGGGGGTCCGGCCCAGCTGGCTGGCCAGCTCCTCCATGGCCCGGTTGAGGCGGATGGACTTCTGCCGCAGCTGCCGGGGCACCCAGTCCTGCCTGCGGGCCAGGTCCACAATCATGCCCCGCAGCCGCTTGGAGACATAGGTCTCAAATTTAACGCCCTTGTCCGGGTCGTATTTATCCACCGCATTGAGGAGGACCAGGATTCCCTCCTCCACAATGTCATCCAGCTGGGCAAAGCTGCTGTAGAGGCCCCACACCTGGGAGGCAATGGCCCGCACCATGCCGGTCATGCGCAGCACAAGCTCCCACTTCACGCGCTCGTCCCCGGTCTCCCGGTAGAGGGCAAGCAGCTCCTGGGTGCCGGCCTGCTTTTGTTCCCCCGGCGGCCTCGGCTCCGGCCCCCGCCTGGGCTCCAAATCCTGGTTGATATATGTTTCCATCCGCACTGTCCCTCACCTACGCCGGCTGCTCCTGCTGCTGAAGCATGATGTTTCCAATGGCCTGGATCTGCACATTACTGGTAATCTCGTTGAAGGAGAGCACATAAAAGTCGGGATAGAACTGGGCGATCAGCCGGCTGAGATAGACCCGGATGATCTGGCTGGTAAGCACAATGGGAGTCTGGGAGAGCTCGTTGAATTTCTTTCGCATTTCGCCCAGCTGGGTTACAATCTGCTGCATCACATCGGGACTCAGCGCCAGATAGAGGCCCCGCTCATTTTTGGTCAGGGAGGCCAGTATCTTCTTCTCCACCTCGGCGTCCAGGGTGACCACCCGCAGCTGGCCGTTCTCACAGAACCGGCGGGTGATGGTGCGGCTCAAGGCGCTGCGCACCTGCTCGGTGATCATGTCGATATCGTGGGTGGTGGCGCTGGCGTCCACAATGGCCTCCAGAATGGTGCCCAAGTCCTTGATGGGAATTCCCTCCCGCAGCAGGCTCTTCAGAATCTTCTCCAGGTTGGCGTAGGTCACCGCATTGGGAATGGCGTCCTCCACCAGCTCGGGCTCAGTCTGCTTCAGGTGCTCCACCAGCTGCATGGTCTCGGACCGGTTGAGCAGCTCGTAGGCATATTTCTTCACCGTCTCGGACAGGTGGGTGAGCATGACCGTGAGGGGGGTGATGACGGTGTAGCCGTAGATTTCGGCCATCTCCTTGTTCTCGGGAAGAATCCACCGGGAGGGGATGCCGTAGGCAGGCTCCACCGTCTCGATGCCGTCGATCTCCCCGGCCGGGCTGGCCGGCTCCAAAGCCAGGTAGTAGTCCACCAGGATCTCTCCCCGGGCCACCTCTTCCCCCCGGATTTTGATGATGTACTGGTTGGTGCCCAGAGAGGCGCCGTCGTGAAGGCGGATGGAGGGGATGACAAAGCCCATGTCCTGGGCGTACTGCCGGCGAAAGATGACGATGCGGCTGATCAGCTTGCCGCCGCTGGCCTCGTCCACCAGGGGAATCAGGCTGTAGCCAAATTCCATCTCAATGGGCTCCACCGTCAGCAGGGAGTAAACGTGGCTGATGTCCTTGTAGTAGTCGGCCTCGCTGGCCGCCTGAGTCTCCGGCTGGGGGACAGCCGCCTGCTCGGCCCTGGCCTGCTCCAGCCGCTGCATCCGGTCCATCTTCCGGCTGCCGTAAAACCCGCCGCCGGACAGGACGCCTCCCACCAGCAGAAGGGGGACAGTGGGCGTTCCGGGAATGACGGCCAGCACCAGCAGGATGATCCCCGTGCTGAAGATGGCCCGGGGCTGGGCCTTGAACTGGCTGATTACGTCGGTGTTCAGGCTGCCGTCAGACACTGACCGGGTGACAATCATACCGGTGGCGGTGGAGATCATCAGGGCAGGCAGCTGGGACACCAGTCCATCTCCGATGGTGGCGATGGAGTAGGTGGTGAGCACCGTGCCCAGGTCGCCGCCCCCCTGGACGATACCGATGATCAATCCGGCCACAAAATTGATGACCGTAATGATCAGGGACATGACCGCGTCGCCCTTGACGATCTTGGTGGCGCCGTCCATGGCTCCATAGAAGTCCGCTTCCTTCTGAATCTTCTGCCGGCGCGCCCGGGCCTCCTGCTCGTTGATGAGACCGGAGCTGAGGTCGGCGTCAATGGCCATCTGCTTGCCCGGCATGGCGTCCAGGGTAAAGCGGGCGGCTACCTCGGAGACGCGCTCGGCTCCCTTGGTGATCACGATAAACTGCACCAGCACAATGATCAGAAAGATCAGAATTCCGATGACAATGTTTCCCTGGGTGATCAGATTGCCGAAGGCCTCGATCACCACGCCGGCATAGCCCTGGTTGGACAGGATCAGCCGGGTGGAGGAAACATTCAGCCCCAGCCGGAACAGGGTTGTGATGAGCAGCAGGGATGGAAAGATGGAGAACTCCAGCGCCTCGGAGATATTCATGGTGATCATCAGAATCATCACCGACAGGGAGATATTCAGAATGATCAGCACATCCAGCGCCTGGGGAGGCAGGGGGATCACCAGGAACAGGACGATGACCACCACCATCAGCGATATGCCTAAATTTTTGAAAATTCGTCTCATATCTTGCTCCTGTGGATACCTTTACCTGTCATGACCGCTTTTCCCCATCCGGTACAGATAGACCAGCACCTCGGCCACCGCGTTGTACAGCTCAGGGGGAATAAACTGATTCAGATCGGTGGAGGCGTACAGGGCCCGGGCCAGGGACACATTCTCCACCACCGCCACCTTATGCTCCTGGGCCACCCGGACGATGCGGGCGGCCATCTCATCCTGGCCCTTGGCCAGCACCATGGGGGCCGGGTCCTTGTCCGCCCGGTAGCGCAGGGCCACGGCGAAATGGGTGGGGTTCCGGATGACCACGTCGGCCTTGGGCACCTGCTGCATCATCCGGGACTGGGCAAGCCTGCGCTGGGCCTGCTTGATCTTCCCCTTCACCTGGGGGTCGCCCTCGGTCTGCTTGTACTCCTCCTTGATCTCCTGCTTGGACATGCGGATCTGCCGCTCGTACTCCCACCACTGGTAAAAGATGTCCGCCCCTGCCAGCACGGCAAAGGCCAGTCCAATCTGCATGGCCAGCAGAAAGCTCTCCTGAAACAGGTGGGTGCAGGCGGCCAGCAGGTCGGTATGGAGATAGCGGGTGAACTGGTCCACCACACTGGCGATATAGCGGTAGATCAAAAACAAAAGAACAGAGATTTTTAAAAGGCCCTTCAGCGCCTCCACAATACTGCGCATGGAGAACAGCCTCCGGAAGCCCTGGATGGGACTGATCCGGCTCATCTTGGGGCGGATGGACTCTCCTGAGACCAGCATTCTGGTCTGGAAGAGGGTAACCGCCACCCCCACCACGGCGACAGCGGCCATCAGCGGCACCGCGGCCCGGGCAAAGGCCCACAGAAACTGGGTAAACAGCGCACCTGCCTCCACCGGCATCCCCGGCTCCGGGTTCCCGATCAGCTCCAGACAGCAGCGGAACAGTTCATGGACCGCGTCCACGATCCACCCCGCGGTCAGACGCAGCACGGCAAAGCCGGTCAGCAGCACAAGCACAGAGACGGCGTCGTTGCTGAAAAACACGTTGCCCTTTTTCCGCTCGTCCCGCCGCTTTTTCGGCGTTGCCTTTTCCGTCTTTTGGCTGTCCGCCACCGCGCATCACCTCACCCTGGCACCGGACCTTCTCCCGGCCTATCCTCCTCCGCCCAGCACCACAAGGGCATGGCTCAGATTGGTCAGCATCTCTCCCTCGATCTCCAGCAGAAACTCGTTGATTGGCGTGAGGAAGAACAGCAGCAGAACCAGGCCGATGATCACCTTCAGCTCGATGTTGATGACAAAGGCGTTGATCTGGGGGATGGCCTTCATCAGCACCCCCATCCCCAGCTCGCCCAGCAGCTCGGCCGCCAGAATGGGCATGGCCAGCTTGACGGCCAGCACCATGCCGGCCAGAAAGATCTCCACCACATAGTCGGCTGCGTCCCGGCCCAGAGACACCGTCCCGAAAGGGAGCACCTGGCCGGAGGCCATCAGAATCCGCATCAGGGTGTAGATCCCATTCTCCGCGAAAAAGTTCAGGTAAAACAAAATATTCAGCAGCGAGGCGGTCACCGTCATGTTGATCTGGCTGCTGCTGTCATAGGTCTGGGCCATATTCAGCCCCATCTGAAGGTCGATGACCTCGCCCCCCACCTGGATCACCATGACGCACAGCTGCATCAGAAAGCCCAGCACAAAGCCCACGCCAAACTCCAGCAGCAGCGTAACTGCCAGCCGGATCAGGGTGTCCGGCGGCTCCACCGGAGGAACTCCCAGTCCATAGCAGAAAACAGAGAGCACCATGATGAAGCCCGCCCGGGCATAACCCGGCACATTGCTCCGCCCGAACACAGGGCTGAACAGAACAAATCCGCTCACCCGCATCAGAACCAGCTCAAAGGCAAACAATTCATCCCAGCCGATCATGGGTCAGCCCCCTACATCAGGGTAAACAGATAGCGGGTAAAGTCCATCAGAGTCTCCAGCATCCAGCCGCCGGCCACCAGCAGAACGATCACCACCACAATCAGCTTTAAAATGAAGGAGAGCGACTGCTCGTGAATTTGGGTGACCGCCTGAAAGATGGCCACCAGAATTCCCACCAGCATACTCAGCAGCAGCACGGGGGCGCCCAGCCGAAGGGCCACTCCAATGCCCTCCCGCATAATATCCACTACTTCCACGCCTGTCCCCCCTTGCTACTGAAAGCTCCGCACCAAGCTGGAAAACAGCAGCTGCCAGCCGTCCAGAGCGATAAAGAGGAGCAGCTTAAAGGGCATGGAGATCATGGACGGGGGCAGCATGATCATACCCATGGCCATCAGCGTGGAGGCCACCACCACGTCGATGAGGACAAAGGGGATGTACAGGTAAAAGCCGATGAGAAAGGCGTGCTTCAGCTCGCTGGTCATAAAGGAGGGGACCACAATCCGCATGGGCAGCTGGTCGGCCTCCGCCCGGGTCTGGGGCATCGCCGTCCCCGACAGGTCGCAGAACAGCTCCAGTGAGCTGTCCTCCGTCTGGTCCAGCATGAACTCCCGCAGGGGGACCGCCGCCCGGCTGAAAAACTCCTCCTGGGTAATCTCTTCGGCCACATAGGGCTCGTAGGCCTGGGTCTGAATGTCGCTGAGGACCGGCGCCATCGTGAAAAGAGTCAGAAACAGGGAGATGCCCACCAGCACCATGTTGGGCGGATTCTGCTGCAGGCCGATGGCCGAGCGCAGGAAGGACAGGGAGATGATATACCGGGTAAAGGAGGTCATCATCACCACGATGGAGGGCAGCAGGGTAATGAGGGTGGTGAGGAAAAGGATCTGGAGCGTTTGGAAATTTTCTCCGTTTACATTGATCAGCGCGTCCAACTCCGGCCCTCCCCTATTTTTTTCTCTGCTGAAGCACCCGATGCAGCGCCTCGGAAAAGCTCAGACGCCCATCCTCCGGCTGCCGCCCGTCGGGCGTGCTCCACGCCTCCGCCTCCTGCGGGGTCAGCGTGCGCAGACAGGTGATGCCGCCCGGCGAGGCCCCCAGCAGCTGAATGGTCTCCCCCACCCGGACCAGAAGCAGCTTCTGATCCTTTCCGACGGGGATCTCCTCCAGAAGCTGGATCTGCCTCCCCCGGGGCCGCCCGGCGGAAGCACGCCCCGCCACATACCGGGTGAACCAGTAGGACAGGGCCAGCACCCCGCAGATGACCGCCAGGGCCCAGACCAGCGAGACGATTTCGTCCAGTCCGTCTAGCATGGCGGGACGGGATCAGGGCTGTCCCAGGATGGAGTACACTGTTTTCATCAGCCGGTCATCCTTGAAGGGCTTGACGATGAAGTCCTTGATGCCCGCCTGAACAGCCTCCATAACCATGGCCTCCTGGCCCATGGCGGAGCACATCACCACATTGGCGTTGCTGTCCTTGGCCCGAATGGCCTTCAGCGCCTCCAGTCCGTCCATGTTGGGCATGGTGATGTCCATCAGCACCAGATCGGGGTGGATCTCGAAATACTTGTCCACCGCGTCCTTGCCGTCCACCGCCTCGCAGATGTCGGTGAAGCCGTTCTTGGTCAGGGTATCCCGGATCACCTTTCTCATGAACGCCGCGTCGTCTACAACCAAAATCTTTGCCATGTCAATTCACCCTTTTAGTCCTTTCATGTATTGGTCAATCCGCCCGGGTCAGCTCAGAGACCTCCGGACGCTTTAACACTTCTGTAATGCGGACGCCGAAGTTGTCATCCACCACCACCACGTCGCCCTTGGCCACGCACAGCCCGTTGACGAACAGGTCCACCTGGTCGCCCGCCAGCTTGTCCAGCACCACCAGAGACCCCTTGGAGAGGGTGAGGATGTCCTCCACCTTCCGCCGGGTCCGGCCAATTTCCACCGAGACCTCCAGGGGAACTGACATGATGAGCTCCAGGTTCTCGGCCTGCTCCTTGCCCAGCTTTTCAGCCACATCCAGCTCGGGCAGCTGAACCGGCTTGGCCGAAACCAGCTTGGGGCTGGGTGCGTAGACGGGCTGGGGCACATATTGAGGCGGCTGCTGATAAGCAGGCTGCCCGGGCTGCTGGTACTGGGGTTCCGGCCGGGGCTGATACTGCGGGGCAGACTGCTGATATTGGGACTGCGGAATGGGTACGGGCTCCGGCTGGGGCGCGGCGGCGGTCGGGCCTCCTGCTCCGGCCATCAGCCGTTCGATCTCCTCCTGGCTCAGCTTGCCGCCTGAACCGCCGTCTGCCGCGGCAGGGGAAGGGGCTGGCTGGGGCGCGGCGGCGGGCGCTCCGCCCGCCCCGGCCATCAGCCGCTCGATCTCCTCCTGGCTCAGCTTGCCGCCCGGGCCGCTGTCCGCCGCGGCCGCCGGGGCCGGCCCGGGCTGGGGCTGAGGCGCGGCCTGCTGGGGCTGCTCTTCGCCGCTCAGGTCAATGCCGAAGCCCGCAATCAATTCCCGGGCCAGGTCCACCGACATCACGTTGACAAATTCACTTTTCAGGACGTGCTCGATGCTCAATTCAAAGCGAACCACCACCAGCAGCCCGTTCTCATACTGGAAATGCTCCTTCTTGAATTGATCCAGGTTGTCCATGGTAAAGGATTGGGGGGTGGAGATGTTCACCGGCCGGCCCAGGAAATCGGACAGAGCGGTGGAGGCTGCCCCCATCATCTGGTTCATAACCTCGCACACCGCGCTGACCGTCAGATCGTTGAGCTCAAACTCCTCGTCAGAGATCTGGGTCCCCATCAGGATCTCCACGATGGTCTTGACGTCGTTGCGCTTGAGGAGCATGATATTGCTCCCCTCCAGTCCGGCGACGTACTTGATCTCCACGCCGATGGCGGGCTCCAGTTCGCCCAGCGTGAAGTCATCCACCGGCACCACCGACACAGATGGAGTCGTGATATCCACCCGGTGGTCCAGCATGTTGGAGACCGCGGTGGCGGAGGACCCCAAGCTGATATTCATGATCTCGCCGATGGCATCCAGCTCCATCGGGCTGAATACGTTCTGTTTCATGCCCTTACTCGTCCCTTCTTCCCTGATTGTGGCAGGTCTCTCCTATTTTCACAGCCATGCTGTTGTTCATCGTCCCCATTTTTCCGCTGAACCAAGGCCTTCCCCCCACATAGAGGTAGATCGGTTCACTGGTGGGGTGGCCCAGGTCAATCACATCCCCCGGATGCAGCCGGTACACATCCTGCAGCCGGAGGCGGGTGCGGCCCAGCTCGGCGGTGAGCTCCAGCTCAGAGCCCTTCAGGATATCCAGAATGTTTTCCGAGTTGTCCTCGCCGCTCCCCCGCCCCGCCTGGTTGGCGGCCGCGATCCGCGCAAAAATGGTGCTCAGCATGGAGCCCTGCAGACAGAAATTCATCTGTCCCGAGCAGTTGGGAAACTGGACGTTGATGCCCACAATGACCACTGTCTCGTCCAGGCCGATCAGCTGGACCAGGGTGGGATTGGTCTCCATCCTGTGGAAGGAAAACTGCAGGTCGATGTAATTTTCCCAGCTGCTGCCCAGCATGCCCACCAGGTCACGCACAATGCTCTCATACAGCTTCAGCTCCAGGTCAGTGAAGTTGTAGCCGTCCGGGAGAGAGGAATCCACATCTCCCTCGCCCCCCATCAGCCGGTCCATCATGCTCAGCATCAGGGAAGTGGAAAAATGGATCAGCACGGACTGCTCCTCCAGCTGGCTGTCCTGCTCCACCTTCACATCGGCCAGCGCCAGCACGTCCCCCTCTGACAGGGCATTGGAGAATTCGTAGTACCGCTGTTCCTCCACCGACTCCACTGAGATCTCGCAGGTGGTGTGCAGCAGACCGTTGATCCTGGAATTGATAATCCGGGTGTAATTTTCAAAGACGCCGCTGATCATCTTCATGCGGTCCTTGGTAAATTTCCGCGGACTGTAAAAGTCATATTTACGGTATTTCTTTTCCGCCTTGTTCTCCGCTGAGGCCGTGACATTCATCTCACCGCTGCGGGCCGCGCTCAGCAGGGCGTCAATTTGGCTTTGTGACAGAACTTCTGCCATTCTTTTCCCTCCCTGGCCAAGCTTGCGTCAACGCTCTGTTTCCTCTGCTTCTGTCTCTGCTCCCTGTCCGGACATCTCCGGCGGATTGGAGAGCAGTCCGGTATCCTGCCGCATGGTGTAATACTCCTCAATCTCATCTCCGGCCACATCGTCCAGATCCAGGCCGGTGACAATCAGCTCCACCCGGCGGTTGTGGGCCCGCTCGTCAGGCGTATCGTTGCCGTCCACCGGCCGCCACTGGCCGTAGCCCACGCTGACCAGCCGGGCCGGGTCGATGATGTTTTTCTCCTGAAGATATACCGTCACCACCGTGGCCCGGTTGGAGGCCAGGAAGCGGTCCTGAGTGACAGGGTTTGCTTCGTCCGCGACGGCCTGGGCTGTGTGGCCCAGAACCCGAATCTCGTTGATGGAGTCGCTGGCCGGCGCAATGGCATCGGCCACCGCGTCCAGCACCTCCTGCCCCTCTTCCCGCAGGGTGTAGCTGTCTCCGCTGAAAAAGACGGTATCGTCAAAGGAAATAAAAACGTATCCGTTTCCCCGGCCGATGCTGACCTGACCGGACATTCCGCTGCTTTGAATATAGGACTCCAGCGACTCGTAAAGCTGCTCCATGTCCTGGTCGATGTCCTGCTGCGTCACCACACTCCCGTCGGGAGGAACGGACTCCGAGGTTCCATTGGCCACCACCGCCGTGGGGTTCAGGGCCTGAACCAGAGCAATCCACTTGGCCTGGTCTGTGGTGGACATGGAGTAGAGCATGACGAAAAAGCACAGCAGCAGGGTCACCATGTCTCCATAGGTGTCCATCCAGTTGGCGCCGCCGCTTCCGCTCTTTTTTTTGATCTTCATGGTGCAGCCTCCTCCCAGCCTCAGGGCGCGGCATTACTTCTTCCGGCCGCGGCGCCGCCGCTTGCCGTCTGCCTCGCCGGAGCCGGCACCGGAAGCGCCGTCCCGCTTGCTTTCATTCATAAAGGTCAGCAGCCGCTCCCGGAGAAATTTGGGATTCTCGCCCGCCTGGATGGCCATAATGCCCTCCATGATGATCTGGCGGCACAACACCTCCTCCTCATCCCGGGCGGTGAGGTTGGCCGCGATGGGGTTGAACACCACATGGGCCATCAGAGAGCCGTAAAAGGTGGTGACCAGAGCCACCGACATATTGGGACCCAGAGAGTTCATGTCCGCCCCATCCAAAGACCGCAGCATATTGATCAATCCAATCAGCGTGCCGATCATGCCGAAGGCGGGGGCGGCGTTGGAGCCCCGCTCATACATGGCCACCACCTCCTGGTGGCGGCTGGAGGTCTGCTCGATCTCGTTCTCCAGGATGGAGCGCACCTGCTCCGGGTCGTTGTTGTCCACCACCAGCATGATGGCCTGCTTGAAGAAGGCGTTCTCCTGCTCGTTGCCCTTCTCCTCCAGGGCCAGCAGGCCGTTTTTCCGGGCAATCTGGGCCAGCTCGGTGAGCTGGTCGATGTAGATGGTGGGGTCAAAGGCGTTGACCCGCAGCAGAATGCGGAAATGCTTGATGAAATCCTTGGCCTGCTTGGGATAGCAGGCCACCACCACCGCGATGGTGCCGCCGATGACGATCAGAATACTGGACACATCGACGAAGTTGAACAGCGCCCCGGGGTTGAACGAGATATCCGGGGCCTGTCCCGGCGTCAGGGTGATGGTGACGATGATGCCGAAGGCGGTGAATCCAAACGCCAGCAGCAATCCGATCAAGTATACGATATTCATAGTCGCGCTTTCCTTCCGTCTCTCTCTAGCTGGGCCTTACGCCGGCCCGCTGTTTATCCCCGCTTATCCACCACACTGATCTCCCGGTGGATGTCCTGAACCTTGGCGTTGTACTCGGCGATCTTTTGGATGATCTCCTCCGCCGTATCCCGAACCAGATAGTAGTCGTGATTCATCATAACCACCTTGCACTCGGGGATCAGCTCGATACATTCGATCTGATTGTGATTGACCAGAAAACGCTCGTTATTCATCTTTCTCAGTACAATCATGGTCTCTCTCCTTCCCCGGCCCCCGGGGAGGACCCCCCGGGGGCCGCGTGCCGTCAGCTTGCTGGTTTGTTTACCGCTTCATGTTCACCAGCTCTTCCAGCATGGTGTCGGTGACGGTGACGATGCGGGTATTGGCCTGGTAGCCGCGCTGGTAGACGATCATGTTGGCAAACTCCTGGGCCAGGTCGGTGCCCGAGGCCTCCAGGAAGCCGGGCTGCAGGCCCACCGGGTTGTTGGCCAGCAGCATATTGCCAATCTCCAAATTGTCAGTGTTGCCATTTGCCAAATCATCCTGATTGTTCAGATATCCGGGAATCGAGCTGTTGGGCGTGCCGATGGTCAGCGTCCCGGCCGCGTCGCCGGCGGTGAAATAGGGGCCCTCGGTGTGCTGCAGGCCTCCGGGATTGACCACGTTGCCCAGCGCCACATAGCCCACCACCACCGGGTCGCCGGTGTCGCTGTTCACCCCGGTGATCATGCCGTTGGCATCAATGGATACGCTCTCCAGCTGGACAAATTGATTCTCAACCGCTCCAGAATTGGCGGAATTTTCAGGATTGATATTTCTTCCGCTGTCCTGATCGACGCCCGGATAAACCGCAGTGCCTGGTGCGATATACCCCGGATCTTCCGGATCATCCACATTTGCCCCCTCATGCTTCAAAGGAAGGCGAATAGGTACCAGCGCGGTGCTGACACCGGACCCATTTGTTCCTGCCTCTTCAAGCAGCTCACCGTTCTCATCCACATTACAGGTCAAAAACCCGTACACCACATTCCCGTGGCCGTCGGTGAGGTAGCCGTCGGGGCCGAACTCGAAGTCGCCCACCCGGGACAGGGAGAGGGCCTTGGCGTCCTCCGCGCTGTTTACAATAACATTCTTGGGGCCCACCAGGAAGAAGCCGTCTCCCTGAATGAACAGGTCGGTGGCAATGCCGGTGTTCTCCAGGGACTGGGTGGACATATCCAGGTCGATGGTGCCGATGCTGCAGCCGTAGCCCGTCTGTTTGGGGTTGGTGCTGCCCACGGTGGCCGTGCCGCCGGAGCCGGCGTCCTGGGTGGAGTACATGCTCTCCGAGAAAATGACCCGCCCGGGCTTATAGCCGTAGGTGTTCACGTTGGCAATGTTGTTGCCCACCACGTTCAGGGCCTCCATGTGGGTCTTTAAGCCGGAAATTCCCGCGCTCATTGCGCCTGTCAATGCCATAAGTAAGATCTCCTTTTGCGATTGCTGTTTTGCTCAGCGCCGCCGGAGGTCCGCCAGTCGGGCGGCCTCCAGGACATCCGGAATGGTCCTGCCCTCTGTGTTCACAGGATCACGGCGCCGTCAATGTTGGTGAATACGTTCTCTTTCATTTCATCCTGGGACAGGGTGGTGATAACCCGCTGATTGGGCACGTTGATGATGAAGGCCAGACTGCGGTCCAGGGCCAGAATGTTGGTGGCCCCCTTGGCCTCCGCCCGCTCCACTGAGTCGGTCAGCCGGTCCAGCAGGGTGGGGGTCACTTCGATGCCCCGCTCCTCCGCCCGGGCCAGGGCGTGCTTGGAAAATGCCACCTGCCTGCCCTCGGTCCGGTCCAGCTCCTGCTGGAATGCCTGGGCAAATCCGTTCCTCTGTCCGGTCTGGAACTGCTGCCCTGTCCGGCGCTGTTCCGCCGCCGTCTGGGCCACACCTTGAAAAGACACCCCGTGAATCGGGTCGATCACATTTTTCACCTCCTTCTTCTCCCGCGGACTGTCTCAAATCCCGGGGCTTGTGCTCAGACCTCGGGCGTCTCCGTTCCCTGGTCTCCATCTCCGCCTGATCCCTCTTCCGGGGGTTCTTCGGGAGCCTCCGGCACTTCGGGCAGGCGGCCGATGGCCATAATGTCGCTCAAGGCGTACATCTCTCCGTCCACGAAGATCACCTGGACCCCCTGGTAAGTTCCGGTCCCGGTCACCTCGCCCACGATCTCCTGCAGGTTGCCCTCGTCATCGTAGCGTCCGACCGTCACCGTCTGGCCCACCAGAGAAGCCGCATAGGTGAGCGTGTTGGCGTCCACCAGGGTGTCAATGCTGGTTTTGACCGTGGTCATCATCTGAACCACTGACATCTGGACCAGCTGGTTGAGCATATCCGAGGTGTCGGTTGTATTGTCAATGGTCTGATTCTGCAGCTGCTGCACCATCAGCTGGAGGTAGTCGGTGAACTCCAGGCCCAGGTCCTCGCCCGGGTTGTTGATCTCATAGTCCTCCATCCAGCTGGTATCCGAGGAGCCGCTGGTCCGCCCGCTGGACAAGCTGGGCGAGGTGCTGTAAAAACGCTCCAGCTCCAGGGGCATAAAATCGCTCATGCTTTCCTGCTCCTTTCTCTCACAGGGGGCTCGCCTGCTGCCCCGCCAGTCCCAGACGAAGCTGGTGGAGAAAATCCTCCGCCTCCCGCCGGGGCTGCTCCCGCCGCTGGTCTTGGGAGCGGCCCTCCTGCCGGCCCTGCCCGCCGTCCTGGTCGGGCTGCCGCCAGGGCTGCTGCTGGCTCTCCTGAGAGCGGGTCACCTCCACCCGCACCTCCCCCTGGCCGCTGCTCTGGAGCATCAGGCCCAGGGTGCTGGCGTGCTCCCGCAGAAGGCTGAGGGTGTGCTCGCTCTCGGCCCGCAGGGCCACATGGAGAACGCCGCTGCCGTCCCGGGTCATCTCCACCACCAGATTCCCCAGGTGCTCGGGGGACAGGGCGATCTGGATCTTCTCCGCCCCCTGGCTTGCGGCATTGAGGATGGTCTGGCTCAGCCTGCTGTCAAACCGGGGCTCGGCGGTGTCCAGCACGGGGCTGTCGCCCACCTTCACGGGAACCGCCTCCAGCTCTCCGAAGAGGGGCTGGGACAGGCTGCCCTGGACCTTCACCTCCTCCAGGCCGTCGGGCTGTCCGCCCCCCGCCTGGGTCTGGGACTGGGGCCGGCCCTCCTCCCCCTGGCTCTGCCGGGGCTGGATCTGAACGGGCTGAACGGGCTGGCTGTCCGCCTGAACCGGGGCCTCCTGGGCCTGAGTCTGCGCGCCCTGTGTCTGGATCTCGGGGGCCGCCTGCTGCGCGGGAAGGGTCTGGACCTGTTCCCCGGCTGAAGGCTGCACGGGGACCGCCTGGGCCTCCCCCTGGACCATCACGGCCTGGGACATGGCCTGGATGGGCTGTCCGGTCTCGGGCACAGGTTCCGCTGTCTGGGGCGCCGCCAGGCTGATTCCTATCATCGCGGCCAGCTGGGCCGCCGGGTCCGCCTGAGGCTGTAAAGCAGGCCGCTCCTCATCCTGAACAGGCTGGGTCTCGTCAGTCTGGTCCTGGGGACGGTCCAGCCGCCCGGCCTGGCCGCTCTGGCCGGCCTGCGCCCTTTTGTCCTCCAGCATGGACTGGAAGTCGCTCTTTCCACCCGTCTGCCCGGTGCTCTGGGATGGGGCGGGCAGGGTGCTCTGGGCAATCCGCCCGGCCACCAGGGCCATCTGCATCAGCAGCTGGGTTGTATCGGTTGTCATGGTTCTCACCTCCTTTCAAGGGATCAATGGAATTTCTATCGTTCACGACAGGCTGGCCGCCGCGCGGGTGTTAGACACCAGCTCGTCGATGAACTGCTCCTCCTGCTTCTGGACGGCCTTCTGGTAGTCGTCCCACTGGTGCTCCCGCAGCTTTTCCAGGGCGGCGGCGTCCTGCCGGGCGGCTACCAGCCGCAGGCGGCGCTCCTCGGCCTCCTGCCGCATCTGCTCCAGCTTCGCTTCCGCCCGCTGGATCTCCCCCTCCAGCACCCGCAGGCCCATCTCATAGCCCATGGCGTCGGCCACGGTGATGCCTGCCGCCTCCGCTTCCCGGAACCCGGCGTTCAGATCCCGGTAGCGGCCTTCCAGGGCCGCCAGTATCCCCTCCTGGTCCCGGACCCGGGCCAGGGCGGCGGCATACTCGTTCTGCATGTTGTCCAGTACCTGCTGCTTGTACCGGAGCACGGTATCCAGATTAAACTGAAACTTTTTCATCTGTGATCCACCCCTGGATTTTCGTTTCCTGCTTCTCCGGCGGGGCTTTACAGCAGCCCCCGCATGATGTTCAGGTCCTCCTCGTAGGAGAAGGCCTCGTTGATCCCCTGGGTCAGAAACTGGTTGATGCCGTCAATCTTGCTCAAGGCGTAGTCCAGCCGGGGGTTGGTCCCCGCCTTGTAGGCCCCGATGGACACCAGGTCGGAATTCTTTTCGTAGATGCTCAGCACGTCCCGCACCCGGGCGGCCAGGGTACGGTGCTCCTGGGAGACGATGTCGGTCATCAGACGGGAGATGCTGGCGCTGACGTCGATGGCCGGGAAGTGGTTGCTGTTGGCCAGCCGGCGGGAGAGGACAATGTGTCCGTCCAGAATGCCGCGAACGGTGTCGGCGATGGGCTCGTTGGTGTCATCGCCCTCCACCAGCACGGTGTACACCCCGGTGATGGAGCCTCTCTGGAAGTTGCCGCTGCGCTCCAGCAGCTTGGGCAGCTCGGAGTAGATGGAGGGGGTGTAGCCCCGGGCCACCGGGGGCTCTCCCACCGCTAGCCCGATCTCCCGCTGGGCCATGGCAAACCGGGTGAGAGAGTCCATCATCAGCAGAACGTCCAGCCCCTGGTCCCGGAAGTACTCCGCGATGCCGGTGGCCACCGAGGGGCACTGCTTGCGCAGCATGGCCGGCTGGTCGGAGGTGGCCACCACCAGCACCGAGCGGCGCATGCCCTCCTCCCCCAGATCCTTTTCCATGAACTCCAGCACCTCGCGGCCGCGCTCGCCCACCAGGGCGATGACGTTGATGTCCGCCTTGACGTTCTTGGCGATCATGCCCATCAGGGTGCTCTTGCCCACGCCGGAGCCGGCAAAAATTCCGATACGCTGACCCTTGCCGATGGTGAGCATGCTGTCAATGGCCTTGACTCCGAATTCCATGCGCTCCCGGATGGGGGGACGGGCCATGGGGTTGATGTACTGGCCGCCCTCCACACAGAAGGGCACGCCGGCGGGAAAAGGGCCCTTGCCGTCAATGGGCTGCCCCAGGGCGTTGATAACCCGGCCCTTCAGAAAGGGGCCCATTCTCAAGCTCAGGCGCCGGCCGGTATTCCGGACAAAGTTGCCCGCCGAAATGCCGCTCATATCCGAATAAGGCATGAGGAGCATGTGGTCATTTTTGAAGCCCACCACCTCGGCCATCACCTGGCCTCCGGCCTGGCCGCTGTAGATCTGGCAGATATCTCCCACCGCTCCCCGGCCGCCGGAGGCCTCGATGGACATGCCCACGATGTTCTCGATCTTGCCGGTGTAGCTGATGGTCTCCGCCTTTTGGATCAGTTGAATTTTGTCTTTAAACATGGGCTTTTCCTCTTGGATGCCGGTCAGCCGCTTTTCAAGACATCCCGGATGTTGTTCATCTGGGTGGACGCGCTGGCGTCGATGATCTCGTCCGGCATCTCGATAATCAGCGTACCCAGCTCGTCATCGGCCATGGGGATCAGCTTGATGTGGTCGGACAGCCCGGCCAGGGTGCGGGTCAGTTCAGGGGCCAGCTGGGCAAGCTCCCTGGCCTCGCAGCCCCCCACATAGATGTGGACCCACTCCCGCCGCCGCAGCTTCTCAGTGGCCACCTGGATCATCCGGACCACCACCTCCCGGCTGGTACGCAGGCTGATGTGGATGATCTTCTCTGCCGCCGCCAGGGCCAGCTCGCACAGCTCCTCTCGGGTCTGCTCCAGCATGTCCTCCCGGGCCGCCGAGACCTTCTCCAGCACACCGCGCAGCCGGTCCGCGTCCTGGCGCAGCTGCCGCTCCAACTGGGCGGAGCCCTCCACCCGGGCCTGCTGCAGGCCCTCGGCATAGCCTTGGCGGTAGCCCTCGTCGCGGGCCTGTGCCCGGGCCTCCTCGGCCTGCTGCCGAATCTTCTCCCTCTCCTGTTCCAGCAGCTGATCGGCCTGCCGCCGGGCATCCTTCAGAATCTCGTCGGCCTGAATCCTGGCATACTCCAGAATGGCCGGGGCCCCCTGCTCCTGCTCCCCCTCCTCCCGGTGAGGAGCCGCGCCCTCCTCCTCGGGGGACGGGGAGGGATCGGCAGCCTCCTCCGGAGCCGGGTCCTCGTCCACAGGAATGCTCTCCGCATCGGGGAACACATAATTGCTGACCGAGGGACGCAGGAAACTTTTGAAAATGTTAGGCAATGATATCGTCCTTTCCGCCCTTGAGGATGATCAGCTCGTTGCGCTCCTCCAGGTCGCGGATAATGCCCACAATGCGCTGCTGGGCGTCCTCCACATCCCGGATCCGGACATTGGTGGTAATCTCCAGGTCGTCCCGGATGCTCTGGGCCATTCGGGCGGACATGTTGGTGAAAATCTTGTTGGCCACCTCGCTGTTGGCTCCCTTGAGGGCCAGCACCAGATCTCTGGGATCGCAGTCCCGGATAAAGCGCTGCACCGAACGATCGTCCATGGTGATGATGTCCTCGAAAACGAACATCCGCTTGCGGATCTCGTCGGCCAGCTCCCCGTTGTGCTCGGACAGCCGGTCGAAGATGTTCTTCTCGCTGGAGCGGTCCAGGTTGTTCATCACATCGGCCACAAAGTCCACGCCGCCCACCTTGACGTTGTTGGAGGTCATCAGACTGGAGAACTTCTTTTCCATCTCCGCCTCGATGATCTTCACCGCCGTGGGAGAGGCGCTCTCCATATTGGCCATATTCTCAATGACCTTGACCTGCCGGTCGTCGTCCAGCTCCTCGATGACGGCGGCCGACTTCTCCGCGTCCACATAGGAGAGGACCAGGGCGATGGTCTGGGGCCGCTCGTGCTGAAGGGCTGCGTACAGAGACTTCTCATCCGCCTTGTTCAGGAAGGAGAACTCCCGGTTCTTCAGGGATTTGGTCACCTTTTCCAGCAGGCTGGCCGCAGCCTGCTGTCCAAAGGCCTTCTCCAGCACGGCCCGGGCGTATTCCAGACCCCCTTCCGTCACCGCCTTGTTGGTCATGCACATCTGGTAGTACTCGTTGAGCACCTCCTCGGTGGAGGCCGAGTCCAGATATCCCAGCTTGGCCACCTCCAGCGTGATCTGCTCCACGTCCTCGGGGTCCATGTACTGATAGAGCTGGGAGGCCTTGTCCGTCCCCAGAGAGACGATGACGGTGGCCGCCTTCTGCTGGCGGGTCAGCTTGGGTCGGGGGGCAGCTGCCGTTTCACTCATTCTCCGTCATCCCCCTCCCTCAGCCAGCTCTTCACCATCTGAGCCGCGATCTCCGGGTTCTCCTCGGCAAATTTACGGATGTCCCGGCGCAGCTCCATGCTCTTTTCCGTTTTCATCTCCATGATGTCCGCCCCTTCGGCCGCAGGCGCCGGCGCTGCCAGCACCACGCCCGCCGGCTCGCCGTCCTCCCGGGCCAGCAGGGCCGCCTTTTTCCGTCTGCGCCGCCGGACCAGCAGGATAATCAGCATCAGCACCAGGAACAGCAGCAGGCCTCCCGCCGCCGCAGCCAGGACCCAGACAGGCACTCCCTCCGGCACCGGGATGGGCGCGGCATTCTCCTCATAGAAGGGGGCGACCAGGATGGAGACCTTCTCCCCCTGCACATCCTGGCTGATGCCGGCGGCCCGGGCCACATGGGCATACAGGTCCTGCGTGGCGGCCGCCCCGGCGGTATCCTGATTGATGGTCACCGCCACCATGACGTCGGCCACGGTGCCGGCAAGGTGCTCCACCTGAGTCTGCTGGGTGTCCACCAGGTTGTGCTCCTCACCGCTGTTTTGAATCAGCTCCTCGTCCCCCTGGATCTGCAGCTCATTTTCCACATAAGTATTGAGATCCGCGTTGGATGGGGTGCCCACCACGCCGCCCACGGCGCCGTCATCCCCCCGGATAATGGTTTGGTCATAAATCCGGTCTCCGATGATTTCTTCGTCGGCGCCCTCCTCCAGGGAGTAGTCGGTGGAATCTGTATAGGTGCGGTCCACATCCACCACGCTGTTGACGCTGACCCGCACGTTGTCCTCCCCAAAGAGAGGGATCAGCGCCTGGAGCACCTGGGTGCGCACCTTATTGTTCGTCTGCTCCTCCAGCCGCAGCTTCAGCTGGGAGACATCCTGAATATCCGTGAAGGTGCCGCCCGCGGTGTAGTCGTTGCCGTATTGGTCATCAATGGACACATTTTCAATGGACAGACCCTGGACCGCATGGCTTACCGCGCTGCGGATGGCATTCACCTGCCCCTCCTCCAGCGTGCGGCCCTCCTCCATCATCACAAACACGGAAGCGGTTGCCTCCACCACATTGCCGCTGTCCAGCACATAGGTGTGGTCCTCCCCCGGAGAGATGCTGACGGTGGCCTCCCGGACCCCCTCAAAGTTCCGGATCACCCCGGCCAGCCGGTCCTGGGTGTCGTACAGGATCAGCTGACGGCGCTCGGACTCAGTGGTCAGGCTGCTTACGTTGTCCAGATACATGGAGTAGTCCGACCCGGAGCTGGGATACCCCTCCACCAGCAAAGCGGCCTGCAGCTGAGCCGCCTGACCCTCCGGAACCAGAATGGTGTCGTTCCCCTGAATGCGGTAGTCGGTCACACCGCTCTCCGACAGGTAGGTCACGATCTGAGACAGGTCGGTCTGGCTCAGCCGGGTAAACAATACCGTGTAGGGCTGATTCATGCTGACAGCCGCCGCAAGAATGATGATGACCAGCACCGCTGCCGCACCGGCCCCCATCAGGATCTTGACCTTTTTCCCGATGGAGCCCCACCATTTTTTAACCTTGTTCCAAATTTCCTTAAGCTTCTCTTGCACTGTTACCCCTCCCGGCCCCTGTGCCGCACGCTTACACGCTCAGGCGCATGAGCTCGTTATAGGCGTCCAGTGCCCCGTTCCGGAGCTGAATCAGCATGCTGACCGAGATCTCCCACTGACTGCTGGCGATGGACAGCTCCGCCGGGTTGTCCAGCTGTCCGGTGGCCAGGCGGTACTCCGCATCGTTTTTAGCCGTCTCGGTCTGCTTCACATTGTTGATCGCCGATTGAAAAATGTCCGCGAACAAGGTGCTTTGTTCCCGGACTGTCTGAATTCCGCCCTCGTCTCCGGCGGACAGATCGCTCCACAGCGGCTGGATCGGCTGAAAGTTCATGGCGGTTTCACTCCTTTAGATCTCCCGGGGCCATATCCCGGCCTGTGCTTCCTTTTCCTTCTATCTTCCAATCTCCAGGCCGCGCTCGCACATCTGCTTGAGCACATTGAAAGCGGTCACGTTGGCTGAATAAGCCTGGCTGGCCGCCATGGCGTCAGCCATCTCCTGAATCAGGTCCACATTTGGCATCTCCACATAGCCATCCGCGTTGGCGTCCGGATGAGTGGGGTCATACACCAGCTTGAAGTCAGAGGGGTCCTCCACAATCTGAGTCACCTGAACGCCGCCCTCCAGTCCCCGTGAGGTTCGGCCCAGCGCCCGGTTCAGTGCCGTCTGAAAGGGGCTGCGCTCTCCTTCCGCCTGGAACACCACCATCTTCCGGCGGTATGGGCCGCCCCCTTCCGTGCGGGTGGTGGTGCGGTTGGTCACATTTTCAGAGACTACATCAAGCCGCAGCTGCTGGGCGGTCAGTCCGGAACCCACTACATTCATCGAGCTTAAAAAGGCCATGGCGCTTCTCCTCCTTTTCCATCAGCCCTGGATCACAGTGCGCAGCACAGAGAGGTCCCTGGAAATGGCGCTCATCACATAGGACATCTGGTAGCCGTTTCGTGCCAGCTCCACCGACTGCTCCGTGATGTTCACCCCGTTGTCATCCATCCGCGTGCTCTCCTGAGCCTCGCGGACCCGCACCGGAGTATTTTCAATGGCCTCCCGCATCCGGGCCACGGGGGTGCTGCTCCCCTCCCGGGCTGTTCGGACGGCCGCGTCCAGCGCCTCTTCAAAGGTAGCGTATTTCACCTTATATCCCGGCGTCTCCGCATTGGCGATGTTGTCCAGGATGCAGGACTGCTTGCTCCACAGAAAATCCAGGGATCGCTGCATCAGCTGCATGGAATTGCTGTTCCAAACATCCATTTGGTAATCAAACCTCCCACAAGAAAATGTACATCCGCACCGTGCTTTTCGACGGAAGAAAAGCAAATTCGACACCGCAGCCGGCAGATCCCGCATTGAAACAACATAATGATACGTTATGTTGTCCAAATAAGGACCGAGGCTGAAAGAAACTTGAAGCATTTACACTTTCATCATATTTTATCTCTACTCTGTTCTTTTTTCAAGGATTATTTTTTATTATTCTCCTACTTAAATAAAACTGCAATATTGGTGCTTTTCTCCAGAATTGACCTCTTTCAGCGGGGTTTTTTCCAGTTAATTTCCATGTCTGGATAGGGGAGGCGCGCTCTGCGCGCCTCCCCTACTTTATGTATATATTAGCTATACTACCAAAGTTTAACGCTGCACAAACAACATAACGTATCATTATGTTGTTTCATCAAGCAAAGCTCCTCCAGACTGTGTCCTTCCGGGATAAACAGGTTTAAAGACTCAATCTGCGCCCGGTGGAGTTCCCCTCCCGACAAGGTATAGATCCGGGTTGTATTGATATTTTTATGTCCCAGGATATCCGCCAGGTGCAGGATATCCTTTTCTTTTTCGTAAAATGTGCAGGCGAACAGATGGCGCAGATTATGGGGGTGGGCCTTCAGAGGCGACACTCCGGCCTCTCTGCAAAGGCCCTGCATGGCCCGCCAGATATTGCTCCGGTTCAGCGGGTTCCCTGTCCGGGTAATAAAAATGGGCCCGCTCTGAATTGTTTTCCAGGCAGCGTACTGGCACAGCACCTCGCACAGCCTTCTCGGAATCAGAATCATTCTGCTTTTCCCCTTGTTCCGCACCACAGTGCGCCCCTCCCGCACACCTTCCACTGTGACATATTTCAGCTCGCTGATCCGGATTCCCGTGGTGCAGAGAGTCAGCAGCAGCAGATACAGACGGATCTGCTTTTTGCTCCGGGCTGCGTCCAGCAGCCGTTTGTACTCCTCCCGCGTCAGCTCTCTGTTCTGGTCGCAGAAGGTCTGATACTGAAGCTTAAAGGGCTTGACACAGCAGCTTTCTGCTCCAATAAATTTTAAAAATTGATTCAGCGCCGTCAGCATGGAGTTTGCGCTCCTCACCGCGTACCGCTCCGCCAGCCAGCTTTTATATTCGATTACCTGCTCCTTTCCAAAATATGTCCGGTTTTGCTGGAAATCCAGAAACACCTCCACATCGTGCAGATATTTGCGGATGGTGGCGCCCTCCTTCTCGTCCAGCTCCAGATAACGGCGGAATGACGCAATGGTGTCCGGTGCAATGCGAAATACATGCTTTTTGACTGTGCTCACGCTCATACTTGTCCCCCCAAAAATAATTCAATCGCTCTGGCGATTGTTTTATTTTACCCACATTCCCGTGACCCACTTGATCTCTTTTCGCTCTTTCCCCTCTTTTTCTCTCTTCCCTCCCCGTAAAATTCCAAAGGTCTCCACCGGCATCCAAATATTGGATGCCGGTGGAGACCTTAACCCGTTATGCTCAGATTGTCAGCGCACTGGCCAGCATTACGGCCATTTCCGCCCGCGTTGTGGTCTGAAGGGGACTGATGGTATTCTGCTGGGTGCCTGACATGATGCCGTACTCAAGCATCAGCGCCAACGCATCCCGGGCGTAAGCGTCAATCTGCCAGCTGTCTGTGTAGCGGTCCAGCAGGCCCTGATTCCCGCTGCCCAGGCTCCAGCCGTTTGCCTGCATGGCCCGCAGCAGCATGACCGCCGCGTCCTGCCGGCTCACCGGGTCCATGGGATGAAAGCCGCCGTCCGGGTAACCGCCGGCCACCCCCAGCGCCTGGGCAGTGGAGACTGCCTGGGCATAATAGCTGTCTGCCGGCACATCCCAGAAGCCGCTTCCGCTGCGGCCGGACAGGTCAAACGCCTGGCAGAGCATCAGCACAAAATCTCCCCGGGTGATCCGCCGGTCTGGACCGAACTGGCCCGCGCCCACACCGCTGACCACTTCGTTTTCATACAGAAAGTCCACCGCCGAGGCCGCCCACCCGTAACTGCCCATGTCCGTAAAATGGCGGGAGCTGCCGCTGTTCTGCACCGTGATCCTCACCTGCCCGTGAAGCGTTTCGCCCCGCTCGTCCCGGGCGGTATAGGGGATGGAAACCGTTCCCAGATACCCCACGCGGGGCACAAAGGACACCTCGGCGATCCGGGGGGATCTGCTGGGATAATAGTTGGTGGAGGAGCGCACCTCGGACGCACTTCCTCCCACTCCGTCGTAGCGGTAGTACAGGTGTCCCGCCGAGCTGCCGGGCGGCGTGAAGCGGACATAGTCCAGATCGTCCAGTCCCGCATCCTGACAGGCGTCCTCAAAATCCTGGACTCGGAAGGTCACCGGGCTGTAGGAGGTGGTATAGGAGAGATTGGAGGAGCCGGTCCCCTCCACCTCAATTTCCACCTCGCCCTCAAAGCTCTCGTTTCCGGTGGAACGGCCGGTAAACTGGATGCGCACCGTACCCTGGTAGCTCCGGCTGGCCTCAAAGGACACCCGGTCCAGGTAGGGGCTGGAGGAACGGTAGTAGCTGCGGGAGGAGGTAACCCGGTGGGTGTAATCTCCGCCATCGTACTCATAGTACAGGACTCCCCGGGACGAGCTGGGCAGGGTGAAGCGCACATAGCGCAGCCGGTCCCCTGTCAGGTCCTGGCACAGATCATCAAAGTCATCCACATCAAATTCCACCGCGTCCCCGGCCCTCACCTGGTAGCGGATGGCGTCGCCGCCATCCTCCACCCGGATCACCACCGTTCCGGTGAAGCTCTCGTCATCCACACTCTCCCCTCTAAAGGAGATCTCCACTGTGCCGGTGTAGTCCTCGTCCGGGACAAAGGCCACCCGGTCCAGGCGGTAGGTTCGGGTTCCATAATAATAATTTCTGTTCTCCCTCACCTCATGGTCATAATCTCCATCGTCCTCGTCGTAGTTGTAGTAGAGGTCTCCCTGAGAGGACCGTGGGAGTTCAAAGCGGACATAGTCCAGGGTGCTGCCGGTGACGTCCCGGCACAGGGCATTGAAGTCGGCGTCATCAAAGGTGACCGATCCGTTCCGGCGTACGCTGTAGCGGATATCTCCGCCGTCCGAGCTGCCCACCCGGATCTCCACCACGCCGGAAAAGCGGTTGCCCCGGGTGTCCCAGGCGGTAAATTCCACCTCCGCCGTGCCTGTGAAATCCTCATCGGCCACAAAGGTGACCCGACGCAGGTAGGGGGAGGAGTCCATATAGTAGCTGTCGTCATCATCCACCGGCTCCCCCCGGTTTCCGGAGCTGGTGTAGTTGTAGTAGAGGCTGCCTTCGCCGGCACTGGGGAGCTCAAAGCGGACATAGTCCAGAGCACTGCCCGTCACATCCCGGCACAGATCGTCAAAGTCATCGTCATCAAAGGTGATGCGGCCTCCCTGGCTGATGGAATAGCTCAGGTCGCCGGTCCCGCCGGCAGGCTCGTTGACCCGTACGGTGACCCTGCCCCGGAAGGTTACGCCATTCACATCGCAGGCGGTGTAGGAGATCACCGCCTGCCCGGTAAATCCCGGGTCTGGGACAAAGTAGACCTCAGAGAGGCTGGGCGTGCCGTTGAGGCGGTATTCCCGGGAGGGGTCCACCTGGGTGCCCGGGTTGGATTCGGAAATGTAGTGATAATAGAGCGTCCCGCGGCTGCTGTCCGGCTGGGAGAACATGACCCAGCGCAGTTCCCGGCCGGTCTGATCCCGGCACACCCGGCTGAAGTCATCCGCGCTGAGCTGGAGGGCCTGATCGGCGGAGGTGGTGTAGGAGATGCCGTCGGGGGCCTCCACATCCACCTCAATGGTGCCCTGGAAGGTGCCGCCGCCCGAAGCATAGCCGATATAAGAGATGACGGCGGTGCCGCTGAAGTCGCTGTTGGGCACAAAGGTCAGGTCATCCAGATCCCACTGTCCGGAGCGCGGAGCGCGGTAAAACGTGTCGCCCGCACCCACCCCGGCTCCGGTGTCGCTCTCCGACTGGTAACGGTAGTAGAGGGTGCCCTGGCTGGTGGGAACGCTGACGCTGCCGATGTAGGACAGGCTCCCGCCCAGCACGCTGCGGCACTCGCTGTCCAGGTCACTGGAGATGCTGGAGAAGGACAGCGGATCGCCCACCTGGGCGTCGGCGGGGATGGGATCGGCCTGATTGGAGGTAATGGTGACGGAACAGGAGTCCTCATATACTCTGCTGTTGACTGCAACCCGTGCGGTGACTGTCACCGGAGATGTGGTGGGCATCTCCGGATAGACGAATCCCTGATCCACTGTCAAAAAGCCTGCCGGATCACAAGACCAGGCGACGCTTCGGTCGGCCGCCGCTTCAATCAGATCTCCAAATCCTCTCACATAGAGCATGCCATTCTGATTTTCCCGGAAGGTAAAGGAATTAACCGGCCGCGTCCCATTCTCACTGTCCGTAATGATGATGCCCCGGACGGTGATGGTGCAGGTTTCCTCCATTCCTCCGGACGCCCGTCCGGTAATCGTCGCTGTACCGGGCTGATCCCCGGCCTTGACCTCTCCGGTTTCTCTATCCACGGACACAATGTCAGGGCTGTCACTTGTCCAGGTGATGGTCTGCTCCGCCGCCCCCTCTGGGGTAAATGAGGCGATCATCTGACCGGTGCTGTCCGGCTCCAGCTCATTGTTGCTGCTGCCGCTGAGGCGGATGGACATACCGGTCGGCTGACCGGCGGTGATGCGCCTGATCTCACATCGGCCCTGATTGCTCCTCGGCACGGCGCCTTCCATCAGCTGCACCGTAACGACCACATTATCTTCCAATTCTTCCTGGGACGTAAGCAGGCGGAGGGCACTTACCGTGGCTTTGAAGGGGTCGCCCGGGTCCTGTGTTACCCTTACGGCTGGACTGCTTTCAGGATCGCCGTTATAGCCGTAATCCCAGACAATCTCCATGCCGTCCGGCACTTCTGTAACCGGAGTGCCGTCCAATTCCAGGCTAACCGTCAGCGGCTGGCTGTCTCCATCCACGACCAATTCATTCACATCGGTCGGGGTAACCGTCAGATCATACTGCTCGGTTGGCTGCCCTCCCCCATCGCTTCCGTCTCCGCCCCCCTCCTCCGCAGCAAGGACAGCGGGGGTCAGGGAGGACAGCAGGGCAGCCGACAGCAGCAGAGAGAACAGCCTGCGCTTCCATGTTGTTTTCATTCGGAATCCACCTTCTGTTTTGTGTGAAATGCGGGGGCGGGCAGGCCTGCCCGCCCCCTTTTAATACACTTAAGCGTCTGTCTCGTCCCAATCCCCTTCAATTTTACCTCCGGAAATTACAAAGGCACCGCTAGAGATGAAGTCCATAACTCCAGTTCCTTGATCCCGGAAAGTCAATGTGATAGTACTGGGACGTCCATGCATACCATCGTCACTGACTAAAGCATCATTAAAAAGTGTAATTGTGTCATTTGGAGACACATTTTCAAATATAAACGTAAAGGAGGAATTGACTGTAGTAGACCCATTTCCATCCACGCTCAGTTTTCCCCTGGCTGACCCACCAATCACATCCAGGAAATTCACCGCACTTCCCACATAAGAGCCTGTTGGGTCAGTAGTCCAAACTGGCAGCAGTGTATACTGGTCAGAACTAAGCCAGTACAATCCTTCGCTAAAGGTCAACGTGACAGTTCCCCAATAAGTGCCATTCGCCCCCTCGTGAGCCACAGTGTCTACTCGCAGTGTGGGTGGGTCCAGGTCAGGAATATTAATATCTCCTATCGCCTTAAAACCATCTAAATTCCCACTCTGATGATGTGCAACTGCAAAGAAATAATAATTAGTGCCCTCTCGCATATTATCCTCAAAATCTTCTACATTGGGGACATCACGCAACGTTGTGGTTTCTCCTTTTGCTGCCCAGCGGATGGAATCATTACTCTGATTTTGCCGGATAAATTCGCCCACACGGTTTTTGATTGACTCATTGGCATACAGATCAAACACAGAAGGTCCGCGATTAGCTGCACCTTGGGGAATTGTTGTCATTAAAGCGTCCAAGATGCTCATGTTGCGTTCTTCTGAATCTTCGTCGTACCGCTCATCAAACCTGTCCATTGCTTCAGCATCCATGAAGTCATCGCTACGGAATGTTTGGTGTAAAAAATTTGTTTGTCTAATTTCATCATACGCCACTAAAATGTAAGACAATTCAGAATTCTGAGAGGTAGTAAACTGCACACTTGGACTTTGATTGTTCAGGGTAATATAAGGTGTTTCCACAGATGTGGTGGTAAACCTATAACACTGCAATTCAGAATATCTCTGCGCCGTGTTCTGAAGTACAAAATAAACTGTATAATTCTGTTGAGGTATCAACCCCTCCATCGTGATATGAACCACAGACGCATCATAATCCGCATTACCATACTGTATATTGGGATTATCTCTAAAGTAATTTTCTGGATTAAGGATGCCAACGGTCAAAGGGCGGTCGAACAATGGCATCTTATCATTTCCTATCGGCCCATCAGGGAGATCGTCCCAGTATTTACGATCAGGATCGGGTGACTCTGGTTTCCTGACTCCATAATTATCTAACCCTGAAAATGTCTCAATTTCTCCTATAGGTGCCACCACATAGTAGATAGTACCCGGACGGGTGAGTGCCAAATCCATAGTCACTGTAGTCGCTCCCGCTGTAAAGGTTGGGTACATAGCAGAAAACTCTGGGGCACTTTGGTCACTGAATGGAATGATAATAGTAAAATCTTCGGGAATCCCGATATTCATTATTGTGTTGTCTGCTATACACTGATCCCAATTTTCCTCTGTGACGCTGCTGGCCATTACGCGCAATCCGGAGTCATTTCCCGCAATTACGTTCGCCCTTATATTGACTCTGCCGTTCCAAGCCTCTTCGTTCGGTTCCCCGTTTACTGTGGTAAACTCCATTGCATAGTAATAGGTTTTCCCCTCTTCCATGCTGGTTTTCAGCGAGTCAAATTCAGTCAATGTCTCAGTCACTTTTGTAATGCCCTGAGTGAGGCTGACCCCGCGATATCCCTGAGTGGAAGAAATGGTAACCGTAATCGGATCGCCGCCATTCGCTGTGTTCAGCTTTTCCCAAGATGCCCCATCCTCACTGCGATAAAGATTGAAGCTTAAGTTTGTATCTGTCCAGATGAGCATATCCCACTTTACAGTTTCACTTACCTTATCTGTGGAAACAGGGTCCAAACGCCAGGCTGCATGGACATCAACCTGCCCGCCGTCAACCGTAATAGCCGAAATATTTCCTGTTGACAGATTCACCGTGGCAAACACTGTCGTAAAGGGGTCCAGCTGCAGCCTGCTGCTGATAACATTGTGAGCAGCAGAAGTATCAGCAATGGTATTGGGCTGAATCTCAAAGTAATAGGTGGCTCCGCTGGCCAGATTCAGAGCGCTGCTTGTCAGGCGGTCCTCTGTTGGGAAGGTGATGACTGTCTGACCGTTTTCGGTGGTGACCCGGGCATAGCGGTAGTCGATGACCCAATCTCCCGCAGCCTTTTCAGACTCTTCCACCGGAGCCTCAATCACCAGCTGGGCCGGGCCGTTTCCCGTATCCACATACATCCGGATGCTGTTGCGCAGCACATTGGCCAGAGCCTCCCTGGCCGCGCTCTGCTCGTCGCCGGTGGACTGGGTCACCCGGTCGTAATACTCCTGGAATGTGATATTGGTGCCGCTGTCCTGAACCGTCTCGCTGAACACCAGGCGGATGTCGGTACTGGGCAGGGGGTGGTCCGTGTCATCGCCGTTGTACTCGGTAAATTCCTGGGTGACGGTGGGGGCGCTGCTGTCCAGGGTGTGTATGGTCATTTTCCCCACAGTCCTGGAGTAGTTGCCCGCCTCGTCCTGGGCCACATAGTACAGGTCGTAGGCGGTCTCCGCCTCCAGGCCGCTGATGGTAAAGCTCACATCCCGGCCCTCCCGCATGTTCACCCGGCCGCTGTCCAGGGCATTCATGCCGTTGGCCACCTGCAGCTTGGCGGTGTCGCTGGCCAGGTCCACCGGACCGCTCTGGCCCGCCAGGGGCTTGGGGTAAACCTCCCCCTCCCGGACCACAACCCAGTACAGGGTGCCGTCCTCGTTCAGATTGGCGTACAGCCCCACCGAACGGGCCGCCACATCATTGACGGTAGGCTCAGTATTAAACTCAGGAGGCGTTCCGTCCACGGTGGTGAAGTCCAGAGACTCCACCCGGGAGCTCTGGGCCCCGTCCACGTCGGTCAGCCACAGATAGAGCACATAATCCTCCAGCTCCTCCAGCGCCTGATCATTGACCCGGAAGGAGACCGGCTCGTTCCGGGTCACATCCCGGGAGCCGAAGCCCAGGTTTCCGCTGACCGCATTGGTCCGGAAATCCTGGGGAGTGGGCGCCTCCGCCCCGTCCCGCAGCACGGCCCAGTAAAGGCGGCAGGTCTTGGTGGTCATAACAGTCACCTGCGCCGAGTTGCTGGTCACCCGGGACATGTAGGGATATCCATCGGCAAAATCAGGCACCGAGTTATCCGGAGTGGTGAAGGAGATGACCTTCAGGGGGCTCTGGTCCTGGCGGGCATCCACCATGACACAGGACAGGTAGTAGGAGCCGTCAGAGGTCAGCCCGGTCACCCTGGCGGTAGCAGGCTGGCCGGAGCCGGACAGAGTCACCGTGCCGCTGCGCACGATATTCGCGGCGTAGGAGGGCGGATTGATCAAATCGCCCGGCTCCACCGAGCCGTCAGCCAGGGCGGTAACCGCCCAGTAGACGGTCCCCCGCTTGTTTCCGGTAAACTGTACCGTGGCGCTGGTGGGCGCCAGATCCGTGATGGAGGGCGAGCCGGCCAGCAGCCGCGGGTCCGAGGAGGACTCGGCGGCGGCGGCGCTGTCCATGGTCTCCCCGTCAATGTCGGCAGAAATGCCGGGCCGGATGACAATTTCGTCCGGCAGCATGGAGATGATGCAGCCGGGGGCGTTGACCACCAGCTCTCCAATATCTCCGTCGCCGGTGACACGGGCGGCCACATCCAGGTTCACACGGTCCACCTCCGCCCCGGAAGCAATCTCCAGAACGGTGTCGGTGGCGGTCTCGTCCACCGTGATGGTGTCCACCCTGCCCCGGTTGACGCTGAGTGTGGAGCCGGGCGTGCGGTTGATCACTTCCTTCACGTTGCCGGACAGCCCCAGGGTCAGTCCCTCCTCGCCATTGAGCTCCAGCTGGCTGATCCCGCAGCCGGAGGAGGTGTTGTCCGCCAGAAAGGCGTTGGTACGCACACTGGCCTGCTGGATGACGCCGTCTCCCTCCACCCGGAGAGAGACCTGCTGGTTGGTCAGGCTGTCCACAATCAGCATGGGCGCGTCCACATTGCGCAGGACAATGCTGTCATCGCCGGCCTCGCTGACGCCGCCGCCGCTGATCACAATCTCGCCCAGAACGCGCACGTTCTCCAGCACCACATCGCCAAGCTCAACGCCCGCCGTCACATACAGGTTGCCGGCAATGACAGTATCCCGCAGGGTGACCCCCGAGGCGGTGATGGTCACATTGCCCCATACGCTGCCCAGGGTGGTGGTTCCGGGCTGGCTGACCGTGGTGCCGATGGCATTGAGCAGAATGATGGAGGCCTCGCCCCGGGTAATGTTCTGCTGGGGCTGGAAGCTTCCGTCCGGATAGCCGCTGACCAGGCCGTACCGTGCCGCCGTGGTCACCAGCCCGCGGCTCCAGGTGCTGATCTCCCGGCTGTCGGTAAAGGTGTCATCCGCACCCACGGCAGACTGCATCATCAGGTTGCGGGCCAGGATAAAGGCCGCCTCCTCCCGGGTGATGCTCTGCTCCGGAGAAAACGTGGTGGGCGTGGTGCCCGCTATGTAGCCCTCGGTGTAGGCAATGTCCACATCCTCGGCATACCATGCACTCTCCGGCACATCCCGGAAGGGAATTCCCGCGGTCCTGTGATAGCCGAAGGCCCGGTTGATGATGGTGACAAACTCCGCTCTTGTGATGGGATCATTGGGGCGCAGGTCGCCGTTCTCGTCGCCGCTCATCAGCCCCAGACTGACCATCCTCTGCATGTAGGGATCTGTGTAGTCTGCCGCCTGGCCCCGGATTGACGCCGCCCAAAAGGCCGCCAGGGCCGCCAACAGCAGCAGAAGGCACAATCCGTATTGTCCAAACCGCCCCAGGAGACGGCGCTGCATTGTTTTCATGCTCATTTTCTTCCTTTCCCCGATCAGTTTCCGGCGCCTCCGCTCAGCTGAAGGCTGAACACCGCTTCCCGGACCATCATTTCCTCCTCATGGAGCAGCTCCACAAACTCCGACGCATACAGGGGAATCGGCTCCCCCGACGGCCGCTGCCGCAGCACCTTGACTGTCAGCAGCAGGGGCTGGCTGGTAATGGGAACAACAATCTGCGCCAGCTCCCCGACCTGGAGGGGCCGGGCACAGAAAAAGGCAATCCCGCCGCAGCTCAGGTCATTGCTCAGCGCCGGGGCCCGGCCCTTCCAGTCCCCGGAAATGGGGTAGAGGAAGGTCTCAAAGCGAACCGGCATACGCAGGTTGCGCCGCACCTCCCCGTCCAGCTGCCGCACCGCCTCAACGGTAATGGTGCGGTCCTGGCAGCCGATGATCCGCCCCTCCATGGCGGGCCGGTCCTCGGCGGTGCTGACCAGGCTGACGTATTCGTGAGACAGCACCCGCTTCAAATCCCCGCTGTCCACCTCAATGCGCCAGACCGGCTGTCCCGGCCCATCCTCTGAAATGCCGTGGGCCACCGGAGCCCCCCGGCTGTCCACCATCAAATATTTGTAGCTCACGGCTGTTCACCTCCCGCTGACGCCCCATTCCGCTTGGCCCGCTCCCGGCGGTATTTCTCCGGGTCCCTGGGATCAAAGTTCAAAAAATAGACATAGATCTCCACAATAGCCTGGTACAGCTCCTCCGGGATCTCCTTGCCCAGCTCCATCTGAGAAAGTACAGTGGCCAGGGAGTTGTCCTCGTAGACGGGCACGCCGCTGTCCAGGGCAACCTCCACCATTTTTTCGGCCAGGTAGCCCGCCCCGGCGGCCACAACAACCGGGGCCCCGTCCCCGCCATACCGCAGGGCCGCCGCCCGCGCCCCCCCACCCCGGGCAGGCGCCGCTTCAGACTTTGACATTGACACTCCTCTTTCCGTCAAACAGCTGGGGAAATACCTCTGTCAGGGTCAGAGGCTTCTCCCGTTTTTCCACCCGAACGCTTTTTCCCGTCAGTCCGTGGGAGGCCAGAATATCCCGCAGGTCCTCGGCCACCACACCGCCCGACTCGGTCAGGGCGTCCGGACCGTATACGTCCAGGCTCACCTGGTCCTTCCGGGCAGACAGGGTCATCTCCAGATAGCCCAGGGACTGAATGTCCATCTTGAACAGAAACTGAATCTTGTCCTGGCCGGACTGGCGCGAGCCCCGCTCCTGATCCTCCGCGTCCGGGTCCACCCAAAGCTCGGAGTACATCATCTTTCCATTCCACTCCAGGGGAATGACCATGTGGCTGACCGGCATGAACACACTTTCGTTCAGCAGCAGGGAGCGCACAATCTCCTGAAAGCCGTCCCGCACATCGGCGCCATACTGCCCCCGCAGGGCCTGGGCCGCCGTATGGGCCAGCTGCCGGGCAAACTGGTCCGCCTGTGCCGCCTGGGTAAAGCTGTTCTCCCGCAGCAGGCGGAGCAGCGCCGCATCGTCCAGCTGGTTGAGCCCGGACAGCACCTCACCGTAGCCGCCCAGCTGCCGGAACGCAGCCAGAAGCCCCTCCTCCCCGCCGTTTTCATAACGGGTCATGTTCAGCGTCAGCAGGCCGATGAGGGTGCGCACCTTCCCCAGGTCGTGTGTCCGCTCCACATAGGAGCTCAGATAGGGCAGAATCTGCCCCTGAAGCAGCTTCAGATTATCCGCCCGGGCGCCCGCCTGAAGTCCGTTTTCCAGCTGGGCGGTCATCTGGGCCAGCTGGCCCCGCCAGCTCCGGGGCAGATAGTCGGACATCTGCCGCAGCAGGGAGAGCATGCTCTCTCCAATGTGCCCGGTGGAGGAGAAGTCGCTGTAGCGCTTGGCAAAATTCAGGATGGCCTCTCTCAGGTTATCGCTGGACGTCCCCTGGTAGGCCTGCCGCAGCAGAGAAAACAGGGGGCCGGAGAAACGGTTGCCCGCCTGCATCTGATTGAGGAAGAACTGTGCAAAGGCCCCCTGATCCATCTGAAGCATCTGGAGCAGGCCGGCAATTTCTTCCGCCGTTCCGGCGGACAGTCCGGGCGCGGACACCACCCCGCGCAGCCACACCACTGACTTGGCCAGCACACTGGCCAGGTCGGGAGCGTCCCGCAGGGCTTGAAGGAATGTTTGAAGGTTGGAATCGTACCGCAGATTGTTGGCGGCAAGATGATTGTCCGCCCCCTGCCGTTCTGTCCGCCCGTCCGCCCGGCTGACCCGGGTGGGGTCCGGCACATTCTGGACCCGCGGGTCCTGGTTTTGAGCAGCAGCGGGGACTGTTCTGTTTTGACTGGCGCTGTCATAGCCCGGAACCGGGTTGGTTGCGCCCAGCAGATCTGCCATATTGGAAAGCTCACCTCTCTGTCCGGCCCTTGGCCGCACACTTGAACGCCTTTTCTCACCAGCGCCTTAATTTTGATCCAATTCGGTCGATATAATAAGGTGAATGATAAACTGAAAAGGAAGGGTGCGGCTTATGAGCAGTGGGAACGACAGCATCTTAGACGCCTATCTTTACGAGACCAATACGCTCTTGGAGCAGCTGGACAGCATCGTCCTGGCCTCAGAGGAGCAGGACACATTTTCTGAGGAGGATATCAACACCATCTTCCGCATCATGCATACCATCAAGGGCTCCTCCGCCATGATGGAGTTCAACTCCATGATGACCATCGCCCACCGGGCCGAGGACCTGTTTTCCATTATCCGGGAAAAATCCATCGACATTGTCCCGGAGGACAAGCGGCCCGCCCTGTTTGAGCTGCTCTTTCAGATCATCGACTTTTTCCGGCAGGAAACCCAGCGCATTGAAAACGAGCAGCCCCTTTCTGAGAATATCGACGGTTTGCTGCAAAAAGTTAATACCCTGATCGAGCAAATTCAGGGCGGAGGCGCACAGGCGGCCGGACAGGCCGGGCAGCCCCCCCAGCCGGCCGGGCAGCCGGAGCACCCCGGATTCCCCTACTCCCTCCAGATCTTTTTTGACGAGGGGTGCGGCATGGAGAATGTGCGGGCGGTCATGCTGGTCAACGCCGTCAAGGACATCTGTCCTGAAACCGATTTTCAGTATGTTCCCGCTGACGTGGCCTCCAACTCCAATTCCGCCGCCCAGATTGCGGATTCCGGCTTCCTGCTCTGCTTCCGGCGCAGGGAGGACCGGGACAGCGCCATTCACGCGGTGACAGGGGCCGGCTCGGTCCGCACCTATCAGGCCTTTGACGGCCAGGACGGCCAGCAGCCTCCCGCGCCGGCCGCGGAGTCCCAAACCGCCCCCGCCCCCTCTGCCCAGCCGGCGGAGAAGCCCGCCGCAGCCCCGGAGCGCCCCGCCGCTCAAGGGTCCGCTCCCTCCGAACCCACCGCCCACCACCGCGAGAGCCTGATCAGCGTCAACCTGAGCAAGCTGGACCAGCTGGCCGCCGTGGTGGGAGAGATTGTGATCACCGAGTCCATGGTCACCTCCTCCCCTGACCTGAAAGGCGTGAAGCTGGACGCTTTCACCAAATCGGCCCGGCAGCTGCGCAAGCTCACCGATGAGCTGCAGGATGTGACGATGTCCCTGCGCATGGTCCCCGTCTCGGGCACCTTTCAGAAGATGCACCGCATCGTCCGGGACATGTGCAAGAAGCTGAACAAGCAGGCCAGGCTCACCCTGGTGGGTGAGGATACCGAGGTGGACAAGACCATCGTGGACAGCATCAGCGACCCCATCATGCACATTGTGCGCAACTCCATGGACCACGGCATTGAGGAGAACGTCCAGGACCGCATCGACGCGGGCAAGGACCCGGTGGGGGAGATTGTGCTCTCCGCCCGGCACACAGGCAGCGAGGTCATCATCGAAATCAAGGATGACGGCCAGGGGGTCAGCTACGACGCCGTTCTGAACAAGGCCATCCGCAACGGCCTGGCCTACCCCGACGTGGAGTACTCCCACAAGGACATTCTCAACTTCCTCATGGCCCCCGGCTTCTCCACCAACACAGAGGTCACAGAGTACTCCGGCCGCGGCGTGGGCATGGATGTGGTAAAGCGGAACGTGGAGGATGTGGGCGGCACCGTCACCATCACCAGCGAGCCCGGTCAGGGCATGACCACCACGCTGAAGATCCCCCTGACCATGGCCATTATGGACGGAATGGAGGTCTCGGTGGGGTCCTCCATCTTCACCATCCCCATCCACAACATCCGCCAGTCCTTCCGCGTGCGGGACGAGGACCTGATCCACGACGCCTCAGGCGGCGAGCTGTTCAAATGCATGGGCAACTTCTATCCGGTGGTGCGGATGCGGGACCGCTATCAGCTGGAGGGCGGCTGCACCAGCATCAGCGACGGCATTCTCATCTGGCTGGAATCCGGCGAGCTGTCCTACTGCCTGTTTGTGGACGAGCTTCTGGGAGAGCAGCAAGTGGTGGTCAAGCCCCTGCCCGCATACCTGGCCCAGTTCAACATCAAGCAGAGCGGCATCGCCGGCTGCACCATCCTGGGGGACGGCAATATCAGCATCATCCTGGATGTGGCCAACCTGTATTCCCCCAGCCAGACCATGTGAAAAAGGAGGTCCGCCGCCATGGTACAAGAGACCGTTTTGTCCCCCGAGGAGGAAGTGGAGCTCCCTTCTCCCTCTGAACCCACAAGTGAAAAATACCTGCTTTTCATGTCCAGCCAGCTTCTGTTCGGCGTCAAGGCGGAGTATGTGGTGGAGATCATCACCAATCACGCCATTACCCCCCTCCCCCTGGTGCCCGGCTACATTCTCGGAATCATTAACCTTCGGGGACAGATCATCCCCATTGTGGACATCCGTCTGCTTTTGGGCCAGCAGGCCCGGGACGACACCTGCATCATCATTCTCAACATCAACGAGACCATGGTGGGCATTCTGGTGGACGGCGTGCAGAAAATGGTAGACATCGAACAGTCCGCCATCATTCCCGCCCCCGCCCAGCGGGCCAAGGACATGGTCTCCGGCATGTGTTCGCTGGAGGACGGACAGACCATGCTGGTCTTTGACTGCCCTCAGATCCTGACGCACAGCTGATTGGGAAGGATTTGGTGAAATTTGGAGCAGTTTTTACATGATTTTTCCATTACGGACGAGGACTTCCGCACACTGGTCCAGTTCATGCACAAAAACTACGGCATTGACCTGAGCAAGAAGCGGCAGCTGATCTCCAGCCGCCTGACCAATTCCCTGCGGGAGCGCGGCTACCAGGATTTCCGCTCCTTTCTGAACCACCTTCTGAAAAAGCAGGACCCCGCCGACCTGGAGCTGGTGCTCAACAAGCTGACCACCAACTACACCTTTTTCATGCGGGAGAAGGAGCACTTCACCTACTTTCACGACCAGATTCTGCCGGAGCTGTCCAAGCGGCACCAGAACGACCGGGTGCTGTCCATTTGGAGCGCCGGTTGCTCCAGCGGAGAGGAGCCCTACACCCTCTCCATCTACCTGAAGGAGTTCTTCGGGCCCCAGTCCTCTTACTGGGACACCCGTGTTCTGGCCACCGACATTTCTCAGCAGGCCCTGTCCAAGGCCATGGCGGGCGTCTACCAGCGTCCGGCGGACATGCCGGAGTCCTGGCTGCAGCGCTACTTCACCCTGGACAAAGGCACCGGGCTGTACACCGTCTCCAAGCCCATCCGGGACAACGTCATCTTCCGGACCTTCAATCTGATGGACCCCATCCGGTTCAAGCTGAAGTTTGATGTGATTTTCTGCCGGAACGTGATGATCTATTTCGACCAGCCCACCCGGGACGCTCTGGTCCAGCGCTTTTATGACGCCATGACGCCCGGCGGCTGGTTTTTCATCAGCCACTCGGAATCCCTGGGGCAAAGCCCGCTGTTTCAGATGGCGGCGCCCGCCGTTTACCGAAAAAAATAACGGAAGCCGAGGGGCTTCCTGGAAGGACGATATCATGCACGCACTGAAACGGAACGTTCGCGTTCTGGTGGTGGACGACTCCGCCGTGGCCCGCACCTTCCTGACCCGCGGGCTGGCCGCCTGCCCCAATATCGAGGTGGCGGGCTATGCCATCAACGCCCAGGACGCCAAGAGCAAAATCGCACGGCTCAATCCCGACGTCATGACCTTGGACGTGGAGATGCCGGGCACCAACGGCATTGACTTTCTGAAGGAGCTTCTGCCTGTTCATCCCCTGCCGGTCATTCTGGTCTCCTCCCTTGATATCAAGGTGTTCGACGCCCTGGCAGCCGGAGCGGTGGATTTTGTACGCAAGCCGGATGGGACGGAAAACAATCAATCCTTTCTCAATGCCCTGGCCAGCAAAATCCTGACGGCCTCCTGCGCCAGGGTCAGGCCCCGCCGCCCTGCTCCGGCCGTCTCTCCCGCCGCCCCGGCGGCGAAGCCCTCCCCGGCCCCCGCCCTGCTGGGGCACCCCCTCGGTGTGGACCCGGACCGCACCATCATCGGTCTGGGGGCCTCCACCGGAGGCACCGAGGCCACCCTGGAGGTACTCAAGCGCCTGCCCGCCGATATCCCCGGGATGCTCATTGTGCAGCACATGCCCACCGGCTTTACCAGGATGTACGCCGAGCGCCTCAACCGCCTGTGCGCCATGGAGGTGCGGGAGGCCAAAAACGGCGACGAGATTCACAGGGGCCTGGCCCTGATCGCCCCGGCGGACCTGCAGATGCGGGTGGTGCGGATGGGCAGCCGGTACACCGTCTCCTGTCTGCCGGGGGAGAAGGTCAGCGGCCACCGCCCCTCGGTAGACGCGCTGTTCACCTCCATGGCCTCCCAGGTGAAGTGCCAGATGGTGGGCATCATCATGACCGGAATGGGTCGGGACGGAGCGGACGGCCTGCTCCAGATGCGGAGAGCCGGGGCCTACACCATCGGTCAGGACAAGGAATCCTGTGTGGTGTATGGGATGCCCATGGTGGCATACGACATCGGGGCGGTGGCGATTCAGGCCTCCTGTGAGAATATCGCGGGGGTGCTGATGACACACCTGAAATCAGGAAAATAAGAAATCCGGACGCGGGGCGCGTCCGGTTTTTTATTGGGATCGGGGCTATCGGGCCGATGGCATTTTTTGAATTGTTGGAGAATTTCGCCGCCCGCGGGCGGCGAGTTTCTTTTGCAGCGATGCAAAAGAAACCAAAAAATCGCCGGGGGCATGGGTCGAAAGAAAGTCCTCGGCTGCGCCTCGGGCTTTCGCTCCCCATTCCCCCGGTCCCCCTGTTTTACGGGGGTGTAGAAGGGGTACCCCGGCACTTGCGGCCGGCGCGGAAGCCTCTTGAACGGTGTCTAATCTTTATCGCTGCCGCTCTGCTCAGTCGACGACCCTCTCACTTCTACAGGATAACATGCGCCTGAGTGGTGCAGCATACACCGTGGGCGGTGATCGGCGAGCGGGACCGCTTTTCGTGTGTAGGGGCCGATGTCTCATCGGCCCGAGGGCGGCC
>CAJFVL010000005.1 GCA_904420465.1 uncultured Clostridium sp.
CCGTTTTAATTTTGAAATGCTCAGCGGCTTGATTTTGTGTTACCTTTTTTGCTTCTCTAAAAATCTGAAATTTCTACTTGACTTTTATTAGCAGGTCTTCCACTTCATCCATCATACGCGCGGCTGAGCTGACCTGCATTCAGATCAGCTCAGCCGCGGACAGACGCTTATAATGCTATGGTTCAATCCTCCAGAAATTGGTCAATCAGCTCGCAGACAATCTCGGGCGCTTCCACCGCGATAAAGTGTCCGTGGCCCGGCACAGGGACAAACTTCACCTTCTTCGCGTTGACCAGCCCCTCCATCGCCGTGTGATAGTAGTGCTCCGGGACGTTCCAGTCCTCCTCGCCGCGGATCAGCAGGCAGGGGCAGGTGATATTCTTCAGGTCGGCCGTCACATCGTAGTTGTTATAGATGGACAGGTCAGCCTTCTTCGTCCGCCCGCACTCCTGGCACACGCCCCACATGATAAATTCGTGGGCCTCAGGGGGGCACTTGCTGCCGATCAGGCTCTCCGAGAAGTCCCAGTGGGAGTGCTGGCAGCTGACATAGGGGTTGTCCAGCAGGTCCACCGTGGCGCCGTAGGAGCTCCCCATGGCCTTGATATAGGTGGAGCCCTGCATGGAGACCATGGCCCGCACCGGATAGTGCTCCGCCAGGTAATAGACGATATTGCCCGCCACCGAGCACCCGATTACAATGGGGTCCTCGATCTCCATGGCCTGGATGAAGTCCCAGATGAATTTCCCGTACTCCCGGTAGTCCGTAATGCCCACATTGCCGGGAAGCGGCCAGGACTTTCCGTGGGCCGGCATATCAAACGCGACCACCCGGTATTTGTCCGCCCAGATCTCCATCATGCCGTGATACTGGCGGCAGTCTCTGCCGGCAGTGTGGAGCGCCACAATCGTCCCCTTGGGATTCTGCGGGCCGTTGTTGGTTTCATAGTAGGTCTTGATCCCGTTGACCAGGATGTATCCGCCTGTAATCGCCATGTTCCGCACTCCCTCCTTCACGAATCGCAGATCGCTTTCGCGATCAGCCGCATGACCTGGGCCATGATGGTGTTGTTCTGGCGGTTGGCCAGCGCGCTGCCCAGCTGCTCAAAGGGGTGCGCACAGTGCTTGACCGAGATGGCCAGCTGGAAATTCCGGTGGGTGAAAAACTCGTCCCACTGGGCCTGGGTTCCCTTGATGCCCACATTGTAACCGTTAGCCGGGACCCCGATCTCCACGTTGATGACCGTCCCCTTGTAAAAATAGAGGTTGTAGGGCGTCTGGTCAAACACAAAGGTCATGTCCCCGGTAAAAAAGCGGCCGTCCCAGTAGTTTTTGAACTCCTCCGCCTCCGGGCCGTTGAGCATCTCCTTCAGCTTTTGAAATTTTTCAAGTCGCTCTAAATCGGTCATTGCTTGCTTCAACTCCAAAATAGTCTTTTACAATATGGCAATAAAACTTAGCTTTCGTTTGGACTCCTATCACTTGCAGAAGGCAGACCTAAATATGAGATCGAAAAAAGAGGCACGCACAGAGACGATTGCTGATCTACTTTACAGGGGAATAAAAATCGGAGTCGCAATAATGACCGAAATTGCAGCCAAAACATTGAATCCAAGATTGACTTTTGTATAGTCACGAAACCGATATCCACCCTGCATTGTCAATGTAATTGGATTTGCGCCAATTGGAGTGGAAAACGGCATATTGGAGGCCATAATAATCGCCATCACAATGGTTGCCGGATTAAATCCAAGCACTTGAGCAATGGAAACTGCGATAGGAATCAGGATCAGAGCAGTACTCATATTAAGCATGAAATTGGTCATAGCCGCTGCCAGGAATACAAACACTGTCATGTACAACATAGGGCTGGAGTTCTCTCCAAGCAAAGCAATACACTTCTCAGCTATGAACACACCAGCGCCACTGTTGTCAACACCAGCTGCAAACCCTACCGCACCGGCAATAGTTGCTAAAGTATTCCAATCTGTGGTGCCCCACATGCGCTTTACACTAATACATCCGCACACACAGACCACCAAGGCACCCAACAGTCCGGTTACTGCCATATTCCAGCCGTAAAGTGTCAGTGCAATGCAGACCACCAAAGTAATAAGCGGAATCCAGGTTCGAAGGCTTTTTGGGTTCCCCTCCTCCAATTCATTTCCGCTTTGTTCCATGAGAGCCTCCTCAGGGTCGGGGAAGTCAAATGCTTTTAACTGAATGCGGTATCCCACAAAATAATACCACAGTAGCATCAGAATCATCATTGGCAGACCTGGGCCAAAAAAGTCCCACATGCCAAATTCAGCCACACCATACTCAGGAAGAGTTGCATTCACCGACAACTGTACGGTTGAACCAATCAGTGTACAGCTTCCGCCGGCCACAGCAGCAATACCAATGCCCATATAAAAGTTTTTTACCTTAAACTTCCCGCCAGAGCTTCGTGCCAGAATAGAGGCAATGCTCATAAATATAATAACGATACTGGTATTGGACAAAAACATGGATGTAATTCCAGCAGCAGCCAACAAAATCAATAACACAGTTTTTTCACTGAAGCGGGAAATAAATAATATTTTCTTGCTGAGATACGCTAAACACCCTGTCTCAGAAAGAGAAGTTCCAACCACAGCAATACCAAAACAGAAAATAAGCGCACTATTCGAAAACCCAGCTGTCATATCGCTGACAGAGTTAATTCCAAACAGCACCATGGCCAGGGAGGACAAAAGCGCAGTGATGGAAGTTTTAAAAAATTCTGTTGCAAACAATATAATTGTAACAGCAATAATTGCGATTGCAATATAGATCTGGGAATTTTCCATTATGGATGTACCTCCTTCTGTATTTAACTTTTGTAGAAGAGAGAATTTTGCCAGTTAGGAAAATCAACCGATTTAAACACTATTTCCCCATCCTAACACGCTTGATGTATTCCATGATTCCGCCACACTCAATTAAATGAATGCTTTTTTCTGGGATCTTTTCACATTTCAAAACCTTTTCAGAATCCAAAAGGTGAAGTTCATTTTTCTCCCAATCAAATTCTACCCGATCGCCTTTTTTTATTGCCTGCAATACTCCTTTACACTCAATCAGCGGAACTCCCCTCAACGAATTTGCCCGATAAAATCCAGGGCAAAACGATTCCGCAATAAACGCACAAATTCCGTGCTCTTTCAAACCAATTGGGCCACCAAAATGGGGATGCCCATATCCAAAATTCTCTCCACAGACTACAACATCCCCATCTTCAACATACTGCTGAAAACTTGGGTCGAGATCATTCATGCATACTCTTTTTAAAAGAACCGGATCCGATACTGTACAGCTGTCCATACCACAAATCAAATCCGCATCAAAATCCGGCTCATCAAAAACATAGGCAACTTTTCCCTTAATTTTCGGTAGCATATCTATTACCTCATCATTCTGGCATTTTATAAAACAGTTCGGGGATCTGTAATCACTCCCGTTAAAGCTGCTGCCGCAATTGTATATGGACTCGCAGTAAATATTTCTGCCTTCTTGCTTCCCAATCGGCCAGGCACATTAATCTGGGCGTCCGCAAGGCATGTTTCTTCCGAGGCCAGAGGTGCCATTTTCCCATAGCAAAAATCACAGCTTGGAAAATGCATCCGTGCACCGCACCGAATCAGCCGTTCCATCATCCCATTCTTTGCTAATTCTTCTTGAATCCGGATGGTACTGGGCACACATACCAAACGAAAGCCTTCTTTTACATGCCGCCCATCTAAAACTTCCAATACCTGTTCAAAATCCTGAATTCGACCAGAAGCACATGAGGCCACCAACCCTGCATGAACTGTTCTGCCAAGGAAGGCATCAATCTTGCACACATTAGCTGGAGTTGGAGGGGCCAGGAGCATCGGGGATAGCTGGCTCAGGTCAATCTCGAACGTCTTCCAATATACTGCATCCAAATCTGGCGCATACACTTTCTCCCACTGAATTCCGTGTTCTTTTAAATAGTCAAAAGTGCGTTCATCTTGTTCGCAAACAGTTGTCTTTGCCCCTAAAAACATAACTTGATTGCAAATCGTAAACCGATCGTCTACTGAAAGATTGGCTAGTCCGTCCCCTCCGATTTCAATGCAAGCATTCATTGCGCCGCTAGGTCCAATCGTCCGCAGCATTTCTATTTGAACATCCCTGCCAGTTACCCCTTTTGGCAGATCTCCATGAAAGTTAACCCGCACAGTAGGCGGACAGGTAAGTTCAAGAGATTCCATGGCGAGCGGCTCAATAATGCCCCCACTGAGCGGAAACAGTGCAGCCCCCAAGGCACCAAACAGGCAGGCATGTCCATCATGATGCAATACAATCATACCAGGCTTTAAAAAGCGCTCTGCTATAACCTGGTGGCTGACACCTTCGCCTTCAATAATGTTGTAACCGAATTGTTTTACAAATTTCCAAGTAGTCTTATGAATCTCCTGCTCCTCAGGTGTACCGCCCGGATAGCAGTGGTCCAGTCCAATGACAACTCGCTCCGGGTGCTTTACTTTTTCCACGCCTAATTCTTTCATCTGATATGGAAATTTTTCCATGTAGGCAGGGAGCTCATACGCACAGGTCAGATCGGGCTCAACCATAACATTCTCTAATGGTTCTATTCTTCTTCCTACATGGTCGGAAAAAATTTTTTCAATTATTGTTTGTCCCATAAAGAACTCCTTTTGCTTCTGTTATTTCCTTCTAAAGATTATTTCATCTGTTTTCTATGTGCTCCTTATAATCTGGGTTAACAAGAAATTGCATTTTTCCCCCATTGAAAAATTGATTGAACTCCTCTGCAAGTGCTAGGATAATCCGGTCCAAACTCTCATAGGTAGATGCCGCAATATGCGGGGTCGCAATTAGATTGGGTGCCTTTAGAAGCTCGCAGTCATCAGGGGGCGGCTCCTGGGCAAAAACATCCACCGCAGCTCCCGCGATGATACCTTCTCTCAACGCTCGACAAAGATCAGATTCCACCACCAGTGCTCCACGCATTTCATTAATAAAATAGGCAGTTGGTTTCATTAGTTTCAGCAGATCATAGTTTACCATTCCGGTGGTTTCTGGGGTTAATTGGACATGAAAAGAAATAAAATCAGACACCGCCATAATTTCTTCAAGGGTGCTCTTTTTCTCAACACCTGCACCTACTTGACTCATCTCTTTTTCTGGCACATATGGGTCATAGGCAATAACTTTCATTCCAAACCCCAGTCCTGCCATCTGAGCAAGCTGTCTTCCAATTCTGCCCAGCCCCACAATGCCCAATATCTTTCCTTGGATGTCATGCCCAATAAATAAATCGCGGTCTTGAAAACGATGTTCTTCCCTCAACGCCTTGTCCGCAGGAATTGTCTTCTTGCTGAGGTTCAAGATCGCTCCCATGGCATGTTCCGCTACAGAAATACAATTGGCCGCTGGGGTGTGGGTAACCGCAATTCCTTTCTGTGTTGCATATGGAATATCAATCCCATCTAAGCCAACGCCATGCATCCCAATAATTTTCAAATTGGGTGCCGCATCAATCAGCGTTTGCTTTACTGGGGTCATGCGTGCAATAATTCCATCGCATGCACAAGCTATTTTTCTTACATCCTCTACTGAATTCGATTTAGACCATAGTAATTCAAACCCATGTTCTTGAAGAAAATCAATCCCACACTGTCTAATTTTATTTGTCACCAAAATTTTAGGCACTGCCATTCTGTATCAATACCCCCTCTTTTTTAAAATAATGGACACCGTAGTGCTTCACATCATGTGACATTACAATCCAAACAGTCTATTGTCAATTAACAATAAATGGTAACCACTAAAACCGACGTTTTGCCACCTTGCTTTTTTCTCCATTTATATTCGTTTTAGGATTAAATCACCCCCTCTTCCCGCATTTTCTGCAGCTGCTCCGGCCCATATCCCAGCACGGAGGCATAGACCTCATCGTTGTGCTGTCCCAGAGTGGGGGCGGGGCAGCGGATCTCAGGGCCGCCCTCCTCCATCTTGATGGCCGAGTTGACAAAGCGAGTGGGGCCGACCTCGGGGTCATCCACCACGGGGAACATGTTGCGGGCGCCGCCGATCTGCTCGTTGGCCACCACCTCATCCAGCTTCAGGATGGGCGCGCAGGCAAATCCCTTGGGCAGAAGGGTATCAATCACCTCCTGGGTGGTCTTGGTCAGAGTCCAGGCCTCCACAATGGGGTCCAGCTCCTCCCGGTTCTTCACCCGCAGGGCGTTGGTCTCAAAGCGGGGGTCGTGGAGCAGCTCTGGGTGGCCGATGATCTCCACCAGCATCCCCCAGAATTTGGGGGCGCTGCCGTTGATGACACAGTAGCCGTCCTTGGTGTGGTACCCGCCCCCCGGCGCAGAGGAGGTGTAGCGGTTGCCGTTCTTGGTGGGCACCTTTCCGGTGGCCAGATAGACCTCGAACATGCTGGCGGCGGCCACCACACAGCCGTCGGTAAGGGAGACGTCGATCATCTGCCCCCGGCCGGTCCTGTCCCGGTAGCGCAGGGCCGCCAGGATGCCGATGACCAGATGGAGGCCCCCGATCACGTCGCCGAAGGAGGCGCCGCAGCGGACGGGGTCGTCCTCCGGCCAGCCGGTGATGCTCATGACGCCGCTCCAGGCCTGGGACATGGTGTCATATCCGGCGCGGTGCTTATAGGGCCCCGTAGAGCCAAAGCCGGAGATACAGCCATAGATCAGGCGGGGATTCACCTTTTTCAGCTCCTCATAGCCCAGTCCCAGCTTCTCCATGGTGCCGGGACGGAAGTTCTCAATCAAAACATCTACGTTTTTGACCAGCTCCAGAAAGACATCTTTCCCCTTTTTCAGGTCCAGGGTAATGCCCTTTTTGCTGCGGTTGAAATTCTTGTAGTAACAGCTGACCCCGTTCTTCATCGGGGCAAATCCGCGGCTGTCATCTCCCCGGCCCGGCTGCTCCAGCTTGATGACCTCCGCCCCCATATCGCCGAACAGCGCGGCGGCAGAGGGGCCGGCCAGAACACGGCCCATATCCAGCACACGGATACCTTCCAATACGCCTGCCATACAATTCTCCTTTCGACTTCCTGAATCCGGCTCTCTCAGCCCTTCTCGTTTCCGAGAATGATGCAGGCCGCAATCTGGGGCGGGCCGCCGAAGGTCTGGGAGAGTCCGCGGTGGACGTCCTTCAGCTGACGGGCCGGGTTGTCCACCTTATACTGCAGCTGCTTGTACACCTCATAGGTCATGCGGATGCCGCTGGCGCCCACAGGGTGGCCAAAGCACTTCAGACCGCCGTCCACATTGACGGGGAGCTTTCCGGTCCGCTCGAAGAAGCCGTCCATCACATGCTGGTAGGCCGTGCCCCGGGGGATAAAGCCGAAGTCCTCGTAAATGCACATCTCCGTGATGGAAAAGCAGTCATGCACCTCGGCCAGGTCCAGATCATTCTGGGGGTCGGTGATGCCGGCCATGTCATAGGCCATCTGGGCGCAGTTGCGCAGAGACTCGAAGCTGGTCCAGTCGAAGTCGCGGCAGCGGTAGTGGGGGGTGATCATGTCGGTGGCGCAGCCGAAGCCCTTGATATAAATGGGATCATCCCGGAATTTTTTGGCGATGTCGGCCCGGGTGATGATGGCACAGGCCGCGCCGTCGCTGTTGCCGCAGCAGTCATACAGTCCCAGGGGGGAGGCAATCAGGGGGGCCTTCATGACCTGCTCGATGGTGATGACATTGTGGAAGTGGGCCTTGGGGCTGAGGGAGCCGTTGTAGTGGTTCTTGACGTCAATCTTGGCCAGCATGGTCTTGCCCTGCTCATAGGTGAGGCCATACTTCTTGAAGTAAGCCTCCGCGATCAGCGCGAAGGAGCCGGGGGCGTCCCGGCGGGTCTCCCGGACCGGGTTCAGGCCGCGGCCGACGCCCAGTCCGCCGATTCCCTTGTCCTTCAGCTTCTCCGCTCCGATGGCCATGGCGATGTCGCACATGCCGCTCTTTACGGCCAGGCAGGCGTTGATCAGGGCGATGTGGCCCGCCGTGCACCAGTTCTCGTTGCGGGTGATGGGGATGCCGTGCATCTTCAGCGCGTCCGCGACGGGCGTACCCGAGCAGTTGTTGGGGGCGTTTGTGTTGGCAAAGTAAGCCACCTGAACGTCCTTGGGGCCGATCCCCGCGTCCTCAAAGGCCTCGAAGGCCGCCTCGATAATCAAATCCTCCAGGCCGGTATCCCAGCGCTCTCCAAACTTGGAGCAGCCCATGCCGATGATCGCCAGGTCGTCCCGGAACCCATCCTTGAAGTATTTCATTTACAAACTCTCCCTTCTGACCGGCCGAACCTTCCAGAAGTAGTTGGGGAAATTGCCCAATTCGTGCATCTTCCGGAAGGTGAACTCCAGGTCCATTCCCACCTTGACTTCCTCCTCCTTGAAGTTGGTCATGATGGTATAGATATGGCACCCATTGGGGTCCTCCGCCACCGCCTGGATAATCAGCGGCGCGTCGCTGCGGCCGGCGTACTGGTCCACCGAGAAGGTATACAGCTTGCAGATGTGGTCGGAGAGGCGGACCTCCTCGTAGTCATCCAGGCTGCCGCAGACGTCACAGACCCGGGCCACCGGATAGAGGGGGGCGCCGCACTTTTTGCAGACACTGCCGTGGAGGCGGAGATTGATGTTCTGCTCCCGCCAGGTCTGGGCGGTGGAAGCGGGCAGCCGGAACGCGCCGCCCGGCTCGGCGGGGGCAATCTCCCGCCAGGAGAGAAAACGCGCATAGGAGTCCAGTTCCGCCCTGGTATCCAGGTAGTGCTGAATCTGTCCCTTGCCGGCCAGGCGTTCGATCTGGTCGGTCACTGTCACGGAGAACGCGTTCGCCCCGTTTCCATAGTCCAGGACCAGAATCCTCTCGCCGGCCGAGGCCTGCTCCAGAGCGTTTGCCAGTCCCAGCAGCCCCTGGGCCGCGCCGGTGTCGCCCGCGTTCATCAGCAGGGTGTCCGCCAGCTTCTCCGGCGGAATGCCCAGCTTCGCGGCCATCTTTCCCTGCAGCTTGCCGTTCTGTCCAGGCAGGACCACCTTGTCGAAGTCGTCCAGCTGGCTGCCCGTCTCCCGCTGGAACTTCTTCCAGACCAGCTTGATCTCCCGAAGATAGCCTTCCTCGTCGCAGAAGCGGCCCTCCGCGTGGCGGGTATACCGCTCTCCCGCATTGCGCCAGTAGTCGTTGATCTCCTCGCTGACCGAGGTGAAGTGGTTGATCTCAGCCAGCACGTCATCGCCGCTTCCCACTACCACGGCGGCGGCTCCGTCGCCGAAGTTGGTCTCCTGTCCCGATTTGGGATAGCCGTTGCGCTGGTCGGCCGCGGTGACCAGGATGTTCTGCTCCGGATTGGCCCTGGCCCCGTCCAGAGCCGCCTTCAGGGCGTTGGTGCCCGCGCGGGTGCTGGCCGCGACATCGACGGTAAATACGTTTTCATCCGGGAGGTCGCAGGCCACCGCCACCAGGGTGCTGTGGGATTTCTCCGCATAGGGGCCCGTGGTGGAGGCAAAATACAGCGCGTTGATCTGCTCCCTTGGGATCAGGCGGAAGCACCCCATGGCCGCTTCCACCGCCATGGTCACACTGTCCTCATCCGCGTCCGCGATGCTCTTTTCCCCCTTTCCTCCCTTGCCGCCCCATGCCTTGCTCAGCACGCTTCTCGGCAGATAATTGTAGGGGAGATATGTCCCCAGAGATTTGATACCGGTTTTCACATCAGGTAGCTCCTTTCCGCCCGCGTCACTTCTGTTTCCAAAATACTTGGCGAAATAATCTAAAAATTTACAGAGACTCAGGCCTTCCCTTGTATGAAATTATATTTTTCTTTCCGGGTTCAGTCATCCGATTCTGACGCAAAAATCCAGGGGTGTTTTCCTCTTTTTCTACAAGCGGCGGATGGGGCACGCCCGAACGGGAGTAAAAAACGGCAGCCCCGGACAGCGCCGAAACAGCAATAAATTTCTTATTGATGCCCCTTGAAAATTTTGATACTATAAGCAGGTAGAGGTGCCGCGGCCGGGGTATTCAGGCCGCACAGGAATCGGGAAAGGAGACGGCCGGAATGAATGTCACGGTAAAGGACCTGCTGGAGCTGCCCATCATGCAGAACGGGAGCAAGCTGCTCTCTGACACGGGACTGGACAACATTGTACAGTATGTCACAGTGGTGGAGGCGCCCAAGATTCACTTTCCGAACTATGGGGGCCATATCTTCGTGCTGACCACCCTGTCCGCCTATTCGGAGTCTCTAGACAAGATCAATGAGTTTGTCCGCCGGCTGTGCGAGGTCAGCATCTCCGCCATCGGGATCAAGCTGGGCCGCTTTGTCAACGAGATTGACCCCTCCACCATTCAAATTGCCGCGGAGCACCATGTGGCCCTGTTTGCTCTGGACCCGTCTTTGTACTTCAGAGAAATCATCAGCGAGGTGCTCTCCGTCATTACCGGAAACCAGCGGATTACCTTAAATAAGATCAACCATCTCAACCAGAATGTAATTGAGGCGATTGTACAAAACCACAGCATCCAGGATCTTCTGGATGTCCTCAGCAGTGAAATTACATGCTACTGCTGCTGTCTGAATCCCGCCGGAGGAAAAATCGCCGAGTCCTCCTCTCTGAAGGGCCCCTTTGACACGCGGCAGGCGCACGCCTTTGCCCAGCGGTTTTTTCAGGAGAACACCGGCCCCACCATGTCTTACGCACAGGAGGGCAGCATTTTCATCTTTCCCTGCGTGCTTCAGGAGAAGCTGCTGGCGGCCGTCTGCATTGTGGCCGCCGACCCTACCCTGGACCTCGTCATCCCCCTGTGTCAGGCCATTGTCAGCGGGATCTGTGTCAAATTTCTGGAAGAAAATCTAAAAACCGAAACCGAGCGCGGACTGATCTCCTCCATGCTGGATGACATCCTGTTCTCCCACCACTCCGACTCCAGGGCCATTGCCGAGCGGCTGGAGCTGCTGAATTTTGTACCCCGCAAATACCACACGGTTATCCTTCTGTCCCACGCGTCCTCCACCCGGGACTACAACTGGATCAACGCTGTGGACAACATTGACAGCGTCTTTGCCCGGGAGTTCACCTCGGCCATCACCTTCAAACGGGGCGGCGAGTATATTGTGCTGGCCTCCTATCTCTCCGACGGGGTTACGGCGCGGCTCGGAACCATTCTGGCCAAGTGTCAGAGCACCCTCTCCGTCCTGGGGCCGGACTCCTTTGAGATAGGCTGCGGCATCCCCATCACCGACCTGTCTCAGATCGGAGAGTGCTACCGTCAGGCAAAGGAGGCGGTCCGCTTCGGCCAGCTCGTCTCCCCCGGCCAGCATGTCTACCTGTATAACAGCTTTTTTGAGCTGGGCCTGATCTACTGCGGCGTGGGAAGCTGTGAGGCCCGGATTTTCTACGACCGAATCATCTCCCCCATCCAGAGCTACGACAGGCAGGCCAAAAGCGATCTCTGGCCCACCCTGGAGGCCAGCTTCCGCCATGACAAGCTGGAGCAGGTTGCCGAGGCGCTGCACATTCACATCAGCACCCTGCGCTACCGCCTGCAGAAGATTCAAAGTCTCACCGGATACAACTACTTCAACAGCCGGGATCGCATGACGCTGTATCTGGCGGTCCTGCTGTTTCAGGTCTCCTCCGATCTGACCTCATGGGATCAGTCGTAAACGCACGGCCGGCAAAAAAGGACTCCCTTTTCTCAAAACGGAGAAAAAGGGGGTTCTCTTTTTGTAGGATCGTGGGAAGATTTCCAGCGGTATCTGTGATATTCTAAACATAATCCATAAAATATTATGCCAGACTGAAATCCGCATTACCACCGTTCTAGGAGGCGTACCAGAGTGAACCTGACCCTGACGATCCTGGTTTCTGTGCTGGGCTCCTACCTGTTTTACAAGCTTAAGATCCCGGCGGGAGCCTTGATCGGCGCCATTGTGTTCAGCGCGTGCTTCAATATTTTTACCGATATGGGTTCTTTCCCCGCCGCCATGAAAACCGTTCTGCAGGCCATCGCGGGCGCCTTCATTGGCCAGCGCGTCACCAGGAGCGATTTAAGGGAGCTGCGTCAGACTCTGGGCGCCGGAATTCTGATGTTCCTTTTCATGGGCTGTTATACCATCCTGGTGGGAAATCTGCTCACCCGGGTCACCGAGCTGGACCTGGCCACCGCCCTGGTGGCCTCCATGCCGGCCGGCCTGAGCGACACCGCCATCATCAGCGCCGATCTGGGCGCGAATGCCACCCAGACCACGGTGATTCACACCGTCCGCACCCTCTTTTCCATTGTGATCCTCCCCCAGGCGGCCTTTCATCTCTGCGGCTGGCTGGAGCGCCGGTCCATCCCCACAGGCGGAGGGGCAGCCCGCAGCCTGGAGACCAAGTCGGCAGAGAGCCGGACCATGCGGAACGTCCTTCTCACCCTGCTTCTGGCCGAGGGCAGCGGCCTGCTGGGAAAGCTGAGCGGCATTCCCGCCGGCGCAATGACCTTTGCCGTGTTCGCGGTTGCCGCCCAGAACGTGGCCGCCGGAACGGCATATCTGCCCAAGCGGCTGAAGCTGGCCGCCCAGTGCATGACGGGGATCATTGTGGGAGTCAACGTGACCATGGAGGACGTGCGGAACATGGGTCTGCTGATCAAGCCGGTGCTGATTGTCCTTGTGTGCACTGTGGCCTGCAACTATATCTGTGCCCTTTTAATCCACAAATTCTGCCGGCTGGACATCTCCACCAGCCTGTTCGGCTCCATTCCGGCCGGCGTTTCGGACATGGCCCTGATTGCCACCGATCTGGGCGGCGACGCACCCAAGGTGGCGGTGCTGCAGCTGGTGCGCTACATCAGCCTGTTCAGTGTGATGCCCTTCCTGATCAAGCTTTTGACCGGCGGATAACTGCCCGGACGAAAAATACAGTACAGCCAGAGGAGGTCATTTTGCATGGAGACAGTCAGTCTTGATACCATCAAGTCGGCGGTCAAAACCGCCTGGGTCCGCTCCCTGACCGAGATCCAGCCCGACGTGCTGGAGGCGCTGCAGCAGGCGGCCCAGCGGGAGAGCAGTCCGCGGGGAAAGCAGTATCTGGAAATTCTCGTCCAGAACGCCCTGCGGGCCAGGGAGACCGGCATCGTCATCTGCCAGGATACGGGGGTCCCCACCTTTTTTGTCAAGACGCCCCTGAATTTTCCCTACACCGGCGATATCCGGGAGCCCTTTGACAGCGCCCTTCGGGAGCTGACGGCAGGGGAGTTCCCCATGCGCCCCATGGTGGTCCATCCCCTGAAGCGGACCGACCGGGGAGACAACACCGCCGCCAACGTCCCTTTGATCCATGCTGAGCTGGACAACAGCATTGACTACATGGAGATCAAGGCCATGCCCAAGGGGGCGGGCTCCGGCATCTGGGCCACCCTGCAGATGCTCCCGCCCTCGGTCGGCGTGGAGGGCGTGAAGAAATTTGTGGTGGACTCCGTCCTCCGCGCAGGCTCCAACCCCTGCCCGCCGCTGATCATCGGCGTAGGCATCGGCGGCCCGCTGGAGGAGGTGGCCCGGCTGGCCACCGAGGCCTCCGCCCGCCCCATCAACAAGCGGCACCCCGAACCGGACATCGCCGCTCTGGAGGAGGAGCTGCGGGACGCCCTGAACATGAGCCAGATCGGCCCCATGGGAATGGGAGGCGACACCACCGCTCTGGCGGTCAACATCGAGTATTCCGGCACCCACCGGCCCTGGATGCCAGTGGCTGTCAACATCAACTGCTGGCCGGGCCGCAGGGCGGTCTGCCGGATCTATCGGGACGGCCGCGTGGAACAAGTATAAGGGAGGGGTACGACATGGCTAAAACGGTACATCTGCAGATTCCTCTGTCCGAGGAGGACGTCCGCGGGTTGGAGCTGGACGATGTGGTCTACCTCACGGGAGACGCCTACTGCATGCTCTACGCGGACCATTACACCCTCCTCCTGGACATGCTGAAGCGCGGGGAGCCTATCCCCATGCAGCTGGAGGGCGGGGTCATTTACAACACCGGCGCCATCTGGCGGAGAACCGAGGACGGCGGGTACAACCTGCGGGCCCTGGGTGCCACCACCAGCTCCAAATTCAACGCCCAGACGCCCGAATTCATCCGCGCCACCGGAATCCGCGCCGTCATCGGGAAGGGCGGCATGGACCAGGCCACCCTGGACGCCATGGCGGAGCGGGGCTGTGTCTACCTGGCCATTGTGGGCGGCTGCTCCGCGGTCTATACACCCGCCGCCAAGATTGTGGACGACTACTGGCCCGAGCTGATGCCCACCGACAACCAGCGGTTGAAGTTTGAGCTCCGGGAGTTCGGTCCCCTGTACGTCGCCATGGACGCCAAGGGAAACAGCATCTACACCCAGTGCGCTGACAACGCCCAGATCCACAAGCCGGAAATCTACGAAAAGCTGGGAATCAAGCCGTAAGGGCACCATGCCGCCCCAGCAGGAGGCAGATCCTATGAATTCAACCATTCAGGATATTTTGTCCCGGCGCAGCATCCGCCGCTTCACACAGGAGGAGGTTTCAGAGCAGGACCTGGAGCTCATCCTCCGGTGCGGCCTCTATGCGGCCAATGGCGGAAATCACCAGGTGGTGCGTCTCACCGCGATCCGCGACCGGGCGAAGCTGGACGAGCTGGTCCGGCTGGCCCGGGAGGAATTCATCCAAATGCCGATCATTGAGGGGCAGTACTGGAACACGGCGCTGCGCCGGGCGCGCAGCGCTCCCGATTCCTATGACTTTACCTTCCACGCCCCCGTCCTCATTCTGGCCACGGCCCCCGCCGACTGGCCCAACGGGATGGCGGACAGCGCGGGGGCGCTGCAGAATATGCAGGTCGCAGCCTGGGCTCTGGGGCTGGGGGCCTGCTGGGTCAACCAGGTGCACTGGCTGACCAAAAACGCCCGGATTCGGGAACACCTCTCCCAGTACGGCTTTCAGGAGGGGGAGGACGTATACGGGAGCATCGTGCTGGGCCATCCCGACGGCCCCAGGCCGGACCCTCTGCCCCGAAAGCCGGGACGGGTCGCCATCATCCCATAAACACAGGAATAAGGAGGTCGATGTCCCTTGAAGCGCGCCTATACTCAGATTCCGGAGGGACAGATGCATTACCGCTGGGCGGGAAGCGGCCCTGACGCGTTCATTTTTCTCCACATGTCGGGGAGCTCCTCCGATGAATTTGAGGCGGTGGGCGATCAGCTGGCAGCGCGCGGCTGCCGGGCGTATGCGGTGGACCTGCTGGGATTCGGCAGCTCAGACGCGCCGCCCCGGTACTACTCGCTGGCCGACCACGGGGAGACCATCGTCTCCTTTCTGGACTCCCTGGGACTGGATCGGGTCTATCTGTATGGAAACCTGGCGGCGGCCAACCTGTGCGTCCACATCGCCGTCGCACACCCGGACCGGGTGTGCGGAATGGTGCTTGCCCACCCCCTCCACAGCCCCAACCCGGAGCAGTACGCTCAAAAGCGTTTTCTGCCGGAGTACTCCGTCATCCAGCCCAAGGCGGACGGCAGCCACATGCTGGAGCTGTGGCGCAGGTCCTATAAGTACGGAGAGGCTCCCGAGGTCTGTGAGGCCCGATGCCGCTGTCTCCACACCGCGGGGGACTGGGGAGAGACCCTTCACTGGGCTCTCTTCGAGGACACCCCTGTCAGCCAGCTCTTTCCCCGCATTTCCGTGCCCACAGTGGTGGTCGGGTATGAGTCCTTCGGCGATCCGGCTCAGCTGGAGCAGCTGACTCCCCTCATTCCCAGGGGGACGTTTGAGTTCTGCCCCGGCGGAACCCCCTATGTCTCCCGCGCGAGACCCGGCCAGGTCACGGAGCTGATCCTGAAGCACTTTCCGCTCCCCTTGGAGCCGGTTTAATTTGATTCCATTCCATACCTCTCTTTCTTTCCATGGTCCAGAGCGGCTCAATGATCATTGGGCCGCTCTGAGACTGTCAAAAAAGCGGCAAAGCCGCTTTTTCGAGAAAGGCTGCACGAAATTTTTTCCTCGATTTCTTGCGAAATTGTCGGTCAAAATTTCGTGAGAGGTGTCATTTCCGACGTACACGCCGCCGGAAATGACGGAATTTCATTTTATTCCGCCGTCTGCGGACGGCGGAACTCCTTGCAGGAGGGCTTTTTTGACAAGCTGAGAGCGGCTCAATACATTTGGGCCGCTCTGTGCATACTTACAGCAAAAGGCGGCGGCCCGGCGAATCCATCGCCGGGCCACCGCTCCAAGGCTGTCTCTGCTGTCTGTTTCCTGGGCCGGCGTCAGTCCCGGACGTAAACATAGCCCTCCATAATCCTTCGGGCCGTCCGGTCCAGGTTGCCGCTGACCACCGTGTGGGTGCCGTCGGGGTTCTCCTTCAGGTCGGCATAGGCGTCCATAATCCCCCAGGGATGCCCGATCCGCACATGGGTGACCCGGTTGGAGGGGTTCCGCCCCCCGCCGCAGACGATCTCATTTACAAGCGTCCCCGGCGTGTTGGCTGCCGTCACGGTACAGATGGCTCCCGTCCCCATATAGGCGTCGATCATCTTCATGTTGACCGAGAACAGGCGTCCCACCAGATCAATCTGGCCGGCCCCGATCTGCTTTCCGCTTCCGGCGGTATAGTCCACCGGCTTTGTGACAAACGCGATCTTGGGCAGCGTCTGGCTGTTTTTGCGGGCGTCCTCCAGATCCTTGGCAAAGCCCAGGGTGATGGCCCCGGTTCCCCGGATGATCTCCAGCTTTCTGCAGATCTCTCCGCAGTTGGGCAGGGCGTTGAACTGGGCGGGGGTCTCCGTCCCTGTGACGCCGAAATCCTCGGGGTGAACAAAGATCACCGGGTTGGCCGCGTCCACAAAGCTGTACTCATAGACCTTCCCCTCGATCTCAATGGTATCCTTCGGGCTGCCGGTGGGCAGAAGCTTTCCGGAGGCAGCCCCCTGCGGACCGACAAACTTCAGGGTGACCTTCGCGCCGGTGCCGGGCACTCCGTCGATGGCAAAGTCTCCTTCGGTCATGGCCCGCCCGTCCTTGACAGGCACCTGGGCGATGATCTCCTTTTGGGTGTTGGTGTTGAAGATATGGACCTCCGTCATGGGTTCCACCGCCTCCACCAGACCCTCGTCAATGGCAAAGGGTCCCACTGCCGAGGAGATATTGCCGCAGTTCATGGTCTTTCCCACGATGGGAGCCATCACGTCCACCTGGCCGAAGTCATAGTCCACGTCGATGCCGGGGCGCTGGCTCTTTTTGATGACCGCCACCTTGCTGGTGGAGGTATTGGCGCCCCCCATGCCGTCAATCTGCCGCCGGTCGGGGGAGCCGAAGGCACTGAGAATGACCTTGTCCCGCTCCTGCGGGTCCTGGGGCAGATCCCTGTCATGGAAAAACAGAGCCTTTGAGGTGCCTCCCCTCATATAGACACAGGGAATCTTTCTATTGGGTTTGTATTCTGCCATGGGTATTCCTCCTTGCTGCCGCAGACAGGTTCAATTCCTCTGCTTACAGATATTTTTTTGATCCTCAAGCGAACCAACACAGAACGGAGTGGATGATATGTTCCAAAACTACGAATATTTTCTCGCTCTGGCCGAGACCCGGAACATCTCCCGGGCCGCCGAGCAGCTGTATGTCTCCCACCAGTGCCTCAGCCGCTACCTGAAAACCCTGGAACAGGAGTGCGGCCTGACTCTTTTCAACCGCAAGCCGGCGCTCTCTCTGACCTACGCCGGAGAGGTGATGCTGAAGGCCTTTCGGGAGGTTCAGCGGATTGAAAACAGCACCAGCCTGGCTCTGGCCGAGCTGAAGGACGGCAGTCTGGGAACCGTCCGCCTCGGCATTACCGAGGGGCGGCTGCGGATCTTCCTCCCCGACCTGCTCAAGCAGTTCGGCATCCTGTATCCCAGCGTCACCCTGCAGGCGGTGGGCGCCCCCACGGCGGAGATGATCCGCTCCCTGCTGGACAACAAGCTGGATCTGGTTCTGGGCGGCTCTACGGACCAGGCCTGCCCGGGGCTGAAGTACGACACCATTCTGCAGGAAAACATGTACCTGATTGTCTCCGACCAGCTGCTGCGCCAGTACTTCCCCGACCGTTTTCCGGCCTGCAGGCAGGACTTTGCGGCGGGGGCGGACCTGCGGGAGTTTCAGTCCATGCCCTTCAGCATTGCCGCCCAGGGCTACCACTCCCGCACTATGGTGGAGGACCTGCTCCAGGCGTCAAACCTCTCCCTTAACATCATCTACGAGGCCCGCCAGCCCGACCTGCTCCACATACTGACCGCCCGGAACTACGCCGCCTCCTTCTGCCTGACCATGTACCTGCCCAATATTCAGGCGCTGAACCGCTCCGCGCCGGCGGACAACCAGCTGAACGTGTTCCCCATCCGGGGGCTGACCGCAAAGAATCCGGTCTTTCTCATCTCCCAGGAGGGGCGCTACATGCCCGACTACACAAAGGCCCTCATCCGGCTGATCCGCCAGCAGTGTCAGGACTGCTGCGCGGCAGGGGAGGAGCTTCTTCAGACAGCAGCTCCATAACCGGGTCAATCCGCTCCATTGTATCCAGCTCCCGGAAGTCCCGCACCAGCTGGTCCACCGCCGCCTCGGGCAGCAGCAGCTCCGCGTTCCTCCGGAATTTCTCCTCCAGCTCGGGCCAGCCCACGGGATTCCTGGGGGAGCCCTTCAGGTCGTACAGCTCTTTCTGATAGACCGCGCCGTCCTTCATCTGAATGGTCACCCTGGCCCCGCGTCTGGCCGGGAAGGCCGCCTGGACCTCCGGGTCGATGGAGCAGGCGACCCTGCGGGCCAGCGCCAGAATCTCAGGCTTGGTATACGACTGCTCCGTCAGGTGTCCCACGCCGAAGCCGCCGTCCACCAGAGCCGCCGCCGCTCCATAGGCCAGGCTGAACTTCGCCTCCCCGGCGTTTTTCGGCTCGGCGATGTGCCCGGTCAGATCATAGGCTACCTGGTGGGTCCCGATCTGAATCCTCTCCACCTCCTCCGGGTGAATGGAGTGTTCCCGCGCCAGGTCCAGAACCCCCTCGATGCCGGGCTGGGCGTGGCGGCAGCAGGGATAGAGCTTGTTGTAGGTGTCTCCGATGGAGTAGACCTCACCCAGCCCGCGGCAGACATCCTCCACATCCACGTCGGCCGACTGGGTCTGGAAGAGCCCGTCCTTCCCCTCCAGGGCTGACAGGCAGCCCTCCATGCCGCTTTGTGCAAGGTATGCGGCGAAAATTCCATTGTAGGCGGCATTTCCCACCTGAACGCACTTGGAGCGCTGGCCGGAGCGGGTGGCCTCCATGGTGCCGCTGGCCAGCATTCCGGCCTGCCCCAGGGCGGCTGCCAGCTGCTCCGCGTTCAGCCCCATCAGATACCCCGCGGCGGCGGCCGCTCCATAGACGCCGCAGTTGCTGGAGGGATGGAAGCCCCGGTTGATCTGGTTGGGGTTGACATGGGCGGCAATGCGGTAGGTCACCTCATACCCCGCCGCCACGGCGGCAATGACCTCCCGGCCGGTGCGGCCCAGGGCCTGCCCCATCACCAGGGCGGTGGGGACCACCACAGCCCCCGCGTGGCAGCCCGCGTTCTTGTGTCCGTCATCCAGCTCCAGAGAATGGGCGTAGACGGCGTCAATCATGGCGGCCCGGGCGGCCGGGAAGCGCCGTCCGGGCGCCCCGATGATGGAATAATCCCCCGTCCCCAGGGACAGGCCGACCTGCTCCAGATTCCGGGCGTACTCCCAGTTTCCTCTCCCCGCCAGCGCCGCCCCCACGGTATCCATGATCCGCTCCTTCGCCTGGGATATCGCCTCGGGGGGCAGCTTTTCACAGGTCAGGCCGGCGATGAAGGCGGCAAACTTCTGCGTCAAAAACATGGCTGACTCTCCTCGCTTATCTTGATCCCTCCGGCGGGCTTACCGCTTGATCTGCCGGATCACGTCAATGACGGTCCCGTCCCGGTACTCCACAACGCAGGTGATCCGGTCGGTTGTCTCAATGGGCTTGGGCACTCCGGTCATGGACTCCGCCAGCTCCTGAAGGGCCTGGATGGTGGTGAGCCTGAGGGAGGAGTGCTCCAGGTCCTCTTTCAGCTCCTGGTAATTCCGGTGTTTGGGATTGAGGGCAACACCAGCCTCGGTGACAACAGCGGCCACCGTCTCTCCCGGGGTACACAGGGTAAAGACCCGCTTGACCACGGAGGGGGTCCGCCCCCGGATGATGGGCAGGGTCACAATGGAGATGGCCGCGCCGCCCGCCACGTCCGGACCTCCGCCCAGTCCGCCCATCATTTCGCCGGAGGAGCCTGTCAGGATGTTGACGTTGAAATCGGTGTCCACCTCCAGGGCGCCCAGAACGCCGAAGTCCTCCCGGTTCAGGAAGCCTCCCTTAGTGTAGGCGTTGGCATAGTCCGCGTTGTCGATCTCCACCACGCCCGGCCGGTCAAAGATGGCCCGGGCGGCCACCGCGTCAAAGCTCTGGCTGCACTCTACCGCCCGCACCAGTCCCTCGTCGTACATGTCAATGATGGCGGCAGGGATTCCCCCCAGGGCAAAGCTGGCCTTGACCCCCCGCTCCCGCATCCGGTCCGCCAGATACTTGGTGGCCGCAATGCTGATGGCCCCGGCTCCGGTCTGGAAGGAGAAGCCATCCCGGAACCGGCGGGAGGCCGCGATCAGATCCACCGTGCGCTGGGCGATCAGCAGATCCCTGGGGTTTTTGGTCAGCCGGGCCGCCCCCGCCCCGATCTTCGCCGGGTCGCCGATGGAGTCCACCCGCACAACATAGTCCACATACTGCTGGGAGATGCTGGCCGGCAGACAGGGGTAATCCACCAGATTGTCGGTGATGACAATCACACAGCGGGCATGATGGGCGTCCACAAAGGAGTAGCCCATGGCGCCGCAGGCGTTGGGGCCGATCTGCCCCGTGCAGTTGCCGTAGTCATCTGCGGCGGAGGCCCCGATAAAGGCCACGTCGATGGTCAGCTCGCCGGACTCGATGGCCCGGGGCCGGGCCCCGTGGGGCCGGAGGATGACGGGATTCTCCATCTCGCCGGCCAGAACGGCGTCCCCCAGCTGGCCGCGGATGCCGCTGGCCTCGATGCGGTCAATGGTCCCGTCCCGGACAAAATCCACAATGGAGGGCTCCTTGATGTTCACCACGGCGCTGGGTGCGAAGCGAAGCCCCTTGATCCCCAGCTCGCGGATGGCGGTCAGCACCTGCCCCACAATCTGGTCCCCCTCCCGGAAGGAGTGGTGGAAGGAGATGGTCATGCCGTCCTCCAGACGGGCGGCAAGGATAGCCTCCTTCAGGCTGCCCACCAGTTTGGACTCCCCGGGGACCCGGTGGCCCGCCGTGCGCCGGGTCACAACAGGGCCTGTATCAGGCAGCGGCTCATAGGGACCGGCGTAGGGGCGTACACGGTACGTTCCAATTTGTTCCGGAAGCTCCCGGCCAAGACTGTTTTTCATGTTGCCTCACCCCCAAACCGAATTCCTGCCGCAGCCGCCTTGGCCAGGGTGGCCCGGGCCCGCAGCTCCATGGGCTTATCCACCATGCTGCCGTCCAGGGTGCACACGCCGGTGTGGCTGCGCGCGGCCTCCTCCAGCGCCTCCAGCACCCGCACCGCATTTCGGATTTCCTTTTCCGTCGGCGTGAAGCAGGCATTCACCGGATCAATCTGCCGCGGGTGGACGCAGGTCTTGCCGTCAAAGCCCAGCGTCCGGGTCATCTCCAGATCCTTCTCCAGTCCCTCACTGTCGTCCAGGTCAGAGAACACCGCGTCCTGGGCGGAGATCCCCGCCTCCCGGCAGGCCAGCAGCACCGCGTTGCGGGCGTAAAAGATCTCCCAGCCCGGCTTGGTGCGCCGGGCGTTCATGCTGGCGGTAAAGTCCTCCGCGCCCAGGGCCATGGCCGCCACCCGGGGGCTGGCCTTCGCAATGGCCCGGGCGTTCAGCACCCCCTGATAGGACTCGATGTTGCACCACAGCTTGATTTCTCCCTGGGGCAGGCCCGCCCTGGTCTCAATCTCCGTAATCTTTTGGTCAATGGAGACCACCTCCTCGGGGTACTCCACCTTGGGAACCCGGATGGCGTCCGGCCGTGCGCGGACCACTGCCTCCAGATCCTCGGCCAGCTCCTTGGAGTAGATGCCGTTGACCCGCACCACAATGTACTTGTCCCGGGGACGCTGGTACTTCAGGATATTGTAGACCAGCAGCCGGGCGGCGTCCTTCTCCTCCGCCGAGACCGAATCCTCCAGGTCGTATACCAGACAGTCCTCGTTATAAAATCCGGCCTGAATCATTTTCACCGGGCTGCTCCCCCCGGCATAGAGGGAGGTGCGCATCAGTTCACTTTTCTCCATGGGGGTCCTCCTTTTCCCAGGGGAAGGCCAGCTCCGCCGCGCGGCAGACGGCGCACTCCATCCGGGCCCGGATGGCAAAGTCCAACGCTCCCTTGTCGTGGACCTCCACCAGGGCGTCCGTCACCTGAAACTCCTCCAGCACCGCGCGGAGGGTCCGTTCAATGGCCTCGCCGAACATCGCCTTCACGTCGCTGTGCAGATTGATCTGAATTCCCCCGCCGGGGTTGGGATAAAGGGAAATCTGTACGTCGCTGGACTCCAGCGTCCCGGCCATCGCGGGCTTCTTCAGCGTCATAGGCTCGCCCCCTTCGCCTGCTTCTTCATATAGGAGAACAGCCCGCCGGCCTGCATGATGTCCCGCTCCAGGTCGCTGACCGCGTCCCCGTGGAGCACCGCGCCGGTATCCACATCCCGGACAGTTCCGCTCTCCAGATCCACCTCCAGCTGATCTCCTGTGCGGATCTCGCCCCGCTGAATCGCCTGGGACATCCCCTTGATGAACAAAACGGGGTATCCGTTGTTGATGGCGTTCCGGTAATAAATGCGGGAGCAGGTCTCCACCAGAAGGCAGGGCACCCCGGCGTACTGCAGACAGTACACCGCGTGCTCCCGGCTGGAGCCGCAGCCAAAGTTCTTCCCCGCCACCACAAAGTCGCCGGGTTTGACTTCCTTTGCAAAGCGCTCCATACCCGGATAGTACTCAAAGGCGTACTGAGGCATCTGTCCGGGGTCCGTCTCCGCCAGATACTTGTTATGATAGATCAGGTCGGTGTCCACATCATCGCCGAACACCCAGGCCCGGCCCGTCTGCTTGCTCATGACAGAACCTCCCTTAGTTCAGAATATCCCGGGGATCTGTGATGCAGCCCCGGATGGCCGTGGCCATGGCGGCCATGGGGGAGAGCAGATAGGTGTGGCTGCCCTTGCCCACCTTGCCGATGAAATTCCGGTTGTTGGTGGCCACTCCCACGTCTCCCGCCGGAAGGGCCCCATAGTGCTCCGCTGTGCACAGGGCGCAGGTGGGGTTTGTGAACACCACCCCGGCCATCAGGAAGTCCTGGACCAGACCGTCCCGGACACATTTCAGCTGCACCTCCGTGGTGCAGGGGGTGATGATGACCCGGGTATTGGGGTCCACTTTGCCGCCGCCCGCCATCAGCACCTCATGGGCCGCCCTGATATCCTCATAGCGCCCATTGGAGCAGGAGCCGATGTGGACCTGGTCCACATGGACGCCCGCCACCTCCCGAACCGGCCTGACATTGTCCGGCGCGTCCGGACAGGAGGCCATGGGCTCCAGCTGGCTGACGTCGTACTCCAGCACCCGGCAGTACTCCGCGTCCGGGTCGGCGGACAGGGCGCGGACCCGCTCCCGCACCTCGTCGCCCGCCCGCTCCGTCAGCCACTCCAGCACCGGGCCGCCGGGCATGATCAGGGGCACCTTGCCGCTCATCTCGGTGACCATGGAGCACAGGGTGATCCGCTCGGCCAGGGAGGCCCGGTCAATGGTCTCCCCCACGAATTCCACCGCCAGATAGTCCATTCCGCCGGCTCCCAGGTCGCCCACGATTTTGGTCAGCAGGTCCCTCATGCAGGTGCCCCTTGGGAACTCGCCCCTGACCACAATCTTCATGGTCTCCGGAACCCGAAACCAGCAGGTGCCGTTGACGTAGGCGGCCGCCACATCGGAGTTGCCCACTCCCGTGGCAAAGGCGCCCACCGCCCCCAGCAGATTCATGTGACTGTCCGTTCCCAGCACCACGTCGCCGGGCTTGATCAGCCCCGCCTCCAGCATCACATGCTGGCCCACGCCGTGGTTGATGTCAAACAGGTGGGGAATCCCCTGGCGCTTTGCAAATTCCCGAATGATTTTCTGGTTGTTGGACACCTTCTCTGAGTGGGAGGGAGCCTGAAGGTCGAAGGTGAACGCCACCTTGTTGGGGTCCCACACCCTGGCCTCCTTCCCCATCTCCTGCTCAAACTGAAGGACGCAGTTCGCCCCTCCGAAGTCCCGGGCGGAGGCCAGGTCCACATTGCACCAGACCCGCTCGCCCACCTGGACCGGCCGCCCGGCGGCACGCTCCATAATTTTTACGATGGCTGTTTTTCCCACTGTGCGCTGCTCCTTTCCATCTGCTCCAACGGCTGACACAGCCCTTTTTGATGCCTTTATGTTACACAGAAAAGAGGGCGCTGGAAAGCAGAAGATTTTTGACGGACTGCACCTTTTTGTTGCACCCGCTTCAAGGGATTTCTGGAACTTTTTGTTGCAGGCCGGCACGTTTCTTTTGCTTTTCTTTGGTCTCTGTCCCATGCTATAGTAGGCTTAAACGATACCATATCAGCCAGGAGGAATGATCATGGAACACACGGCGGCTCTGTCCTTTGAAATGCCCCGAAACGCCTGCAACGCGCACCTTCACATCATAGACCCCGCCTTTCCCAACGATGGAAAGGCCGCGGCCCAGGCCGGCACAGTGGAGGACTACGCCGGCATTGCCCGGCGGTTTTCCCTGCCCCGGGCCGTGTTTGTTCAGGCCAAGCCCTTTGGACTGGACAACGCCTGTCTGCTGGACGCAATCGCCCGCTTCGGCGCCGGCAGCGCCCGGGGCATCGCCGTGCTCAACAGCACCGTCTCTGACCAGAAGCTGGAGTGGCTCCACGCCCGGGGCGTCCGTGGCCTGCGCTTCAGCGTCTGGAACCCGGAAAATGCCGTTGTCTCCTTCGACGACTGCCTGCCCCTGGCCCGGCGGATTCAGCATCTGGGCTGGAACGTGCAGCTGCACATGAGCTCGGCCCAGCTGATCCAGCACGCGGAGGTCATTGAGCAGCTCCCCTGCCGGGTGGTCGTTGATCACATGGGGCGGCTGGACCCCCGGCTCGGCACCCGAGATCCCGCATACCCTCTCCTCTGCCGGTGGATCGACCAGGGCAACACCTGGGTCAAGCTGTCCGGCCCCTATCTCAACACCGCCTCGGGATTCCCCTGGGAGGACGCCGCCGCCACCGCCCGGGCCATTGCCGAATTCGCCCCCCAGCGCGTGGTATGGGGCAGCGATTTCCCCCATGTGACAGAGCGGCAGAAGCCTGACGAGGCCTGCCTGGTCGAGCTGATCGCCCAGTGGCTCCCCACCTCCCAGGCGAGGCAGCTGGCCCTGGCGGACAACCCTCAGGAGCTTTACGGCTTCTGACCCCGGGAGGGTAAACTTATGGACACATCCATTGACGAGCTGAGGCTGGAGCGGCTGTCCCTGCGGTATCCCCGGGACCGGGCACGGCTTGCGGACTTCCTGGCCCGGCATCACCTGAAGCTGGAGGAGGATGTCCAGTCCGCCTTTGTCCTGCTGGACGGGTCAGAATCCCTGGCCGCCTGCGGCTGCGCGGCCGGGTCCGTTCTGAAATGCTTTGCGGTGGAGCCCTCCCTGCGAGGACAGAACGCCCTTGGCCGTCTGGTGTCCGCCCTGGTGCAGGACCGCTTTGCCCGTGGAATCTATGACCTCTTTATCATCACCCGGGCGGAAAACGAGGCGCTGTTCCAAAACTGCGGCTTTTACCCGGTGGTCCGCACCCAGGCGCTGGCTATGCTGGAAAACCGTCCCAACGGTCCCCGCCTGTTTGCCCAGGGACTGAAGCGGCCGGAGGACGCGGGGAAGCAGGCCGCCGCCATTGTCATGAACTGCAACCCCTTTACCTTGGGCCACCAGGCGCTGGTTGAATTTGCCGCCCGCCGCTGCGAGCTCCTCCATATCTTCCTGGTGGAGGAGGACCGCTCCCTCTTCCCCACCCCTGTGCGCTACCAGCTGGCCGCCGAAGGGACTGCCCACCTGCCCAACGTCCGCCTCCACCTGAGCGGCCCCTATGTCATCTCCGCCGCCACCTTCCCCACCTACTTTGTCAAGGCCCAGGAGAATGCCGCCCTTCTGCAGGCCCAGCTGGACGTCACCCTGTTTGCGGAAAAGCTCGCGCCAGAGCTCCACATCGTACAGCGCTTTGCCGGCCAGGAGCCGCTTGACCCCACAACGGCCGGCTACAACCACACGATGCGCACACTTCTCCCACGATATGGTATTCATTTCTGTGAGTTTCCCCGAGTCATGCAGGACGGCCAGCCCATCAGTGCCTCCCGCGTCCGGAATCTGCTGGAGAGCCGGGGGGTGTGCGATGAGGTGCTCGCCCTTGTCCCGGAGTCCACAGGCCGCTATCTGAAGGACAACTGGCCGCTGAAGCCCCAACGCAGCGGCGCACACCCCCCCTTCCTCTAAAAGGAGGTCCCCGATGAGCGTGGAGGTCGCCCCCATGGACATGCTGAGGGCCCGGGAGGCCCGGGCCCTCCGGCAGCAGGAGATTCTGGCGCGCTGTCGCCGCCCTGTCATCTCCTTCACCATGAATATTGCCGGGCCTGTCAAAAACAGCCCGGTCATCCGCCGCGCCTTTCGGGAGGGCATGCTCCGGCTGGAGGATGTCCTGGCCGCCCGCGGTCTGCCCACCCTTTTCCGGGAGGAGACGGACCGCCCCACCGGCTGCGAGGCCCTGTGGGTGGTGGACGGTCCCAGCCGCATTTTGAAGGAGCTCTGCACCGGAATCGAGGACCGGGACTCTCTGGGCCGCCTCTTTGACCTGGACGTGCTGGACCCGGAGACAGGCCGGTGGGGGAGAGAGGAGCTGGGCCTTCCGGCCCGGGGGTGTCTGGTGTGCGGCCGTGCAGGAAAGGGCTGCTCCTCCCGGCGTCTCCATCCGGTGGAGGAAATCCGGCAGAAAACAGATGCCATTCTGTGGGATTTCTTTGCCCGGCAGGACCGGGCCCGGCTGGCCGCCCTCGCCGGAAAGGCCCTGCTCTATGAGGTATGCACCACGCCCAAGCCGGGTTTGGTGGACCGGCATGACAGTGGCAGTCACCGAGACATGGACGTGTTCACCTTTCTGGACAGCACCGCCGCCCTTCTCCCCTACCTGGAGCGCGCGGCGGCCATCGGCCAGGAGACCGCCCAGAGGCCGCCGGAGGAGACCTTCTCCCTGCTGCGGGAGGCCGGCCTGGGGGCGGAGCGGGATATGTTCCAGGCCACCCGGGGAGTGAACACCCACAAGGGGGCCATTTTCTCTCTTGGCTGTGTCCTGGGGGCCGCCGGGCGGCTCTGGACCCCGGAGGGGCCCTGCCGGGACCCGGAGCGAATTCTGGCGGAATGCGGGAACATGGCAGCTCCCGCCGTGGATCAGACGTTCTCCGCGCTGACATTGGAACATGCCCGCACCGCAGGGGAGCGGCTCTATGTCATGTATGGCCTGCGGGGGGTGCGGGGGGAGGCGGCAGACGGCTTTCCCTCCGTCCTCCAGATCGGCCTGCCTGCCCTCCGGGCCGCTCTGGACCAGGGGGCGGGGCTGGAGGAGGCGGGGACTGCCGCCCTCCTTGCCCTGACAGCCCGAACCGCGGATACCAATCTGATCGCCCGGGGCGGAACGGAGGGGCAGCGGTGGGCGGCGGAGCGGGCGGCCAGCCTATTGGCCCCCGGACCGCGGCCGGACCGCGGGGCGGTGGAGCAGCTGAACCGGGAGATGATCGGGAAAAATCTCTCCCCCGGCGGCTGTGCCGACCTGCTGGCCATCGTCTACTGGCTGACCTTTCTGCTGTCCGAATCCACTTGATTTTCTCAGTCCGGGCGTCAAGAACTCAGTGCCGCTGTCCAGCGCCTTCGCCCATCAGCTCCGCCCATAAATACCGTCCCCCGGCCTGCCGTACGGCAGGCCAGGGGACGGTTCTGGTGCCTTAAAATTATTTTGTCAAAACGATTGGGTTTCAGTGCATCGCCGCTGAAATTTCACATCAATTGTTTTCACAGAGGTGGACACATCCCGCCGCGATGGAATCACACTTGGCGACAATGATAGCCTCGGGGCTCTTGTTGGGCATGCTGAGCTTTGCAGTGTGGGAGGCCACGATGTGGGTAATTTCCAGTGGGATTTGATACTTCTGACACAGGGCGACGCCATAGATGCCGTGGGATATCAGTTTTCCCCAACCTGTCCGGCCGCCAGAGGCGGAATATTCCACAATCTTGCAAACATCATGGAGCAGCGCACCCGCCACAACATAGTCCACATTCAGCGGAGCGGGCTCCATCTCATTGTAAGCCTGGGTCACCGCATAGCTGTACTGAGTCACCAGGGCCACATGGTGGACAAAGCTAAAACGGCGGGGGTCCGCGCCCGGCATGAAGGGGATGTCCTCCAGCCGCTCCCAGTCCGACTGGGAGCAGGCCTCCAGCCAAATGTCCAGCACCGTTTCCTGCAGGCCGACATCCCGGATAAGGGAAAACTGGGGCAGCAACTTACATAGCTGTTCCTTGGTGATTGAGATCACAGAGTGCACCTCCCTCAATCGCAGCGGAGTTCTTCCAGACTCTCCTTCATGGCTGAGAAGAGCAGCGTCTCATCCCGGCCCAGGGAGAAGCACCTAACTCCCTTCTCCTTCAGCTCCTGAATTCGTTTTTTGCTCTTGACCATCAGAGTGGGATACTTGCCATACTCCAGAGCCTTGCGGATGACCAGGTCCTCGGCGGCCAGAACGTCTGGATGGCTATTCTGCCCCGGGATGCCCAGCGCCTGGGACAGGTCATTTTTCCCGGTAGCCACCATGTCGACACCTGGGACAGACAGGATGTCGTCAATGTTCTCCAACCCGGACTTATCCTCGATCTGGACGATCAGGGTGACGTCATCGTTGGCCCAGGTGGAGTAGTCGCTCATCTTGTACTGGCCAAAATTCAGGGCCCGGGAGGCGCCGCTCATGCCCCGCTGTCCGTAGGGGGCATATTTGGTGGCCTGTACGGCCTGCTCCGCGATCTGGCGGCTGGCCGTATGTGGGACCATCAGGCCGCTGGCACCTAGATCCAGCAACGCACTGGCGTTGCTCAGGTCGGGAACTCGCAGCTGTACCGGCAGATCCAACAGCCGGGCGGCCCGGATCATGTCCATAAGAGTTCCATTATCGAACAGCATGTGCTCGCAGTCGATGCGGATGAAGTCATAGCCCGCCCGAGCTGCCATTTCCACTATTACTGGATCGCTCAGGCCCACATTGAGACCGTAGCTGCACAGGCCCGCGGCCGCGCGCTCCTTGATGTTCTTTCTCATGATTCATTCCTCCTCTTCCAGCTGTTCTAGGGTATCGCCCAGGTTCTTCTTCTTGGAAATGTAATTCATAATAAAGGGGGATGCCACAGACAGTACAGTCAGCGCCACCAGCAGCAGGGACAGCCAGGAGCCGAACAGGCCCTGAATCAGGTTCCCGTGGGAGACGGTGATGACCCGCAGCAGGTTGCTCTCCAGAATACTGGAGAGAATGTATCCCAGGATAAAGGCGGAGGCCGGATAGCCAAACTTCTTCATGATATAGCCCAGCACACCGAACGCCAGCATAACAAAAACGTCAAACATGTTGGAACGGGAGGAGTAACAGCCCAGAATGCTGAAGGTAAAGATCAGGGGAACCATGATCTCGTGGCTGACATTCAACACCTTTGTGATAACCTTCGCCCCGTAGAATCCGGCAAAGAGCATGATGAAGTTGGTAATCAGCATAGCCCACATCAGGCCGTAGACAATATCTGTATTGGTATTGAACAGCTGAGGTCCCAGGTTCAGACCCTGCACCATGAAAGCGCCCATGATGGCGGCGGCGGAGGTGCTGCCGGGGATGCCCATGGTGAGCAGCGGAATGAAGGAGCCGCCGGTGACGCCGTTGTTGGCCGCCTCAGAGGCGATAATACCCTCGTAGGCGCCTTTACCGAACTTCTCCGGATGCTTGTTCATCTTCTTTGATGTGTCATAGGCGATGAAGCTGGCGATGTTGCCGCCGGCAGCGGGGATGATACCTACAATAACACCAATAATGGAAGCTACAATGTAATCCTTTAGATAAGGCTTGAAGCAGGAAAACAGCTTCACCTGCTCCTTCTCCTCCTGGAAGCGCTCCCGCTTTCCCGCCTTCTCCTCCAGCAGGGAGATGGCCGACGGGATAGAGAACATGCCCAGCAGAACAGCGGTCAGCTGGAAGCCGGAGGCCAGCTCCACCACCCCAAAGTCATACCTGGGGAAGGCGGTGGCCGGGTCCATACCCACTTGGGCGGCCAGCATGCCCAAAAGGCCCGCGATCAATCCCTTGATCATGGAGTCGGAGGACAGGCTGACCACAATGCTGATACCGAACACAGCCACCCAGAAATACTCGCCCGGTCCAAAGGCCAAAACGACTTTGGCGAGAGGGGGCGCAATGAACATAAGGGCTGCCACACTGATGACACCGCCCACAAAGGAGGACAGGGCGCTGAGCTGCAGGGCACGCCTCGGCTTGCCCGACATGGCCAGCGGATAGCCGTCAAAGGCGGTGACCGCCGCCGACGCGGCACCCGGCACATTGAAGAGGCAGGCTGTGATGCTGCCGCCGTACATGCCGCCGTTGTAGATGCCGCCCAGCATGGACAGAGCGGGGAGCGGGTCCATGGCGAAGGTCAGGGGGACCAGCAGGGAGATGGCCAGCGTGGAGGACAGGCCGGGTATGGCGCCCGCCAAGATGCCGATGATGGTTCCGGCGGTCATATAGAGAAAGTTCTCGATGGTCAGGATGGCCTGCAGGCCAATCATTAAATTTTCCATGGCAAGACCTCCCGATCACAAAAAGAAGGGCTGGGGCAGACGCAGGGAGAGAAACTGCGCAAAGCACAGGAAAGCAAAAATGCAGAAGCCGATGGGCACGCCGATGAGAGCGGCCTTGTTTCGGACTCCATACCAATACATCACCAGGGCGATATACACAATGGTCGAAATATAAAAGCCGAGGCCGGTCATCAGAATGGCATAGGCCAGAGTGAACAGGATCAGCGGAATCACTCTGTTGAAATGGATTGTCACCGTCTTGGGTGAGGCTTTGATCAGGGTTCGGATGATCTGCGCCACTGAAAGCAGGGCGATCAGCCCGATGGTGATACGGGGCAGAATGGCCGCGCTCTCAGTAAAGTCCAGCGTTCCCACCCACGCCGTGGCGCAGAACACCAGCAGCACGATGGAGCAGACAATGTCCGCGCGCTTCATTTTTATCATAGTTGTCCCTCCTTACAGATGGGCCCTCCGCACGGAGCAGAGGGCCCCGCGGCTTCTCTTTTACTCCACCGCGTTCGCCGCGATGATTTCCTGGTAGACCGCCTGCATCCGGACTAGTTCCTCCTCGTATTCCTGATAATCCAGGAATTTGGGAATCAGACTCATGGTATCCATTTTCTCCTGGCACTCGGGGTCCTGCAGAGCCTGCTCCACCGCGTCGGAGACCTTCTTGACAATCTCTTCGTCCACGCCGGCGGGCATCAGAATGCCTCGGTCAGAGCTGTTGTAGACGGGATAGCCCAGCTCCTCAAAGGTGGGGACGTCGGGCAAAAAGTCCAGCCGCTCCTCTGTCATAACGCCCAGGATCTTCACCTGGTCGATATACGTTGTGACCTCGGACGCGTTCAGCACGCAGACCTGGACGTGGTCGCCCAGACAGGCAGTGACCCGGTCGGTGGTGCCGTCGGCATAGACCACCTTGTTGACCTCGATTCCTGCCTCATTGGCAAACTGCTCCCAGGCCAGGTCATCATCCGCATTGAGGGCGCCGATGGCCACCGTCAGCTCGCCAGGGTTCCCCTTGGCATAATTGACGATGTCCTCCAGGGTGTTGAATTCGCTGCTTCCGTTAACAATAAACACGTTGGGGTCGGTGGCAATGTTGCACACCGGCTGGAAGTCCTCCAGAGTAAAGCGGCAGCTCTCCTTGGTCAGCGGGAGGGTCAGGAAGCCGGGGTGGGCTCCCCAGCACATGGTGTAGCCGTCCGCCTCTGTGTTGAAGGCCAGCTCTGTGTAAGAGATCTCACCGTTGGAGCCCTCCATGTAGGAGATGATCACGTCCTGGCCCAAGATATCCTCCACATAGGGCTGAAAAACCGCCCGGGCGGTCAGGTCCGCGCCGCCGCCGGGAGAAAAGCCGATGACAAGGTCAATGCTGTCGTTGGGATAGTCGGCCACCGGGTCGCCGCTGCCGCCCGAGCTGCCGCAGGCGGTGAGGGCCAGCATCATCGCTCCGGCCAGGCAGAGAACCAATCTGCGGGTACGCTTTTTCATAGTTCAAATCCTCCTCACTTTTTCATTATTTTTCTCTATTCCTTACTTTTTTACAACAAAACGGTCCTTGGGGTTCAGGGGTTCTCCCCGGGAGAATTTTTGAATGTTGGAGAAAGCGTGCTCCGTCACATGCAGCACATTGTCTGAGACACCGCCGCCGCAGTGGCAGGTGAGTACCACGTTCTCCAGGCCCAGCAGCTCGTTGTTGGGGTCAATGGGTTCCTGCTCGAAGGAGTCCAGTCCGGCTCCCCGCAGCTTCCCCGACTTCAGCGCCTCAGTCAGGGCGGCCTCGTCCACCACCCCGCCCCGGGCGGTGTTGATGAGAATGGCACTGGGCTTCATCATGGCCAGCTGCTCCGCGCCGATCATGTGCTTTGTGCTGGGCAGGAGAGGGACATGGACCGAGAGGATATCGCTGCGGCGGAGCAGTTCCTCGAGGGATACGGAAACTGCGTCGTATTTCTTCTCGTCCTCCGGCGACAGAGGAAACACATCGTAGTAGATCACCTGGGTGTTTTCGAAACCCCGGAGCATCTTGGCCACCTCTTTGGCGATGTTGCCAATACCCAGCAGTCCCACCGTCTTGCCGTGAATCATCTGGCACTGGGCCCGCATCTTGGACTTGACCCACTGCCCCGCCCGCATGGTGGAGTCCACATAGGGGATCTTCCGATTGACCGCGAACATCAAACCCAGAGCCAGCTCGGCCACGGGGACGGAGTTGGCGCCCGCCGTAATGTAGACGGGGACACCACGCTCCTCGGCGGCGGCGCAGTCAATCTTATCAACCCCAATGCCCCATTTCTGGATCATCTTCAGCTTCTTGGCGGCCTGGATGTACTCCCGGGGGACGGGGATGCCGCCGGCGATGATGTAATCGGCATTCTCCAATAGCCGCAGGTGCTCCTCCGTATCGGTCCGCGAGGTGGGACGGACCAGTTCAAAGCCCTCCGGCAGGATGGAGTTCTCCATTTTGACCACCTCAGGGTCGTGGATCTCCAGCCAGACAATCTTCTCACTCATGTACGATTTCCTCCTTATATTTAAAATATGAAAGACAACCAATCCGTTCAGTCAAGGCCAAATACGGCTGCGGGGTGCTCCTTGAGCATGTAGTCCAGGTCGCCGGCATCCATCCCCTTCTTCTTCAGACAGTAGAGATAGCTGCTCAGCACTTCGGCCGGCATAGGCTTGGTCGGGGTACCGGCATCACTAGTGATGATGCAGTGCCGCACGCCGGCGGCACGGATCAGCTCAATATCGTAGGCAATAGTGGAGCAGCCCGGCATAGGAAACACCGCTCCTGCTGTCATCTCGATCACAGCGCCAAGCTCAGCCAGTTGAGACACCTGTTCACAGTTCAGCGCGGGAACCTTATACTCCGGATGGGTCACGATAACGGTGGTCCCGATATCTTTGCCCTTGCGGCAAATGAGGAGGGCTTCCTGATAGCTTAGGTGGGAGGTGGCCACAGGGACCTGGTAGTCCCGCCCCAGCTCCAGGATAAGATCCACCGCCGGGATGAGATTTCCAGCCTCGTCCAGGACCCCATAGGGCATGATGCCAGTTTTTAGGCCATATTTGTGGAGAACGGTCTCTCCCTTTCCGTGTACCTGAAAGTCCGCCTTGGAGCAAAAGGTGGGCATAAAAATTTCCTTTGCCCCCATTTTCATGGCCGCCTCCGCTGCAAAGGGGTTGATCCCTCCCACGGAGGCATTCAGCACAAGGGAGCCGTAAACCCGGAGTGTGGAAACCTGCTTTTGGGCGTGATAGGCACGGCTGACCGTACATTCCAAATGGTTTTTCAGCAAAATTCCCTTAAAGCCGGCAGCTTCGCAAGCTTGGGCAACCTCGATATCATCCCCAACCCGCTCCACTAGATCAGGGCCGGTATGGATGTGCATGTCATAGGCCCCGGATACGTCATACATCGCCATAAGCAATCCTCCTGACTGTGTGTTGTACCTCACCCGCCCCACTTCCAACAGAATGAGTAGCGTGGTGAAAATGAACAATTTTTATCTTTGATAGCTGCATTATATCATCGAGATTCTCTATTGTAAAACAGCACTATTAGGACAAAAAATAAACGTTTATATTTATAAGCCTCTTCTTATTGGATGTATTTCACAAAATAAATTCTTTATATTTAGTTAATACGCCAGTTATTGGCAAACTAATATTTGAAATATAGGTGTAAAATAATATAGATTGACAGTCTTTTGCCCGCTATGATAGATTAAAGATATCTATTTATAAAAATCTATTTTTATATCCCATCAATCACATGGCGGTGAGGCAATGAACTTTCAAAATTTAAAGTATTTTCTGACCGTAGCGCGGGAGATGAGCTATACCAAGGCGGCGGAAAAGCTCTACCTCTCTCAGCAGGCACTCAACGGACACATCCGAAGGCTGGAAGCAGAGTGCGGCACCCCGCTTTTCGAACGCACGCCCAAGCTTCGGCTCACCTATGCGGGAAAATGTGTGGCGGAACATGCAGAGCGGATTATAGACCTAGAAAACCAGATGACCATTCAGCTCTCCGACATTATCAACCTGCGCAGCGGGCATCTGTCCATCGGGACCTCTTACGCCAGGGGGAGGATCTTTCTTCCGGAGGTGCTCCCCATTTTTACCCAGCGGTTCCCCACCATCGAATTAACCCTGCACACCGGGATCTCAAATGAGCTGGAAAAGCTGCTGCTGGACGGAGACCTGGATCTTCTGGTTGGATTCCCTCCCTTTGCCAGCGAACAAATTCAGACCGTCCATGTGATGTGGGAACAGCTATGTTTGGTAGTCCCCAAGAGTATACTGGAACGGAAATTTCCCAATCCACGCACTGTTGCCAGCCATTTTCTGCATCATGGAGTGGATCTGACCGCCTTTCAGGACGTACCGTTTCTTATGATGCGGAAAGGAAATCGGGTCCGTGAGATTGCAGACCAACTCCTTACAAAAGAGCATTTAGAGCTTAAAATTTTAATTGAGAGCGCAGATATTGAGACCCTTTTGGGACTCTGTGTTCGTGGAATGGGAATTACATTCAGCTTTGAATCGTTTGCCCAAAAGGCCCTTATGGGCATCGGCCCTGACCGGGAAAAGATTCATATTTTCCCTTTCCCTACGCAGGAGTTGAAAAAAGAGATTGTCATCGCCTTTCACCGAAACCGCTACCAGAGCAAGGCAGCGAAAGACTTTATCGACCTGACCAGAGAAGTTTTTGAACAGATGCAGTAAGCTCTTTCATTCTGCCGCAAGTCAGCCTAGAAAATTGAGACAGGGCATCAGATCTTCTCTGATACCCCGTCTTACGTTTTATTTCACTGTTCCCTTCTGATTCAGCTGGAACGGGCCAGGTCTCAGACCGGCGCTCTTCCTGACCTGTACTGAACCAGCTGAGCGGCGATGGAGAGGGCAATTTCCGCCGGAGAGTCCCCCCCGATGGGCAGGCCGATGGGGGAGACAATCCGGTCCAGATCGGACTGAGAAAAGCCCAGCTCCCGCAGCTTTTCCGCCGCTGCCGCCGCCTTGCGGGCGCTGCCGATGACGCCGATGTACCGGGCTGGAGTGCGGAGCATCTGCCGCTGGATCAGCAGGTCATGCTGATGCCCCCGGGTCATAATGCACAGGTAGTCATCCCGGGTCACGGTGATCTGCTCCTCCAGCCGGGCAAAATCCGCCACCCGCACCTCCCGGGCCCCGGGAAACAGGGCGGGGTCGGCAAATTCCGGCCGGTCCTCCAGCACGACACAGGGGAAGTCCAGCGGAACCAGCACAGGGACCAGGGCCTGGGCCACATGTCCTCCCCCAAAGATATAAACCATTCCCGGCTGCTGAACAGGCTCACAGAACCAGCTTCTCCCCTCCGCCTCCCGCAGAACAGGGTGCCTGGGCAGGCCGTCCGTCACCTCAACAGGCAGGTCCCCCGCCGCCCCCCCCGGCCGGCGGGGCCACAAGGCGGGGGCGGCCCCTTCCTCCAGGGGAATGAGCAGCCAGAAGGGCTCCCCCGAGGCAAAGCGGGCTCCCGCGTCCCGGCACAGGTCCAGCATGCCGGCGTCCCCGGCGGGGATGGGGGTGAACAGGACCTGGACCTGTCCTCCGCAGGCCATGTCCAGCCCGCCCCGAACCTCCTGATTCAGGACAAAGTCCTGCCGGACCGGGCCGGCGCCGCCCAGCAGCTCCCGGGCCTGCTGGATGCAGCGGTGCTCCAGCAGACCGCCGCCCACAGTGCCGGCCCGAAGCCCCTCCTCCGTTACCAGCATCCGGGCCCCGGCCCCCCGGGGGGACGAACCGCCGCTGGCGGTGATGGTGACCAGCACGGCGGGCCGCCCCGCCCGAAGGATTTGCTCCAGGGTCAAAAACAGCTCCTTCATCTTCCCCTCTCCTCCCGTTGATCCATGGGACTCCAGCCCGGGCGGCCCATCAGCTCCTCCAGCGCGGCCAGCGCCCGGTCCACCTCCTCCGGCGTATTCTGCCAGCCGAAGGAGAACCGGACCGTCCCCGCCGGCAAGGTCCCCAGTGTCCTGTGGGCGGCGGGGGCACAGTGGAGTCCCACCCGCGTCACAATGCCATAGTCCTCGTCCAAAAGGGCCGCCACCCTGGCCGGGTCTGCCGGCCCCGTCCGCACGGAAACCACCCCCACCCGCCCGGTGAGGTCCGGGCGGCCGACGGGGCAAAAACGGCTCCTCTCCGGGTCCAGTGCATTCAGTCCCGCCAAAAAGCGGCCGGTCAGCTCCAGTTCATGGGCAAGGACCCGCTCCATTCCCGTCTCCCGCAGCCAGAGCAATCCCGCCCGCAGTCCGGCGATCCCGGGCAGATTCAGGGTCCCCGCCTCGAAGCGGTCGGGGAGAAAGGGCGGAACCTCCTCCGAGTGGCTGGCGCTGCCCGTCCCCCCGGAGATCAGCGGCTCCAGCTCACCGGCCAGCCCCTCCCCGAACAGGACGCCCCCAATCCCCTGTGGGCCCAGCAGCCCCTTGTGCCCGGTAAAGGCTAGGGCGTCGATGCGCATCTCCTCCATATCCAGCGGCAGAAGGCCAGCGGTCTGGGCACTGTCCACAAAGAACCGCAGGCCGTGGGCCCGGCAGAATTCCCCCACCCGCCGGATGGGCAGGACGGTGCCGCACACATTGCTGGCGTGGGTCATCACCACCGCCCGGGTGCTTTGCTGCAGGCATTCCTCCAGCCGCTCCGTCTCCAGCGTCCCGTCGGGGCGGCATGGGACCCGGGTGAAGGTGACCCCGATTCGGCCCAGCTGCGCCAGAGGCCGCATCACCGCGTTGTGCTCCATGGAGGAGACCAGGACATGGTCCCCCGGGCGCAGGAAACCCTTCAGCAGGACGTTCAGGCTCTCCGTAACATTTTTTGTAAACACCACATTCCGGCCGTCCGGCCCGTGAAACAGCCGGCACAGCAGCTGCCGCGTCTCGTAAAGCAGCTCCTCCGCGGCGTAGGCCCCGCCGCCGCTGCTCCGGCCGGCATTGCCGCCGCACCGGGTGAGGCAGCGGTACACCGCCTCCGCCACAGCGGGGGGCTTTGGAAACGAGGTGGAGGCGTTGTCAAAATAGATCGGATTCAAAGGGTCCCCTCCTTACTCCCGGCCAGTATAGGTCAGATCCGGAATAAAATCAAACAGGTTTTTTTAGATATTATCGAAAATAGGGTTGGACAGTGTCCCTCCTCCCCTGCTATACTGCAGGGGAAACATCCGTACAGGAGGGACGCCATCATGATCTGCATCGCCACCTGCACCACCCGCTTCGGGGCCATGCGCTGCAAAAAGCTGTGCGACTCCCATGGACTGCCCGCCCAGCTGATGCCGGTCCCCAGGGCCTTGAGCAGCAGCTGCGGCACCTGTGTGCGCTGGGAGTGCTCCGGCCCCTATCCCCAGGAGCTCCACACCGACGAGGTGGAGCAGGTTGTCCGCGTCACGGAGGAGGGCGGGTACCAGGTGCTCTACCGGGCGGAAGGGGGGCGGGCGGCCTCCTGCGCAGCCCGGGGCGGCGGGCTCGGGCTGTCCGGCTGCGGGGCCAAGGTGGGGGCGGACAACCTGGCCCGGATGCTGGAGGGCCTTCCCGCCCCCGCCGACCCCCGCCTGATCGTGGGGCGGGACAAGAGCGACGACGCCAGCGTCTATCTGCTGGACGACCGCACCGCCCTGGTTCAGACCGCCGACTTCTCTCCCCCGATGGTGGACGACCCCTTCCTGTTCGGGCAGATCTCCGCCGCCAACGCCCTGAGTGACGTGTACGCCATGGGGGGTGAGCCCAGGCTGGCTCTCAACCTGCTGTGTGTGCCGGAGGAGATGGAGCTCCAGGCGGTGCGGGAAATTCTCCGCGGCGGCGGGGAAAAGGTCTGTGAGGCGGGGGCCGCCCTCTCCGGCGGACACAGCATCCACGGAGCGGAGACTCTTTATGGCCTGTCCGTCACCGGCTTTGTCCGCCCGGATCAGGTGCTCACCAACAGCGGCGCCCGGCCCGGCGACATCCTCATCCTGACCAAGCCCCTGGGCGTCGGGGTGCTCATTGCCGCCGCCGGGGCGGGAATGGCGGAGCAGTCCGTCATGGCGCGGGTCTGGCGGCAGATGGCCGCGCTGAACAAATCCGCCCGGGATGTGATGGTGGGTCACCATCCTCACAGCTGCACCGATGTCACCGGCTTCGGGCTGCTGGGTCACAGCCTGGAGATGGCCCGCGGCAGCGGGTGCACCCTGCACATTTTGGCGGACCGGGTCCCCCATTACCCCGAGGCCCTCACTCTGGCCGGCATGGGGTTTCTCCCCTCCGGCCTCCACCGCAACCGCACCTCCGCCGGGGCAAGCGTCGCCGTCCGGGGCGCCCTCGCCTCTGCTCTGGAGGACCTGCTCTACGACCCCCAGACCAGCGGCGGCCTGCTTATCGCCCTGCCGGAGGAGGCGGCGGCCCCCTGCCTGAACGAGCTGCGAGACGCCGGCGCGGAGGCCGCGGCCATTGGTTATGTCACACAGCGGGAGGACGCCTGGGTCACAGTCCACGGGGGCAAATGAGCCTCCCCCGGCATGCTTCCCCGCACCGGAGGGCGGAGGCATGCCGCAAATTCCAGCTTGCAATTCAGGGGCTCTTCTGTTATAATTTTCAAGCCGTGATATTTTTAAAAATATCACGATTGCAGAAACACAGAGCACACAAACGGCGATAGGGGCGGATCGACCTTGCAGATTGGAATCATCGGAGCCGGAGGCAAAACCACCGCTCTGAGACGTCTGGCCCGGGAGGCGGGGGAGCGCTGCTCCGCACTGGTCACCACCACCACCCATATATTCCCCATCCGGCCGCCGGAATGCCGCCTCCTGCTTGTGGACCCGGACCGGGCGTCTCTGCTGGCCGCCCTCGCCCAGCCGGGGGCGGTATGCGCGGGCAGCAGCGCCGGGCAGGGCAGGCTTGCTCCGCTGCCTGATTCCCTGCTGTCCCTGGGGCTGACGGCGGCCCGGCTGACCCTCTACGAGGGGGACGGCTCCCGGGGCCTGCCTCTGAAGCTGCACGCCCCATTCGAGCCGGTCCTGCTGCCCGGGACCGACCTGTGCCTGATTGTGGCCGGGCTCTCCGCCCTGGGGCGTCCGGTGGGGGAGGCCGTTCACCGCTTCGCCCTCAGGCCGGAGTGGGCCGCCCACCCCGAGACCCCCGTGGGGCCGGAGGAGCTGCTGTTCTGCGCTTTGGAGGCGGCGTCCTCCTCCGGACTGCCCCCCGGCCGGCTGCGGGTGTTTCTCAATCAGGCGGACACCCCGGAGGGGACACGGTCGGGGACGGAACTGGCCCGCCGGGTTCAGGCCCGGGGGCTGCGCTGCCGTGCCGGAAGTCTGAACCGGCTGTCCGGCTCCCTCTGGTCCTGGCTGACCGCATAAACGCCCTTTGGAGCTATAGCAGGGAGACGCCCTTCTGTTCTCCCGCCGCCAGCAGGGCCTCCACCACCCCGCCTCCGACGGCCCGGGCCTTGTCCGAGACAGTGTCGCAGTAGGCCACCTGCTCCAGCCGGGGGTCGATGTCGGCAATCTTCAGGCCCCTGGTGACAGGGTAGCCCTCCCGAATCAGCCCCCGGAGGACGCCGGTCAGAGAGGCCAGGACGGGGACCTCCCCCACCCGGGCAATGACCTGTCCCTCCTCCACCACCGCGCCGATGTCGATGACCTGTCCCGTCCGGTCCCGTACATAGACCATGGGACCGCCGGCGGGGGCGTGGAGCACCCGCTGGCTGGTGTATCCGGCGATCTCGCCGGGGACCCCCGTGTCGGGGAGGGCGCTCCCCCGCCAGTGGACCCGGCCCAGATGGTGGCCCCGCATGCTCTCCACCACCGCGTCCACATCCCGGCCGGCGGTGAAGCCAGGGCCAACCCCCACCGTGATGGGGGCCATGTCCCGGCGGGTGCCCAGGTTCCGCTTGGCGATGATGGCGTCCACCACCGCCGCCGGACGGAGGACCGGCAGACAGGAGAGGTCCTCGTCCACCAGCAGCGGGATCTCCCCGGCCAGGCTCACTTCCTCCGCCTCCGCCGCCGCCCGGATCAGGCGGCAGGCGACCCCCTCCACCCGGGACACCCCCTGCCACACAGCGGGGCAGAATGCCGCCTTGCGGCGGATGGCGGAGGGGTCGGCGCACTCGGCGGCCGCCACCCGAAAGCCGCAGACATGAAGCCGCAGCAGGATGCCGCTGGCCAGATCCCCAGCCCCCCGGACCAGCACCCAGGGCCGTTCTGAACGTTGTCTCATCAAACGCACTCCCTTGCATCACACGCTGATATGGTTGACATTGTAGCATGTTTGGGAGAGAAATACAATCCTGCATCGGGCGTCCGGCGCGCCGGCCCCGGCAGTTCAACAGGAGGTCAAGCAATCATGAAGCTTCTGCCAGTCCAGGATGCCGTGGGACAGGTGCTCTGTCACGACATCACCCGGATCATTCCCGGGGTGGAGAAGGGTCCGGTGTTCCGCAAGGGGCACATCATTCGGGAGGAGGATGTGCCCGTCCTGCTCAGCGTGGGCAAGGAGCACATCTATGTCTGGGAGCACAACGAGAACATGCTCCACGAGGACGAGGGGGCGGAGATCCTGCGGGACCTCTGCCAGGGGCCGGGGATGGAGGCCAGCCAGCCCAGAGAGGGCAAAATCGAGCTGACCGCCCGGTACGACGGGCTGTTTCTGGTGGATGCGGAGCGTCTGCGGGCGGTGAATTCCCTGGGGGAGATGATGATCGCCGCCCGTGTCCCGGGCCCGGTGAAGGCGGGGGGCAAGCTGTGCGGCACCCGGATCATCCCCCTGGTCATCGAGAAGGAGAAGATGGAGGCGGCAAAGCGGGCCGCGGGGCCGGAGCCCATCCTCCAGCTGCTGCCCCTGCGCCCCCTGTCCTTCGGGGTGGTGACCACAGGCAGCGAGGTCTACCACGGCCGCATCCAGGACCAGTTCACCCCGGTGCTGGCGGACAAGCTGGGGGAGTATGGCTGCACCATGGCGGCCCACCGGGTCTGCGATGACAACCCGGAGATGATCACCGGGGCCATCCGGGAGATGGCGGACGCGGGGGTGGAGCTGATCCTGTGCACCGGGGGCATGAGCGTGGACCCGGATGACCGCACCCCTCTGGCCATCCGGCAGTCGGGGGCCCGGGTGGTCAGCTACGGGGCCCCCGTCCTCCCCGGGGCCATGTTCCTGATGGCCTACCTCCCCGACGGCCGGCCGGTGTGCGGCCTGCCCGGGTGCGTCATGTACGCCGGGCGCACCATCTTTGACCTGGTGCTCCCCCGCCTGCTGGCTGGGGTGCCGGTGACGGCGGAGTGGCTGGCCGGACTGGGCCGCGGGGGGCTGTGTCTGAGCTGTGACGTGTGCCACTTCCCCAACTGCGGGTTCGGCACCGGAATCTGAGGTTTGACAAGGAGCGCGCCATGGAATTGACCCACATTGACAGGGAGGGCAACGCCCGGATGGTGGACATATCGGACAAGGCCCCCACCGTCCGCACCGCCGTAGCCCAGGGGCGGATCACCATGTCCCCGGAGTGCTTCGCCCTGGTGCGGGCGGGCCGGACAAAAAAGGGAGATGTGCTGGGGGTGGCCCAGGTGGCCGGCATCATGGCCGCCAAGCGGACCGCCGACCTGATCCCCCTGTGCCACCGGCTGAACCCGACAAAGGCGGAGGTGTCCTTTGAGCTGGACGAGGAGGGGTGCGCCGTCCTGGTCCGGTGCACCGCCGGCTGCACCGGGCCCACCGGGGTGGAGATGGAGGCCCTCACCGGGGTGTCCGCGGCTCTGCTGACCATCTACGACATGTGTAAGGCGGCCGACCGGGGAATGGTCATGGACGGCATCCGCCTGCTGGAAAAATCAGGGGGGAAAAGCGGGCACTTCCATGCGGAGGACAGCCATGCGTGACGGGCTGGGGCGGGAAATCAACTATCTGCGCATCTCCGTCACCGACCGCTGCAACCTGCGCTGCCGCTACTGCATGCCGGAGGAGGGGGTGCCCCCCCTCCCCCACGAGCAGGTGCTGCGCTATGAGGAGCTGCTGCTGGTGGCCCGGGTTGCCGTCACCCTGGGCATCACCTGCTTCAAGGTGACGGGGGGCGAACCCCTGGTCCGCCGGGGGTGCGCCGGTTTCATCCGGGCGCTGAAGCATCTGCCCGGCGTGGAACGGGTCTCCCTCACCACCAACGGCCTGCTGCTGGAGGAGCACCTGGAGGAGCTGGCGGCGGCGGGGCTGGACGGGGTGAATGTCAGCCTGGACACCCTGGACCCGGCCCAGTACCGGGCCCTGACCCGGAGCAGCCGGGACCCGGCCCAGGTCCTCTCGGCGGTGGAGCGGTGCAGCACCCGCATCCCCACCAAGCTTAACGCCGTGGCCCTGGAGGAGACGGCGGACCAGCTGATCCCCCTGGCCCGCATCGCCCAGCGGCTTCCGGTGGATGTGCGGTTCATTGAGGCCATGCCCATCGGCCCCGGAGTTCAATCCCACCGCCGGCGGGAGCCCATCCTGGAGCAGCTGCTGGCGGTCTGGCCCGACCTGTCCCCCACCGGCGAGCGCCGCGGGAGCGGCCCGGCGGTCTACTACGGCTCGGCGGGGCTGATGGGACGCATCGGGCTGATCCAGGCGGTGAGCCACAGCTTTTGCCAGGACTGCAACCGTGTCCGCCTGACCAGCACGGGGGTTCTGAAGCCCTGCCTGTGCTACGAGACGGGGGTGGAGCTGCGCCCCCTCCTCCGGGCGGGCTGCGGCGTGGCGGAGCTGCGCCGGGTTATGGCCCAGGCCATCCGGCAGAAGCCGGCGGCCCACTGCTTCGGGCTGGGCTTGGCCGCGCCGGAGCACCGGAGCATGAATCAGATTGGAGGGTAAGCCCATGGGAACCGTTTTGGCTGTCTGCACCAGCCCCCGGAAGGGGACCCAGAAAGCAAATGTGGGACGGGCCCGTCTGGAGGCGGGCTGGGGACTGTCCGGCGACGCCCATGGAGGCAGGTGGCACCGGCAGGTCAGCCTCCTCAGCGCCGACAAGGTGGAGGCGTTCAAGCGCCGGGGGGCCGACGTGGCCCCCGGCGCCTTTGGAGAGAACCTGCTGGTGGAGGGCATTGACTTCCGCGCCCTGCCGGTGGGCACTCTGCTGCGCTGCGGGGAGGTCCTGCTGGAGATGACCCAGATCGGCAAGGAGTGCCACAGCCACTGCGCCATCTACCATCAGGTGGGCGACTGTATCATGCCCCGGGAGGGGGTCTTTGCCCGGGTGCTGGAGGGGGGCAAGATCTCTGTGGGAGATGAGATGACGGTGGAGGAGCGCAAGGCCCCCCTCCCACCCCAGGCGGCGGTGATCACCCTGTCTGACCGCTGCGCCGCCGGGGTGACGGAGGACGAGAGCGGCCCCGCCGTGGCCCGGCGTCTGACAGAGGCCGGCTTTGAGGTGGCGGAGCAGCTGATTCTGCCCGATGACCAGCCCCAGATCCAGCAGGCCCTCATACGGCTGGCCGACCAGCGGCAGCTGGACCTGATCCTCACCACCGGGGGCACCGGCCTCTCCCCCCGGGACGTGACCCCGGAGGCCACCCTGGCGGTGGCCCACCGGCAGGTCCCCGGCATTGCCGAGGCCATTCGGGCGGCCAGTCTGGCCATCACCCCCAGAGCCATGCTGGGCCGGGGGGTGTCGGTGGTGCGGGGGCGGACCCTGATCATCAACCTGCCCGGCAGCGTCAAGGCCTGCCGGGAGAGCATGGACGTGTTTCTGGACCAGATGCCCCACGCCATCCAGCTGCTGCGGGGCATCCCCCAGGACTGCGGACGCCGGCCCGGCTGACGCCGGAGCAGTGCGCTCGCAGAAGCGAAACGGCCTGTCCCCGCCGGGCGAAGCGCGCCGACAAGGCGGGTTTGGGTATAGAGAGAAACCTGTTTCACGGCAAAGGAGGAACACACAATGAAAAAAATGCTGTCTATTCTGCTCTCCTGCAGCCTTCTGCTGGCCCTCGCCGCCTGCAGCGGCGGACAGAGCTCCAGCAGCGGAAGCCAGAGCTCCGGCGGCTCCCAGTCCCAGGGGGAGGCCTCGGGTTCCCAGACAGAGGAGCCGGTGGAGGTCGTTGTTTTTGCCGCCGCCTCCATGGAGGCCACCCTGACGGAGATTTCCGGCCTCTACAAAGAGGCGGCCCCCAATGTGGAGCTCATCTTCACCTTTGACTCCTCCGGCACCCTGCGGGACCAGATTCTGGAGGGAGCCACCTGCGACCTGTTCATCTCCGCCGGTCAGGCCCAGATGGACGCCCTGGACGCCGCCGACACCACCGGCACCAACACCGCCGGCAACGATCTGGTTTACTCCGACACCCGGGTGAACTTTGTGGAGAACAAGGTGGTGCTGGCGGTGCCCGACGACAATCCCGCCGGGATTGCGTCCTTCCAGGATCTGGCCACCGACAAGCTGTCCCTGCTGTGCCTGGGCAACGAGGACGTGCCGGTGGGCTCCTACTCCCTGGAGATTCTGGACACCCTGGGCATCGACATCGCCCAGCTGGAGACCGACGGCAAGGTAACCTATGCCTCTAACGTCTCCGAGGTGGCCACTCAGGTAAAGGAGGGCGCCGTGGACGCCGGCATCATCTACGCCACCGACGCCTTCACCTATGAGCTGACCCGGGTGGACGAGGCCACCGAGGACATGTGCAGCCAGGTCATCTACCCCGCCGCCGTCATGAAGAGCGGCAGCGGCGAGGCCGCTCAGGCCGCCGCCCAGGCCTTCCTGGACTACATCCGCACCGACGAGGCGGCCGTGGCCGTGCTGGAGGGCGTGGGGTTCACTGTCCTGTAAGCCGCCGAAACGGCAAGCCGCTTGACAGATAGGAGTTAGGAGTGAGGAGATAGGAGCTTCGGAGTCCGGCAAAGCCGGACGGATTAAAATAGCCGCCAACGGCGGCACATCAACTCCTATCTCCTATCTCCTCACTCCACTCTCAACTCTTCACTCTCCGCTTGAGGCAGGTGCTTCTATGGACTGGTTTCCCCTGTTCAACTCCCTGCGCATCGCGGCCATCTCCACCGTGCTGATCTTCTTCTCCGGCATTTTTGCCGCCTACTATGTGGCAAAGCTGCCCCGGCTGGTGAAGGGGGTGCTGGATGTGGTCCTCACCCTGCCGCTGGTGCTTCCGCCCACAGTGGTGGGCTATTTTCTCCTGCGGCTGATGGGCCCCCGCCGTCCCCTGGGGGCCTGGCTGCTGGAGATGTTCGGCCTGCGGCTGACCATGGTGTGGTACGCCGCCGTCTTTACCTCGGCGGTGGTGGCCTTCCCCCTGATGTACCGCACCGCCCGGGGGGCCTTTGAGAGCTTTGACCCCAATCTGGCCTACGCCGCCCAGACTCTGGGCCGCTCCAACACCTGGATCTTCTGGCGGGTGCGGATGCCCTGCTGCCGGCAGGGCATTATTGCCGGAACGGTGCTGGCCTTCGCCCGGGCCCTGGGGGAGTACGGCGCTACCTCCATGATCGCCGGATACACCCCGGGCCGCACGGCCACCATCTCCACCACCGTCTACCAGCTCTGGCGCACCGGGGATGATGAGATGGCCATGCGGTGGGTGCTGGTCAACCTGGCCATCTCCGCCGTGGTTCTGCTGGCCGTCAACATGCTGGAGCAGAAAAACAGCACCCGCCGCAGAAGAAGGGAGGCGGCCGCGTGAATCTGACGGTTGACATTGAAAAAAGGCTGGGGAATTTTCATCTCCGGGTTCAGTTTTCCACCGGGGATGAGATCACCGGGCTGCTGGGCCCCTCGGGCTGCGGCAAGAGCATGACCCTCAAGTGCATCGCGGGGGTGGAACGGCCCGACCGGGGGTACATCGCCCTGGACGGCCGGATTCTCTTTGACTCGGAGAAGCGGATCAACCTGCGTCCCCAGGAGCGCCGGGTGGGCTATCTCTTCCAAAATTATGCCCTGTTCCCCAACATGACGGTGGAGCAGAATATCCTCTGCGGTCTCCGCGGCCGGGCGGGCAGGGACAAGACGCTGGCCGAGATGGTGGACCTCCTCCAGCTGGATGGGCTGGAGAAGCTGCGCCCCAGCCAGCTGTCCGGCGGGCAGGCCCAGCGGGTGGCCCTGGCCCGCATCCTGGCCACCCAGCCCCGGCTGCTGCTGCTGGACGAGCCCTTTTCCGCCCTGGACACCCATCTGCGGGACCAGCTTCAGCCCCAGCTTCAGAGGCTGATCCATCAGCTGGGCCATCAGACTCTGCTGGTCACCCACAGCCGGGACGAGGCCTACCGGATGTGCAGCCGCCTGTGCATCATGGACAGCGGGGAGCTGCTGCGGGAGGGGGGCACCAAGGAGGTCTTTGCCGACCCGGGCAGCACGGCCGCCGCCCGGCTCACCGGCTGCAAGAACATCGCCCCGGCCCGAAAATCGGGGGAATATCAGGTGGAGGTCCCCGACTGGGGCGTCCGCCTCACCGCCGCCCGGCCGGTGCCCGAAGCTCTTGCCGCCGTGGGCATCCGGGCCCACCACTTTCAGCACCGGGAGGAGCGCAACCGCCAGCCCGTCGCCTGCCGTCAGGCGCTGGAAGAGCCCTTTGAGTGGAACGTTCTCTTCCGCTTTGAAAACCAGGCCCCCGGCGCCCCCGACCTGTGGTGGCGGATGGCAAAGAGCGAAAAGCCCGACCCCCTCCCCCAGGCGCTGGGGGTGGCGCCGGAGCATGTCCTGCTGCTGACCCGGTAACATCTCATCTGAATCCCAAAGCCGATGGACAGGCCCCCCCGGGGCCTGTTTTTTTGCGCTGTTTTGGGACAATCCCGGCGGCGGGAATGGATCAATGCAGATTTTTTCCCGCTATTTGTATGCAAACGTACAACAAAGGGAGGATGCGCGCGGAAGGGCGAGGAGGGGAATACGGCGTGCCCTGGCAAACGGGCAAAACGCGCGCCCACAGGCGGCCGCAGACCGCCCCTGCAAAATCGTGGGCAAATCCCATTACCATATTTTTCAAGGAGGAAATGAGAGATGGCAAGCAATTACACAAGCAGCTACCAGCTGTGCCAATGGGAGGCGGGGGACAAGGTGCTCCGCACCGACTTCAACGAGGACAACCAGAAAATTGACGCGGCGCTGGGCGGCATGGCCACAAAGACTGAACTGGCCCAGAAGGCCCAGCTGGTGACAGGCACCTACACTGGGGACGGGACAGCCAGCCGGATCATCTCACTTGGGTTCCGCCCCAAGGCGGTGCTCCTGTTCCCCGAGGACGGCATTACCTGCTTTTTTTACTGTGATCTCAACCACTATGACTGTTATGGCGGCTTGATTTTGGACGGCCACCCGCTGCGGCTCCATAATAACCGCTGCAACATTGTCTGTGCGGAAATTACGGACAGCGGCTTTTCCGTCACATTCTATCAGGATCAGAGCCAAGCGGCCAATATCGTCACAAACCTGGAGGGCAAGGTTTTTCATTACATTGCGCTGAAATAAGAGAGAAAGCGCACCCCCGGACCAAGGTCCGGGGGTGCTGATGATATGCGCGTCAATCAGAGATTACTCAATGGTAAACTTACCCTCGATGGTCTGATCGCCGCAGGTAATTTTGTAGGTGTAGCTGCCGGCGGTCAGAGGATTATACTTCAGAGAGTAGCTGCCGGCATTCTCCCACTGCTTGCCGCTGCCGATCAGGTCGTTCTGGTCGGTGACAATCACGACAAAGTAGTGGCCGCCAACAGAGACAGAATTGGCCGTCTCCTTGTACACCGGGCTTCCATTGCTGTCCAGGATATACAGGGTAGCATCCTGGCTGGCATTGGCAGCGGACACGCTGTACTTGAAGGTCACGACGTCGCCCTCGGCAAAATCAGCCGCGGTGGGCACGTTGCCGCCGATCGGAGTACCACTGCCATTGACGCCCAGACCGGCGAAGGTCACATCGTCGAACACATAAAGTCCGTCAGAGAGGACGTTCTTGATGTAGTCCTGTTGGTCAGCCACAGTGGTGGCGTAGTTGCCCTCTGTGACCATGCCCTTTGTGCTCACCTCAGTGGCGCCGGCGATGGCCCCGGTGGTGGTGCCGCCGCCGCCGGTGATGCCGCTGTCGTCAGGCATGACAACCAGGACAGTCTCAGCCAGAGGCGCGTCGTCATAGTCGTTGCCCACGGTCATGACATACACGCCGGTCACGTCGGTGTTGTCGGCGCCGGAGGCAGTATCCCAGGTGGTGATCTCGCCCACATCGCCCACGCGCAGGGTATCCACGTCGCCGTTGGCCTTCAGCTCAACGACCACAAAGATGGTGTCGTTGTTGTAGGCAAAATTCTGCTTGGAGCTGCCGCCGAAGGTGATGCCGTTCTTCAGGGACAGGACGCCGTCCTTGGCCACGGTGGCATAGTTGGCGGCGGCGGTTCCGGCGTTGCCGACCAGACTGAACTTGCTGCTCCAGGTCTGGATATAGTCATCGCCGTCGCGGCTGTTGATCAGGTACAGGCCCTTCTTGGCGCCATCGGCCAGGGTCTTGTTGGCAGTGTAGACATTATCCAGCTGCTCACCGTTGACGTCATAGGCGTCGGTGAAGCGGTAAACCGTCTTGTTGTTGCTGTCCTTCTCGGCCTGGTAGCCGGTGCCCTTCAGGATGACGAAGTCATCGTCGCTGGCCTCGCTGGTGAAGTTGCCGTGGATAAAGACGATCTCGGCCACGCCGTCGCTGTTCAGAACAACTTCAACATCGGCGCCGGTCTTGCCGGACACGTTCTGATAGCCGGTCCAGGTCTTGTTGTTCTCCACATCCACAAACACAGTGCTGTTGTTGGTGGGTGCGTTGCTGGCAGCGCCAGAGGCAGTAATGCTGGGAACGTCCTGCTTGATGGTAGCGGAGGTGCCGGACTTCACGTCCACAACCTCCAGGTCATAGGAGTTGGAGCCCTTGATGAACTTGTAAACAGTGTTCTCAGCAACAACCTTCTCAGTGTCAACGGCAGGAACACTGGCGGTTTTGACCGCGTCATAGGCGGTGCCGCTGTCAATGATCTTGTCGATGGTGACAGTGGCCTCGGTGCCGTCATAGAACACAACCTTGGCGGAGGGCTCGCTGTTGAACACCTCGCCCACTTCCTTCACGAACAGGTAGTCCTCGGCAGTGGCAGCCTTGCCCTCAAAGGCCACGGCATAGCCGTAGGCGTCCAGGTACAGGGTGGCCTCCTTGTCGATAGCGGGGTTGGCATTGGCGGCGCTGTCCTCCAGGTTGTAGATGCCGGTGCCGATGCCGTTGTCGCTGGCGGCCTTGGTGTAGGCGTAGTTGTAGCTGTAGGTGGTGCCGTCCAGAGTGACATAGTCGGCGTTCTTCACAGCGGAGACAGTGCCGGTGACAGTCTCAGCCACGGCCATGGACTCAATCTCGCCGGAGGCCACGGAGGCGGTGTAGATGACGATGTCGTTCCGGCTGAACTCCTGGTCGGTGGTGAAGCTGTTGTCAGGCGTATAAGCAGCGCCCTTGCCGTTGTTCACCTTGGTCTTGAAGCTGACGGTGACCTCGTAGTCGCCAGCCGTGCCAGTGACCTTGGTGACCTCGGCCACACCGGTGTCGACCAGAGTCAGAACCACGGTCTCCTTGTCGCTGTCCACGAACACCTCGGTCAGGACACCCTTGTCAGCGGTGAGCACGCGCTCGCTGCTGGTCTTGCTGTGAGAGATCGCCAGATCCCGGGCGGCGTTGGGAGAGGAAACGGTGTCCTCGGCCACCAGGCCGCCGTTCTGATAGATGGCCCAGCTGTAGTTGTCATAGGCGGCGGAGCCCACGGCCTGATACAGGTCCTTCTCAGAGACCTTGGTGGTCCAGGACTGTCTGGCGCTGTCGGCGTACTTGCCGATCTCAGAGGACTCGTAGGTCCAGATGTTGGCGGGACGGTTGAAGTCGTCGCTGCCCTCATCCTTCTTCAGGTCGCCGTTGTACGGCTTTTCGCCCAGCTCCACGATGGAGCCCTTGGTGGCGCTGGTGGAGGAGGTGGGCTCCAGAGCGCTGATGGCGCGGGCATAGTCCTTGTCGCTGGTGATATAGTTGTAGGTGACGCTGCCGGCCTCGACGGTCACGCCGTCGGTGTCCACCTTGATGGTGTTGTCGTCGGCCTCAACCATACCGGACTCCAGGGTGTTCAGGACCAGCTGGGCCACGTCGCTGCGGGTCAGGGCCTTGCGGGCGCCGGACTCCACACTGTCGAACAGGTCAATGCGGTTGGCCTGCGCGATGGTGGCAACCTCCCAGCCGCTCTTGAAGTCGGAAGAGTACTGGAAGTAGCCCAGGGCCTTCATCAGCATCAGAGCGGCCTGGACGGTGGTGACGGACTCGTCGCCGGAATAGGTGGTCTCGCTGGTGCCGCCGGTGATGCCGTTGGC